>CALQFM020000059.1 GCA_943329845.2 Candidatus Kuenenia stuttgartensis | reverse complement strand
CTGATAGGGAAAGGACGCAGACGATATGCAAAGGGCCCCGATCGGGGCCCTTTGCATATCGTCATGCCGCGGCTCAATGGCCTGTTTTTACTCCGCCCCACTGGCCTAGAATCCGACCGCCCTTGACAGGTAAACACGGACGATGCTGGCCAATGAACTGCCATTATACCGCAGAATTCTGCGGATTTCTACACGTCATCGGATGTCGTCGGGGAGCGGTTTGGTAGCGGAGGAGGGATTCGAACCCCCGACACGCGGATTATGATTCCGCTGCTCTAACCAACTGAGCTACTCCGCCCCGAAGGGTCTCGCGGGGTTATCGCCCCCCTCTCCGTCTCAGGCCCGTCCCGCGGACTTTAGGCTCCAACCCGGAGAGGCGCAGGATGTAGCGTCTAGGGAGTCTCGCGTCAAGCCTCGGTGCGCTTTCTATGGGAGGCCGGCGCCTGCGGCCCCCCGTCGCAGCAGCGGCCTTTGCCTCATCCTGGTACGGCCCCCGATCCAGCCATCCCCCGTATCGCCGCCCGCACCAGCATGTACAGCACCAGGGCGTTGAGCAGATGCCATAGAAAATGCGTGCCGAGCGGAAACGCGGAACACAGCGGCGCGTCCAACGTGCGCGCGGCGAACGAGGCCAGGAACAGGCCCGTGGCAGCGAACATCGTCCCCGCCGCCCTGGACTTGCGGAACCGGAGGGCCGCGCCAACCGCGACCAGCACAAGCACCGTCGGCAGGTATAGCGCGCCGCCCCAGAGCACGGTGCCCGGCACCACTGCCTCGAGGTAAAAAGTGACCGCGAAGAATACGGCCAGCGCGACGGTCCTGAGCCATGCCGGCCAACCGAAACAGACCGTCAGGACGAGCCAGAGATAGAGCAGCATGAAGACCAGGATCGGGATAACGTCGCCCCATTCGGCCCACCGCGTGCCGACCGTGTGGAACAGCATGCTGCCCAGCCCCACGACCGCCATCGTGACGATCAGACCGCGGATCAGGCCGCGATGGTCGAGCCGCTCCTGATCGCGGGCAAGGCGCCACGCCATCAATGCGCCAACCAGGAATGCCAGATTGGTGATGGCGTTGACCGGTTCCGCGTCAAACGAGCCACTCGTCCGCTCGCAATAGTGGTCGACCGCGCTGCAGAGCGAAGGCGAAATTCCGGCGACGAAGGATGGGCAGGCTATGGACATGTGCGCGGCTCAGTCGGCGTTCGGCAGGGACACGGCACGACTGTTGCGCTGCCAGGCTTCCAGCGCCCTGGCCAGGCTGAAGAACATGCGCTCATGACCCAGTGCGGCGCCCAGCGGCGAGCGTTCGAGAATTTTCAGCAGATCCGGGTTGACCGCGGCCAGCCACAATTGGACGCCCCGTTCGCGGAACCTCGCCTCTGCCTCGGTCAGCTTGACCAGCGCCGTGTATTCGATATCCGGAATCGCGCTGCATTCCAGCACGATGACCTCCGGCTGGGTTTGCGCGATCAGGGCCTGCATCTTGTCACTGGCATTGCCGGCATTGGCGAAGGTCAGGCGTCCTTCCGTTCGCATCATCAGCAGCCCGGGAAACGTCTCGTCGCTCTCATGCTCGCCCGCCCGCCGGAACACCGCTTTCTCCCGGTTATAGGCCACGGCATAGACCGGCGGGTGGTTGGCCTGACAGATCAGCGTCAGCATGGAGATCGCGACCGCGATCAGGATGCCCTCGAGCGTACCGATCAGAACGACGCCGGCCAGCGTTGCCAGAGCCCAGATCAGTTCGGTCCGCCGGATCCGGCCAATGGCCCGGAAGTCCTGCGGCTTGATCATCGACATCGCCGCGACCAGCACCAGCGCGCCGAGCGTCGCCTGCGGCATCAGGCCGATGATGGCAGTTCCAGACCGTGGACCAGCAGATAGGACATCAAGGCCACGTACAGGCCGAACCCCGCCAAATGCAGGCTGAAGTCATTCCCGCCGTCGCGAGCTTGGGTGCGCAGGTTGTCCAGCCCGTAGAAGCCCATGAAACCCATCAGGGCAAGGAAGTAGACCGCCATTCCTTCATAGGGCAGTGGGATTGAGGTCGCCTTTACGAAAGCGCTGCGGCTTTCTTGCATCTCTGGCATCAGTTGCACGAACACGTACGCCACAGAGGTTCGCGATCACCGCGCAGTACCGCTATCTCGATGTCGATTATTCGAGAGGGACGCCCGATACCCCGGACCGCTTTGTCTTCGATGCCGCCATGCACGGCCCGCAACTGGGCTTGAGGTTCGCCCTTTAGCAAGCGCGGCCCCTCCATGTGTGTTCCTTTATGGGCGACAAGGTGGCGGATATGTGGCGGGCGCGCATTCTGTCTGGCAACAGGGAACCGCAGGGGCGCGGCGTCGTTCACTGCGCAGTTGCAAACCAGACAGAGGTCTTTCCCATGCGAATCTCAGCAGCTCTCATCGCGGTTTCCGTGGCGCTCGGCGCTACCGCCGCCTATGCCGGAGATACGGCGACGAAAGTCGAGAAAACCTACGAGGAACAGCAGCGCGAGGCGCTCAAGTCCGAGCAGAAGGCCGACATGAAGGCCGGCAAGATCATGCAGGAGCAGCAGCGCGAAGCCCTGAAAGACAATCAGGATGTGCAGGACAAGGTGCTGGATCCGGTTACCAACGACGCCGCCCTGAACGACGTGCAGGAAAACCAGCGCGAGAACCTGAAGGACCACCAGAAGGCGGTCAACAAGGCGGTCAAGGAGCAGAACGAGGATGATCGTGAAGCCCTGAAGGACGCGCTGAAGATGAACTAGGCCCTCCGCAAGGATGGTTTCGAGCGGCGCGGGCGAGAGTCCGCGCCGTTTTTCGTTTCAGGCGATCATCACGCCGGACGAGTGCGCTCGGCGCCCATGATCCAGCCACCGCCCAGCACGCGCTGGCCGTCATAGGCGACGCAGGCCTGGCCGGCCGAGACGCCTTCCTCGGGCTGCAGCAGCGTGACCACCGCCCTGCCCTCGCCCAGCGACCTGATCACAGCGGGCAGCGGCGGACGGGTCGACCGCACCTTGACGGCGACATCGAGGCCGTGGGCCGGGATCGCGCCGCCCAGCCAGTTCAGATCCTTCACATAGACGTCGGTGACGGCGAGCGCCTCGCGCGGGCCGACGACGACCTGCCTGGTCTCGGGATCGATTCGCACCACGAACAGCGGCGAATTGCCGTCGGTCATCCCGCCGCCGATTCCCAGGCCGCGGCGCTGGCCGATTGTGTAGTGGATGATGCCGTCGTGCCGGCCCAGCACGCGACCATCCAGGTGGACGATGGCGCCGGCCGCGCCGGCGCCGGGGCGCATCTTCTCGATCACCGCGCCGTAGTCGCCCGAGGGCACGAAGCAGATGTCCTGGCTGTCGGGCTTGTCGGCCACGGCGAGGCCGAAGCGGGCGGCGTGGGCGCGGGTCTCGTCCTTGCCCATGGCGCCCAGCGGGAAGCGCAGATAGTCGAGCTGCGAGGCCGTGGTGGCGAACAGGAAATAGGACTGGTCCTTGGCCGGATCGGCGGCCCGGTGCAGCTCGGCGCCGGCCCTGCCCTCGACCCGCTGGACATAGTGGCCGGTCGCAAGGCATTCGGCGCCGAGGTCGCGGGCGGTCTCCAGCAGGTCGCGAAACTTGACGGTCTGGTTACAGCGGACGCAGGGGATCGGCGTCTCGCCGCGCAAATAGGAGTCGGCGAAGTCGTCCATCACCGACTGGCGAAACCGGCTTTCATAATCCAGCACGTAATGGGGAATTCCCAGCGTCTCGGCGACCCGCCGAGCGTCGTGGATGTCCGAGCCGGCGCAGCAGGCGCCCTTGCGTGCCACCGCCGCGCCGTGGTCGTACAGCTGCAGGGTGATGCCGACCACGTCGTAGCCGGCCTCGGCGAGGAGAGCGGCGGTCACCGAGCTGTCGACGCCGCCCGACATGGCGACGACGACACGCGAGGCGCCGGGCGGCTTGCCCAGTCCCAGGTCGATCGCGGGGGCCGTCCCATGCGCTGGTGCCGTCTGCATGGGCTGGCTATATAGCGGGAGGCGTGCGCGGAGCAAGGACGGCATATTCAGGGCCGGACGCGCTTGCCGCGTGACTTGGCGAAATCCGCCCATTAAAAACCTGTGGCATGACAGATCATGCAGCCCAGAAGCACGCCTCGTTGTGCACCCAACTCCAGGCCATTGCCCGCGATGCGGGCGAGGCCATCCTGGCCATCTACAACACCGACTTCGACGTGCGCCGCAAGGACGACGCGTCGCCGGTCACCGAGGCCGACGAGGCGGCGGAAGCCGTCATCCTCGAGGGCCTGGCGCGCGTGTCGCCGGACATTCCGGTGATCGCCGAGGAAAGCGTCGCCGCCGGCCGCATCCCGGACGTCTCCGGCGGGCGGTTCTGGCTGGTCGATCCGCTCGACGGCACCAAGGAGTTCATCAACCGCAACGGCGAGTTCACCGTCAACATCGCGCTGATCGAGCACGGCCATCCGGTGATCGGCGTGGTCTACGCGCCCGCCATCGGCCGGATGTTCTGCGGTTTCGGCGACAGCGCCACCGGCGACGGCACCTCCATCACCGCCAATCCGGTGCCCGACAAGGGCCTGACGGTCATCGCCAGCCGCTCGCACCGGGACTACAAGACCGAGGAGTTCCTGAAGGACTTCGACGTCAAGGAGCTGAAGTCGGCCGGCAGCTCGCTGAAGCTGTGCCTGATCGCCGCCGGCGAGGCCGACATGTATCCGCGGCTGGGCCGCACCATGGAATGGGACATCGCCGCCGGCCACGCCGTGCTGCGCGCCGCGGGCGGCACCGTCACGACGGTCGACGGCGCACCGTTCCTTTACGGCAAGCCCGGGTTCGAGAACCCGTTCTTCATCGCCTGGGGCAAGCGGTAGGCCCAAGCTGGAAATATATCCCTACTGTGATATCTTGATATCCAGAAGGAGATATCCCAATGGCCCTCTTCATTCGAGATCCCGAGGTTGATGCGCTGGCGGAAGAAGTTCGCAAGCTCACCAAAACCAAAACCAAAACGGAAGCGGTGCGCCGGGCGCTTCAGGCTCAACTCGACGAGGCGCGTCGTGCACTGCCGCTGAGCGAGCGGCTGGAGCGCGCGAAAGCGCTGGCCGATGCTCTGGGGCCTCGCGACCCGGACTTCGACATGAAGCGCTATACCGACGAGATGTGGGGCGACGCCTGATGTTCATCGACGCGTCTGCCATAGTCGCGATCCTTGGACGCGAGCCGGGCGCACGGGAACTGGAGAAGCGTCTGGCGACCGCCGACGGACCGTTCTGCATTTCACCGCTTGTAAGGTTCGAAGCCGCCTTGGCCTTGGCAAGGCAAGCCTCGCCGGGCGCCAAGCCTGCTGCCGATCTCCTCAGGCGAGCCGCCCTCGCGGTCGATGCATTCGCCGCAGAAGTGGCGGCGGAGGAAATCGCCATCACTCCAGCCATCGGCCGATTGGCGCTTGAGGCGAGCGCGACATATGGGAAGGCTGTAGGCCACCCCGCTGCCCTCAATTTCGGCGATTGCTTCGCTTATGCCTGCGCCAAGACCCTGAAGTCCCAGCTGCTCTACAAGGGCGACGACTTCGCGCACACCGACCTCGCTTAACGCGGCATCTCGATCCGGCCCTGCAGCGACCCAAGCACGTCCCGCGCCATGAAGGCGCGCGGGTCTTCGGGGCGCGGCCCCTTGCCCATCACGATCTCGGCGCTGGCCTCGTAGCGGTCGATCGTGCGGACGTCGATGCCAGAATCCCAGAACGGGTCGCCCAGATACGGATCCCACGAACGCCAGCCGTAGCGCGCGCCGCCGTAGCGCCAGTAGGGCGTCCAGTACGGGTAGGGACCGATGCCATAAGCCCGGTCGACAACCGTGCGGGTGCGCCGGTCGGTGCCGCGCTGGGTGGTGAGGAACCAGTCGTAGCCGCTCTGCATGGTTACCTCGGCCGCGCGGAAAAGCAGGTAGGTTTCCACAGTCTGGCGCGAGGTCATGCTGTTGCCGCTGAAGGTGACGACGAACCGGTCCTGTTCCAGGCGCTGTTCGCTGTAACCGTATCCGCTGGGCGCGTTGCGTCCCGGCTGGGCGGCGGGCTGGTAGGGTGTCGCGCCGCCGCAGGCGCTCAGGCCGGTGGCCGCGAGGGCGCACAGGCCGACGATTGCTGACACGTTTCTCTGCATAGTCGTTCTCCCGTTTCCAGGCGCCGGTCCAAGCCATTCGCGCTCGGCCGGCCGCTGGCAAAGAAACTACGGGAGGGACGTTAATGTTCCGAAACGGGCCTAGCTGAAGATCTTCAAGGTCACCGAATCCACCGCATAAACACCAAACAGCACCACCGCGACGGCGGTAATGCGGTTCAGCAGCAGCATGTAACGGTCCTCGATCTTGCGGTGGAGCATGCCGATGATGAACACCAGCGCCACCCACCACGCCATGGAGCCGACCAGCACGCCCAGCACCACCTCGGTCGCAGCCGGAATGGTGAGGCCCGCGCTCAGGCCCCAGGCGACGAACAGGGCGAGGAACGCCGCGATGGTGATGGGATTGCTTACGGTCAGCAAGAAGGTGGCGACCAGCGATCGCAACAGGCTCTGGCCGTTGGCGTCGCGCTGCTCGTAATGGGGATGCGACAGCCACAGCTTGACGCCCAGCGCCAGAAGCATGATCGCGCCGGGGATGCGGAACCAGGCCTCATGGGCCTCGACGAAGGCCGCGACCGCGGTGATGCCCAGCGCCGCCACCAGCGCGAACGCGCCGTCGCCCAGCGCCGCGCCCAGGCCGGCGGTCAAGCCGGCGATGCGACCGCAGGTGATGGTGCGGTGGATGCAAAGGATGTTCACCGGCCCCATGGGCGCCGCGACGATAATGCCGATCAGCAGTCCCTTGATGAAGAGCGGCAGGCTATCCATGAGCCCGCAGGGTGTCGTTGAACCGAACCGGCTGCCCCGTGGCGGCGTTGGCCAGTTGGCCGTCCCACATCACGCGCTGGCCCCGGATGATGGTGCCAATGGGCCATGCCGAAACCTTGCGGCCATCGAACGGGGTCCATCCGACGCGGCTGGCGATCCAGCCGTCCTCGATCGTCCTTGAAGCTTTCATGTCGACGATGGTGTAGTCCGCGTCCCAGCCGACCGCAAGCCGTCCCTTGCCGGCCATGCCCCAGATGCGGGCCGGCCCGGCGCTGGTCAGGTCGACGAACTGCTGCAGGTTGAGCCGGCCGGCGTTGACGTGGTCCAGCAGGATCGGCACCAGGGTCTGGACACCGGTCATGCCCGACGGACTTGCGGGATAGGGCCTGGCCTTCTCTTCCAGCGTGTGCGGCGCGTGATCCGAGCCCAGCACATCGACGATGCCGTCGGCGATGCCCTTCCACAGCCCGTCGCGGTGGCGCGCGTCGCGGATCGGCGGGTTCATCTGCGCCCGCGTGCCCAGTTGCTCGTAGCAGTCAGGGCCAGCCAGCGTCAGATGCTGCGGCGTCACCTCGACCGTGGCGATGTCTTTGTGGCGGGACAGCAGGTCGATCTCGTCGGCGGTGGTGATGTGCAGCACGTGCACCCGCCTGCCCGCTTGCCGTGCCAGGTTCAGCAATCTCTGGGTGGCGATGATTGCCGACTGATCATCGCGCACCACCGGATGGGTCAGCACGTTGCCTTCCTCGGCCAGACCCTTGCGGTCGCGCATGCGCTGCTCGTCCTCGGAATGGATCGAGACCCGGCGCGAACCGCTCTGCAGCACCCGCAGGATGGTTTCGTCCTCGTGCACCAGCAGGTCGCCGGTGGAGGCGCCCATGAACAGCTTCACGCCGCAGCAGCCCGGCAGGCGCTCCAGCTCGCCCAGCAGCTCGACGTTCTCGGCGGCGGCGCCCACATAGAACGCGTGGTCGCACCACATGCGGTTGAGCGCCCGGTCGAGCTTGTACTGCAGCGCCTCGGCCGTGGTCGTCGACGGCTTGGTGTTGGGCATCTCGAACACCGCGGTTACGCCGCCGAGCACGGCGCCGCGACTGCCCGATTCGAGGTCTTCCTTGTGTTCGAGCCCCGGCTCGCGGAAATGCACCTGGCTGTCGACTACGCCGGGCAGCAGGTGCAGGCCGGTCGCGTCGATCACCTGGGCGGCGTTCGCCAGCGACAGGTCGCCGATGGCGGCGGTCTTGCCGCCGAGCACGCCGATATCGGCCTGGCCGACGCCCCGGTGGGAAACGCAGGTCGCGTTGCGGATGAGTAGGTCGAAAGTGGCCATGCGATCCGTGGTCCTCTTGGCCTTCGGGTTATATGTCACTAAATCGAGTTGCAAAAGCCCGTAACCCGGCACCACCATGCTTTACGCATCGTCCGACGCTGGCGGGAAGCGGGCGTCAGAGAGGAGAAACCGTTGAAAACCGCGGTGTTACTGGAAGAACGAGGCCTGCTGGCCGTTGGTGGATCGCAGCGCCGGGAATTCCTGCAGGGACTGATTTCCAACGATGTGGAGAAGATCGCCCCGTCCCAGGCCATCTACGGCGCGCTGCTGACGCCGCAGGGCAAGTTCCTGTTCGAGTTCTTTATCGCCGAGTTGGGCGATGTGCTGCTGCTCGACACCGACCGCGACCGCCTGCCCGACCTGCAGAAGCGGCTGATGATGTACAAGCTGCGCTCGGACGTGACGATCGCCGACCGCAGCGCGGATTTCGCCGTGTACGCGCTGCTCGACCCGGTGGAGGGCGTCGGCGACGTCCCCGGCGCGGCACTGGAGACGGATGGCGGCGTCATCTTCACCGATCCGCGCTCCGCCCGGCTGGGCGCCCGCGCCGCGCTGCCGCGCGCCACCGCCGGTGCGACGCTGGACAGGCTGGGATTCGCACCCGCACCGTTCGAGGCCTACGAGGCGCGCCGCGTCGAAGTCGGCGCGGCGGACTCAAGGCGCGACCTCGAGGTGGACAAGACCCTGCTGCTCGAGGCCAATTTCGACGCGTTCAATGGCGTGTCGTTCAGCAAGGGCTGCTATGTGGGCCAGGAATTGACCGCCCGGACCAAGTATCGCGGCAACGTCCGGCGCAAGCTCTATCCCGTTGTGATCGAGGGCTTCGCCGCGCCCGGGACGGAAGTGCTGCTGGGCGACAAGCCCGCGGGCGAGGTGCGGTCCATCGCCGGCAACCGGGGAATCGCGCTGCTGCGCATCGAGGACGTGGCGGAGGCCTGCGAACAGGGCGCCCCGCTCACCGCCGGCTCGGCGACCCTGCGGGTGGAGAGCCCCGCCCCATGACCGAACCCCTCCGCTGCACCTGGCCCGGCCAGGACCCGCTCTATGTCGCCTATCACGACCATGAATGGGGCGTGCCGGAGCGCGACGACCGGGCGCTCTACGAAAAGCTGATGCTCGATGGCTTCCAGGCCGGGCTGTCGTGGATCACCATCCTGCGCAAGCGCGAAACCTTCCGGACGGCGTTCGAGGGTTTCCAGCCCGAGAAAGTGGCGCGCTACGGCGAGCAGGACGTCGTGCGGCTGCTGGCTGACGCCGGCATCATCCGCCACCGCGGCAAGATCGAGGGCGCCATCGCCAGCGCCCGTGCCTATCTGGACATGCGCGAGCAGGGCACCCCGTTCTCCGACTACCTGTGGCAGTTCACCGATGGCCGGACCATCCAGAACCACTGGACCGGCATGAAGCAGGTGCCGACCGAAACCGCCGAGAGCCAGGCCATGTCGAAGGACCTGAAGAAGCGCGGCTTCAAGTTCTGCGGCCCGACGATCTGCTACGCCTTCATGCAGGCCGTCGGCATGGTGAACGACCACATGGTCGAGTGCTACAGGCACACGGAATTGAGTTAGCACCTATAGGACAATGGCTTGGGGGCCTTTCTTCACCACATAGATAGCCGTCATCCCGGCGAAGGCCGGGATCCAGACTTTGCGAGTCTGACGCGTAGATTGTCCAGTCTGGATCCCGGCCTTCGCCGTGATGACGGCTGATGAGGTGGCTGGCGGCTGTGACACTTACCCTGACGCTCGCGGCCTGCGGTGCGAGCGCGCCTGCCGGACGCCAGTCCGTCACCCTCGACAGCCGGACCATGGGCTTCATCGACGAGCTCGCCCGTCCCGCTGAAGCGCCGGTCCAGCGCATCAAGGGCAGCCTGATGATGCCGAAGAACATCCCGGCCGGCACGAAGGTTGGGGCCATGGTCATCCTGCACGGCGGCACCGGCCAGGGATCGCAGGACTGGTTCTATGCCAGGCTGCTGAACGACTGGGGCATCGCGGCGCTGGCCGTCGACAGCTTCGGCGGGCGCAAGGTCAGCCAGACCATTTACGACCAGGCCGCCGTGTCCGAAGCCTCGATCATCGCCGACGCCTATACGGCGCTGAACATGCTCAGCGCGGATCCGAGGATCGATTCACAACGTGTTGGCATCATGGGATTTTCCAAGGGCGCGGGCCCAGCCCTGCTGGCCAGCCTCGAACGCTTCCGAAGCAGGCTGGCGGACGGCGGCAACCGTTTCGCCCTGCATGTGGCGTTCTATCCGTGGTGCGGCTTCTCGTTCCTCGACGAGGCGGCGACCGGCGCGCCGGTGCTGGTGCTGAGCGGGGGTCTCGACCGGGTGACGCCAGCGGCGCTTTGCGCCAGCCTCACCGGCCGGCTCCAACGTGACAATCCCGGCCTCGTCGTCGACATGCAGGTCTATCCGGCCGGCGGCCACGCTTTCGACTACCCGCATCCGTATTTCAGGTTGGTCGAAAGGCTGCCGGTGCGCGGCAATCTGCCGGTGCGCTGCTTCTTCACCGAGACCGAGCCCAATGTGTTCATGGAACGGGCCTCGCACCTGAAGATCACCGCCGCCACGTTGCGCTACGCCCTTGGCCTGTGCAGCGAGCCCGATCCCGGCGCGCAGGCGATCTATGACGAGGTTGGGACGAAGGACGCCCTCGCCCGCTTCGAGGCACTTGTGCGCGGCAGCCTCTTGGGTCCGCCGACGCAACCGGTTACAGTCGGCGAGTCACGGTAACGTCCTGAATGTTGAACCGGTACAGGCGGCCCAGAGCATGACATCGCGCAGACGCAAAGAGCAGCAGCAGAGCAGGGAAAAGTGGTTGTGGATCGTCCTCGCCATCGGCGTGGTCGGCGCCATCGCGCTGATGAGCATATCCTACTAGGCTATTGGTACAGCAGCGTTTTTGCCAAGCGGGCTTCGCGGTGGAACGGCGAGCCGTCGCGGTCGTCGTCGATCGCCTTCCCCAGCCGCTTCAATCCTTCCCGGCCGAAACGGTCGCGCAGCGTCTCCTCCAGCCAGTGACGGTCCTGGGACCGGCGCGAGTCGGCGAGCCTGCCGCCCTCGCCCAGCCATGAGCGGCGCGCCGCCAGCGCGGCCAGCAGCGTGTCCATGCCGGCGCCGGACGACGCCGAGGCGAGCAGCACCGGCACGTCCCAGCCGTCGCCCGCGCTGTTCAGGCTGAGCGCGCCCTTCACGTCGGCGCGGGCGCGGATTGCCGCCTGGCCCATGTCGGCCTTGGTGACGACGATGATATGCGGCACCTCCATGATGCCCGCCTTCATGAACTGCAGGCTGTCGCCGGATCCGGGCTGGATGCAGAACACCACCGTGTCGGCCACGGTGACCACGTCGGTCTCGGACTGGCCAACGCCCACGGTTTCGACCAGCACGATGTCGTAGACCGCGCGCATCAGCACCATGGCGGCGAAGGTCAGCGACGCGAGGCCGCCCAGCCGGTCGCGGGCGGCCATGGAGCGGACGAAGATGCCGCCATCCTCGGCGTCGTTGGCGAGCCGCGTGCGGTCGCCCAGCAGGGCGCCGCCGGTGCGCTTGGACGACGGATCGACGGCGATGACGCCCACTGTCCGGCCCTCGCCGCGCCAGGCGCGGATCAGGGCTCCGGTGAGCGTCGACTTGCCGACTCCGGGCGGGCCGGTCAGGCCGATGACATGGCCCTTTGGCGCCGCCCATGCCATGTCCAGCAGGGCGACCACATCCGGATCGTTCGGATCACGCTCGATGGCGGCGAGCGCCGCCGCCATGGCCGGCTTGGCGCCGGTCGCGAGGGCCTGGAAGTCGGGGACCCGCGCGGCCAATCCTCAGTCCTTGGCGGGCGCGTTGTTGAGCGTCGCCTGCGCCGCCGCCAGCCGGGCGATCGGCACCCGGTAGGGCGAGCATGACACGTAGTCCAGCTGCACTTCCTCGCAGAACGCGATCGACGCCGGATCGCCGCCATGCTCGCCGCAGATGCCGAGCTTGATATCGGGGCGGGTCGCCCGCCCCTTCTCGGCGGCCATGCGGATCAGCTGGCCGACGCCCTCGCGATCGAGAGTCACGAACGGATCCTTCTCGTAGATGCCGTTGCGCAGATAATCCTCAAGGAAGCTGGCCGAATCGTCGCGGCTGAGCCCATAGGTCGTCTGCGTCAGATCGTTGGTGCCGAAACTGAAGAACGCCGCCGTCTGGGCGATCTGGTCGGCCAGCAGCGCGGCGCGCGGCAGTTCGATCATGGTGCCGACCACATAGCCGTCGGCCTTGAAGCCCAGCTCCCTGGCGATGCCGTCGACCCTGCCCTTCAGGATATCCAGTTCGCGCTTGGAGCCGACCAGCGGGATCATGATCTCGGGCACCACCGTGTCGCCGGTCTCGCGATGCACGTCCTGCGCCGCCTCGAAGATGGCGCGGGCCTGCATCTCGTAGATCTCCGGATAGGAAATGCCCAGCCGGCAACCGCGGTGGCCCAGCATGGGATTGCTCTCATGCAGCTCGTTGGCGCGCTTGCGCATGGTGGCCAGCGAAACACCGGCCTGCTCGGCGATCTCCTTCAGTTCCTCGTCGGTCTGAGGCAGGAACTCGTGCAACGGCGGATCGAGCAGCCGGATGGTGACGGGCAGGCCCTTCATGATGTGGAACAGCTCGATGAAGTCCTGGCGCTGCACCGGCAAGAGCTTGGCCAGGGCGGCTCGGCGCTCGGCCTCGGTCTCCGAAAGGATCATCTCGCGCACCGCCATGATCCGGTCCGCCTCGAAGAACATGTGCTCGGTGCGGCACAGGCCGATGCCCTCGGCGCCGAACTGGCGGGCGGTGCGGGCGTCGAGCGGGGTTTCCGCGTTGGTGCGCACCTTCATCCGGCGCACCTTGTCGGCCCAGCCCATCAGGGTGGCGAAGTCGCCGGAGAGTTCCGGATGGATCGTCGGCACGGCGCCCTTGATCACCTCGCCCGTCGTGCCGTCGAGGGTGATGATGTCGCCGCGCTTGAGTGTCTCGCCGGCCACCGACAGGGTGCCGGCGTTGTAGTCGATGCGCAGCGACCCGGCGCCCGACACGCAGGGACGGCCCATGCCGCGGGCAACGACGGCCGCGTGGCTGGTCATGCCGCCGCGGCTGGTCAGGATGCCCTGTGCGGCATGCATGCCATGGATATCCTCGGGGCTGGTCTCGATGCGCACCAGGATGACGTCCTTGCCCTCGGAGGCGGCGCGTTCCGCCTCGTCCGCATCGAACACGATCATGCCGCTGGCCGCGCCGGGCGACGCCGGCAGGCCGCGGGTGAGGATTTCCTTGTGGGCGTTCGGATCGAGCGTGGGGTGCAGCAGCTGGTCGAGCGCCTCGGGGTCCATGCGGCCGATCGCCTCGCGCTCGGTGATCAATCCGTCATGGGCCATCTCGACCGCGATCTTGAGCGCGGCGGCGGCGGTGCGCTTGCCGCTGCGGGTCTGCAGCATCCACAGCCGGCCCTTCTGGACCGTGAACTCGATGTCCTGCATGTCGCGGTAATGCGCCTCGAGCTTGCCCATGATGGCCGACAGCTCGCGGAAGGTCTCGGGCAGCGATTCCTCCAGCGACGGGTCGGTCTCGCCCGCCGCCTGCCTGGCCGCCATGCTGATGTAGCGCGGCGTGCGGATGCCGGCGACCACGTCCTCGCCCTGGGCGTTGAGCAGGTACTCGCCATAGAGCTCCCTGTTGCCGTTGGCAGGGTTGCGGGTGAAGGCGACGCCTGTCGCCGAGTCCTCGCCCATGTTGCCGAACACCATGGCCTGCACGTTGACCGCCGTGCCCCACGCTTCCGGGATGCTGTGCAGGCGGCGGTAGACCTTGGCGCGGTCGTTCTGCCAGGAGTTGAACACGGCGCCGATGGCGCCCCAGAGCTGTTCGTGCGGATCGGACGGGAACGGCCTGCCAAGTTCTTCCTGGACCTTGTCCTTGTACGCCTTCACCAGCATCCGCAGTTCCTCGACGCCGAGTTCGGTATCGAGCGTAACTCCATGGTTTTCCTTGTGGATGTCGAGGATTTCCTCGAAGTGGTAATGTTCCACTTCCAGCACCACGTCGGAATACATCTGGATGAAGCGGCGGTAGCTGTCATAGGCGAAGCGCGGGTTGCCCGACAGCGCACCGAGACCCTCGACGGTCTCGTCGTTGAGACCCAGATTGAGCACCGTGTCCATCATGCCCGGCATGGACGCGCGGGCGCCCGAGCGCACCGACACCAGCAGCGGATTGGCCTTGTCGCCGAAGCGGGCGCCGACAATGCCCTCGACCTTGGCGAGCGCCGCCTCGAGTTGTTCTTTCAATTCAGCGGGATAGGCGCGGTTATTGTCGTAATAGGCGGTACAGACCTCGGTGGAGATGGTGAAGCCCGGCGGCACGGGAAGGCCCAGATTGCTCATTTCGGCCAGGTTGGCGCCCTTGCCGCCCAGCAGGTTCTTCAGGCCGGCATCGCCTTCCGACGCGCCGCCACCGAAGCTGTAGACCCATTTCGTCATCCAAAACTCTCCTTGGTAACGTTCCCTTCGGAGAGAACGCCCCTCACCCTCCCGCGCTAGGCGCGGGTCCCTCCCTCTCCCATGGGGAGAGGGTCACAATATCCGCCGTCGCCTCGACCTGTTCCCTCTCCCTCTGGGAGAGGGCTAGGGTGAGGGGCGTTCCATCCACGCATCCATCGGGATGAAGACTGTGGAAGGATGGCGCACGATTGGCAACGTCCGCATCATCCCTCGATCTTGGAAAAATCCGCCACCTGGTTGAGCGTCGCACGGATCTGCGACAGCAGCAGCAGCCGGTTGCGGCGCAAGTCCGGGTCCTCGGCGTTCACCGTGACATGGTCGAAGAACGCGTCGACAGGACGGCGCAGGCCGGCGAGCGCCGCCATGGCGTCGGTAAAACGCTCGTCCTTCACCGCGATTTCGGCGGCTTGCATGGCGTCGGCGAGCCGGGCATGCAGCACCTTCTCCTCCTCCTGCGCCAGCCGTTCATAGTCGGCGGCGCCGTCATAAGACGCGCCGTCTTTCTTCTCCTCGATGCGCACGATGTTGGTGGCGCGCTTATAGGCCGCCAGCAGGTTGATGCCGTCCTCGGTGTCGAGGAAGCCCTGCAGCGTCTTCACACGGTCGAGCAATCGGACGAGATCGTCCTCGCCGCTGAGCGCGAAGACGGCGGTGATCAGGTCGTGGCGCACGCCCTGCTCGCGCAGATAGACCTTCAGGCGATCGGCGAAGAACTCAAGCAATTGCAATGCCGTATCGGACGATGCTCCAGCGCCCCGGAAAACATCGAGCAACCGCAGCCGCAGCCCGTTCTCCAGCACCAGCCGGATCACGCCGAGCGCAGCGCGGCGCAGGGCGAACGGGTCCTTGGAGCCGGTCGGCTTCTCGTCGACGCCGAAGAAGCCCACCAGGGTGTCGATCTTGTCGGCCATGGCGACGGCGACGCTGACCGGCGCTGTCGGGCATTTGTCGTTGGGGCCTTGCGGCCTGTAGTGGTCGGCGATGGCCTCGGCCACCTCGGACGACTTGCCTTCGGCGAGGGCGTAGTAACGTCCCATGATGCCCTGCAGCTCGGGGAACTCGCCCACCATCTCGGTGCGCAGGTCGGCCTTGGCGAGGCCGGCGGCTTCCCTCGCCTTTTCGGGATCGGCGCCGGGGATCGACTTGCTGAGTTCCACCGCCAGCGCGGTGACCCGGCGGACCTTTTCGCCCAGCGTCCCCAGCTTCTCGTGGAACACCACCTCCTCCAGCGCCGGCAGGCGGCTTTCCAGGGAAGTCTTGCGGTCCAGGTCCCAGAAGAACTTGGTGTCGGACAGGCGCGCGCTGAGCACGCGCTCGTTGCCGGCGATGATCGCCTTGCCGCCGTCCTTCGCCGCCAGGTTCGACACGATGGCGAAGCGCGGCGCCAGGTTGCCCGCCCTGTCGCGGAACATGGGGTATTTCTGGTGGGTCTTGATCGCCGAGATCAGCGCCTCGGGCGGCACATCCATGAACGCCTGGTTGA
Source organism: Candidatus Kuenenia stuttgartensis (assembly GCA_943329845.2). GTDB lineage: Bacteria > Pseudomonadota > Alphaproteobacteria > SMXS01 > SMXS01 > RI-34. Next base: position 8,257 of record CALQFM020000059.1, on the reverse strand, counting down.
TGGTGCCGACCAGGATCACCGGCCATTCCACCAGGCCGGCGACCTCGTCGAACAGTCCGTCGTCCTCGATCGGCAGCAGGCCGTTCTGCTGGCCGTAGAGGTCGAGATGCTCGCTGATGTCCAGCTTGCGCTCGCGCGGGTCGACGATGACGTTGGCCTTGCGCAGCCGCGCCTTGTAGTCGTCGAAGTCCGCCACGGAGAACCGCGCGGGCGCCAGGAAGCGGTGGCCGACGGTGCTGTCGCCGCTCGCCACGCCATCGACCTCGAACGGCACGATCGTGCCGCCGAACACGGCGACGATGGAGTGCAGCGGGCGCACCCACGTCAGGCTGCCGGCGCCCCAGCGCATCGACTTGGGCCACGGGAACGAGCGGATCACCTCGGGCACGATCTGGGCGATCACGTCGGCGGTCGCCCCGCCCTGCTTCTCGATGATGGCGACGAGGAAGGTGCCCTTCTTGTCCTCGACCTCGGTGAGCTGGTCCCGGCTGAGGCCGGTCGAGCGCAGGAAGCCCTCGATGGCCTGGGCCGGCGCGTCCACCCTCGGACCCTTGCGCTCTTCCTTCACGTCGGGCTGGGCGACGGGCAGGCCGTCGATCACCAGCGCCAGGCGGCGCGGCGTCACAAAGGCGTCGGCTTTGGAAAACTCCAGGCCGGCGGCCTTCAGCTTCTCGGTGACGAGGCGTTTCAGGTCCTCGGCGGCGCGGGCCTGCATGCGGGCGGGGATTTCCTCGGAGAGGAGTTCGAGCAGGAATTCGGCCATCACGCGGCCCCTACCTGAGTGGAATCCTGGCTCTTCAGCCATGCCTCGCAGCATGCCTTCGCCAGCGCCCGGACGCGGCCGATATAGGCCTGGCGCTCGGTGACCGAGATCACGCCGCGGGCGTCCAGCAGGTTGAAGTTGTGGCTGGCCTTGATGCACTGGTCATAGGCCGGCAGCGCCAGGCCGGCAGCCAGCAGCGCCTGGCATTCGTCCTCGGCGTCGCGGAAGTGCTGGAACAGGATGTCGGTGTTGGCCTTCTCGAAATTGTAGGTCGACTGCTCGCGCTCGTTCTGCAGGAACACGTCGCCATATTTCACGCCGTTGCCGTAGTTCAGGTCGTAGACGTTGTCGACGCCCTGGATGTACATGGCGAGCCGCTCCAGCCCGTAGGTCAGCTCGCCCGAGACCGGGCTGCAGTCGATGCCGCCGACCTGCTGGAAATAGGTGAACTGGCTGACTTCCATGCCGTCGCACCACACTTCCCAGCCTAGGCCCCAGGCGCCCAGTGTCGGGCTTTCCCAGTCGTCCTCGACGAAGCGCATGTCATGGATCGCCGGATCGAGGCCCAGCTCCTTCAGCGAACCGAGATACAGCTCCTGGATGTCGGGCGGCGACGGCTTCAGGATCACCTGGAACTGGTAGTAGCACTGCAGCCGGTTGGGATTCTCGCCGTAGCGGCCATCCTTGGGCCGCCGTGACGGCTGCACATAGGCGGCCTTCCAGGGCTTCTGCCCCAGCGCCCTGAGCGTGGTCGCCGGATGGAACGTCCCCGCGCCCATTTCCACGTCGTAAGGCTGGAGCAGTACGCAACCCTGCCGGCCCCAATAGGCCTGCAACGTCAGTATCAACTCCTGAAAGGACGGCGCGGAAGACATGGCTTGGCAACCCCAGTGGAAGGCGCGCGCACCGTAGCGTCGGGGCTGTTACGGGTCAAGGAAACGCGCGGATGTCCGGCGTGAAGTCCGCTGTCGAGGCCGAGCGGGCCGACGGCGCCATCGCCAGTCGCAGCCGGGCACTACGGCGCGGCATCCGCCCGGTCGAATACAATAGTCGCCTTGACGCCCTTGCCGGCTTCGGAGGTGACGTCGATCCTGGCGCCGGCGTTCTCGCGCAGGGATTGGACGATCAGGTTGGCGAGTTTGCCGGTGACGGGCCATTCGACTCCGTCGGGTAGACCGACGCCATCATCTGCCACCACCACACGACAGCCCTTCCCGTCGACCAGGCCATGCAGCGTGATCGTGCCGCCGTCGCGGCCGATGAACGCGTGCTTGAGCGAATTGGTCAGCAGTTCGTTCACCACCAAGCCGGTCGGCATCGCGACATCGACCGAGACCGGCCAGCTGTCGACCTTCAGATCAAGGCGGATGCCTTCCACGGCGTGCGCTTCCATCACCGCCAGGGCGACCTGGCTGAGGTAGACGCCCAGATCCACGCTCTCGGTCGTCCCGTTTTCAAGCGACTTGTACAGCTGGGCAAGCGCGGCAACCCGGCCGGCGAGCCGGTCAAAGCGCGGGCTTGCCTCGCTGTCGGAAAGATTGCGCGCCTCGAGCCGGATAAGCGCCGTGATCATCTGCAGATTGTTCTTCACCCGGTGCTGCAGCTCGCGCAGAAGCATATCCTTTTCGGTAAGCTGCCTTTCAAGCTCGGACTCCTGCGACCGGTCGCGCGTGCCGATATCCGCCAGCGCGACGAGCCGAAACATCGGCGTACCGGCATCGTCCTCGATGACGTTCGACCAGGCATCGACCACGATTGGCGCATCGGGCGCCGGAATCTCGAACACGCCGAGATAATCGGCCTCCTTCACGATGGCCTCGCCCAGCGGCCTGCCCGCCTCCTCGCTGGAGGCGATGCGCGGCAATTCGGTCCATGTCTTGCCGACGAGCGTGGCCGCCTCGACGCCCGCCAGGCGTTCGAATTCGATGTTGGCATAGGTCAGTTGCTCGGCGGGATGCAGCTCGGCAACGGCGATGGCGACGGGAATGTGGTCCAGAAACCGCTTGAAACGGTCGCTCTCCAGCGCGTCGGCCAAATGAGGCGTCTCGAGCAGCTGCTGCGGCGCCGCCGGTTCCTTGTCGTCCATCAATGTGGAAACCCCATCATAGGGCCGCCGCGTGTCCAGCTTACCAGTTACATTTGCCCGGGACGTGGCAGTCGGGCGCGCACCGTAGCGTCCGGGCTATGACGGGTCAAGGAAACGCATCGACCTCACAGCCGTCATGCGGCCCGGCTGCAACAAAACGGTAAAGACGGCGTGTTCCTATTGCCCGACGCGCCAACGGCGGCCGACAGGAGATGCGACATGGTCAATCGGGATACAAACGACGACGAGCTCGACTGGCTGGAAGCCGAACTGGCCGACACGCTCGACGAGGACTACGAGCTGGAGCTGTCCGAGCCGGCGCTGTCCATGGAAATCCGCAAGATCTACAAGCGGACCCATCCCGACACCATCGACCGCCTGGTGTATTTCCGCGAGCTGCTGCGGCTGCAGTCCGAGCTGATCAAGCTGCAGAGCTGGGCGGCGCACACCAAGGCCCGCGTCGTCGTGCTGTTCGAGGGCCGCGACTCCGCCGGCAAGGGCGGCGTGATCAAGCGCATCACCCAACGGCTCAACCCGCGCATCTGCCGCGTCGTCGCCCTGCCCGCGCCCAACGACCGCGAGCGGACCCAGTGGTACTTCCAGCGCTACATCCCGCATCTGCCCGCGGGCGGCGAGATCGAGCTGTTCGACCGGTCCTGGTACAACCGCGCCGGCGTCGAGCGGGTCATGGGCTTCGCCACAGAGGAACAGGTCGCGCGCTTCTTCAATGACGTGCCCGAGTTCGAGCGCATGCTGGTGCGCGACGGCATCATCCTGGTGAAATACTGGTTCTCGATCACCGACGAGGAGCAGCAGATGCGCTTCCTGGTCCGCATCCACGACCCGATGAAACAGTGGAAGCTGAGCCCCATGGACCTGCAGTCGCGGGTGAAATGGGAAGCCTACACCAAGGCCAAGGAAGACATGCTGATCCGCACCAACATTCCCGAGGCGCCCTGGTACATCGTCGAGGGCAACGACAAGAAGCGGGCGCGGCTGAACTGCATGGCCCATCTGCTGACCCTTATCCCCTACACCGAAGTGCCGCAGGAAGAGGTCGACCTGCCCGAGCGGGTGTTCAACCCGGACTACGAGCGTGCCGTGCTGCCGCCCGAACTGTACGTCCCGTCGAAGTATTAGGCGCGGCAACGGCGGGGCTGGCGAGCGCCGATCCGCCGTGTCCTGACAACTGACTTATCCGTTACGGCAGCGACAGCGCGCCCGGGGCGCCGATCGGATACGAAGGCCCTCAGCTCCAAACGTCGGTGCCGTCCCGCTCCGCCTTGAACAGGCGGGTAAGGTCATGGGTGAGGACCTTTTCGACATGCAGTTGCATCATGTGCCGGTCCGGCGCGTCGAATTTCTCGATCTCCGCCGCCAGGCGCTCGGGCGACGGAGGGGTGCCGCCCATGCGCTGGGTCAGGAAAATCTCGGTGAAGCGGCGCAGCAGATCGGCGCTCTGGATGATCTCAATCGTCCCCCGGAGGGTGACCTGACGGCCGATATTATCCGGATCCCAGATGCAGAAGCTGGCGGCCGGGTTGCGGCGCCAGGCGTGGTATTTGGCCCGGTTGGTGGTGGATGTGATGGTGATGACGCCGTCGACCATGACGTAGACCACCACCGCGGACACTGGTTTGCTGTCCCTGGTGACCCAGGAAACGACGGCATGGGTGGCCTTGGCGAGCACCTCTGCGACCTCCGCGTCGTCGAGGGTGAACGGGGCGATCTCGCGCCTGGCGAACCAGGCGGGACGTGCGGGTTTCTCACTCAAGGTCGGGCTCCGGGCATGCGTTGGCGGCAAGGCGTCAGGGTACCGCAAATATGTCGTTAAACATTGATTAATTTATTCCACGCGAGAGATTCCCGGCCTGTTTTCCAGCGGATCGGACCACTAAGATGGGATCCGGGCACAAACGGGAGCACGTGCATGAAAGTCGATCCTACCAGGACCTGGGCGGCCGTCGAGGCGGCCTACGAGGCCGAGACCAATCCGCGCCACAAGACGCTGCTGAAGGAAGTGCGCGACCACATGAAGACCGAGGTCTGCGGCGAGATCGAGGCGCTGATGGCCACGCTGACCGCCGAGCCGCAATATCATATCTGGGGCACTGGCCCCGACCGAGGTCCCAAGGGCCGAGCGGCCGTTCGGGCGTTCTATGAGACCCTGATCGCCTCGGGCGGCAATTTGTTCGAGTTCAACGTCGAGAAGGTCATCGTCAACGACGACGCGGTGGTGACCGAAGGCAGGCTCCGCAACACCCATCCCGGTTCTACCCTGCTGGCCGCCGGCGTGACACAGGTGAATGGCGAACCGGTCGACGCCGAGGCCCGCTACGTATCGAACGCGCAGCTTCTGACCGTCTGGCCCGCCGACCCGGACGGCAAGCTCATCGGCGAGGACATCTATTTCGGCAGCAACCCGTTCGACCTGCTGGAAAAGCTGGCGCCGGGTGAAGCGCCCCAGCCTGTCAGGATGGACGGCGTCCGGTAAGCACTTCCCGACCTCGCTGCGCGCCTAGAAGAATCGCTCCAGGTTCCACCGGACCCGGTCCAGCGGCGGCGCGCCTGACGGATCGGGCGCGAAGGTCTGGCCGGTGATTGTCTCGTAGGCCTTGATGTAGACGCGGCTGGTCTGCTCGATCAGGTCCCTGGGAATCTCCGGGATCGGGTCGTTGTAGGGATCGCAGCGGGCGACCACCCAGGCTCGGACGAAGTCCTTGTCGAAGCTGTCCGGGCGCTGGCCGGCCTCGAACCGTTCCGGATAGGTGCCGGCGATCCAGAAGCGGCTGCTGTCCGGCGTATGGATTTCGTCGGCCAGCACGATCCGGCCGGTCTCGTCGGTGCCGAACTCGTATTTGGTGTCGACCAGGATCAGGGCGTGCTGGGCGGCGAGCGCCTGGCCGCGGGCGAACAGCGCCAGCGAATAGCGCGCCACGGTGTCCCACTGCTCCTGGGTCAGCAACCCCTGCGCGACGATCTGCTCCTGGGTCAGCGGCTCGTCGTGGCCGCCGTCGAAGGCCTTGCTGGTGGGCGTGATGATGGCCTTCGGCAGCTTCTGGTTGTCGCGCAGGCCGTCCGGGAAGCGGTGGCCGTACATCTCGCGCTGGCCGGCCTTGTAGAGCGTCAGGATCGACGTGGCCGTGGTGCCGGCCAGATAGCCGCGCACCACCATCTCGACCGGCAGGATGTCGAGCCGCTTGCCGATCACCACATTGGGGTCCGGATATTCCAGCACGTGGTTGGGGCAGATATCCCTTGTCGCCTCGAACCAGTACCTCGCCGTCTGGGTCAGCACCTGGCCCTTGTAGGGAATGGCGCACAGGATGCGATCGAACGCACTCAGCCGGTCGGTGGCAATGATGATCCGCCGTCCATCCGGCAGGTCGTAATTCTCCCGCACCTTGCCGCTGTAGTGGTTCGGCAATTCGGGAATGAAGGCGTCGGAGAGCGTGGGCGCGTCGGTCATCGGCTCGAATCGCTGGAGTGAGCGCCGACCCTAGCACAATCGCGCGGCGCGATAGACCACACATGGATACCGCAACCACCGGCGCTCTGGAGCGTTGACGGTCGCCTACTATATCCAAACGCGGGCCTGGAAATGGCCCGTGGCTCAAACGAAAGAGGTTGCGCCATGAACTGGAAGATGAAGTTCCTCGCCGCGCCGGCCCTGGCGCTTGCCACGCTGGCCGCCCTTCCCGCTACCGGCCTCACCGGCAGCGCCCAGGCGGTCTGCGATCCCGGCGAACGGATCGACGGATCGACGGCCAGCTGGGCCGCGGGAAAGGCCAAGGAAGCCGGCTATACCAACGTCAGGATGGAGCGCAAGGGCTGCGACAACTTCTGGCACGGCGTCGGCAGCAAGGACGGCCAGACCGGCCGCTTCGTGGTGTCGCCGGACGGCGAAGTCACGCCCGAAGGCGATTAGGGCTCCAGGCCGGCCTTCTTCAGCATCTCGATGGCCGGCTGGATCGGCATCGCGAAGGTGATGCCTGAAGGCCGGTCGGCGGCGCTGTCCTTGGTCTCCTGGACATAGGTCGAGTTGATCACGCCGACGACGGCGCCATCCGCCGGATCGACCATGGGACCGCCGCTGTTGCCGGGGAAGCTGGTGGCGTCGAGCTGGTAGGCCATGATCTTCTTGTCGAGCGCCTTGATCATGTCGGGCGTCAGGTCGCCCGGCCTGACCTGCGCGCGGGCGATCGGCGTGACCGCCGAGACGATGCCGCGGTGCGTCGCCGGATAAAGGCCGTAGACCGCGCCGACCGGGTAGCCGGTAAAGGCCACCTCCTCGCCCTCGCTGAGCGGCTTGCCCAGGAACAGCCGCAGCGCCGGCAGTTTCCTGCCCTCGATCTTCAGCAGCGCCATGTCGTTGTCGGCGTCCGCGGCGACCTGCTTCACCCGGAAGATTTCGGCGTTGTCCCCCGTCCCCACATAGATCGACAGCGACCCGGCCGGCGCGCCGCGCACCACATGCAGGGCGGTCAGGATGTGGCCGCCGTCGCCGACGGCGAAGCCCGTGCCGAGGATGACGTCCTGCGGCCGGCGGGTGTCCTCATGGGTGCCGATGGCGACGACGCTGGGCTTCACCGCCGCGATCAGCTCGACGATGGGTCCGTCAGCGCGGGCGGGAACGGCCGCCGAGAAAAGCAGCGCGAGTACGGCGAGAACCCGGCGCATCACCGAGCCTCCGCGAGCAAACCGCCACGCGGGAGAATCGCGATGAGGGCATTCGCCTGCGCGATCGCCTCGTCGAGCGCGCGGCCATCGGTCGCGAGCGCGATCACCGCTGAGTCCCGGTCGCTCTGGAACAGCCGTGCCTTGGTCATCTCCACCTTCGCCATCATGTCGCTGCTCACGTTCACTCCGTTCACCCGGTACCAGTAGAAGACGATGCGCTGCCGTCCAGGCTGCACGAGGCCCACATATCGGACGGCGAGCGGCTGGCCGTCAACTGTCAGCGTCGTGGGCAAGCGCTCACCCAGGTCCTCCCATCCGTCGCCAGCCAGGCTGTTGCTCCAGCTCACCAGTTCGCCGCCCTGATGCTGCGAGCTGTAGCGGCCGATGTAGAGATCGACGGTATCGGCGCCGCGCCTGTAGCGCTCCAGCGTCTCGTCGCTCACGCCCACATAGGCCGGGCGCCAGTCGAGGCCCTGATAGGCGGTGCGGCGCCAGCCATCGCCCTCCGACGGAAGCTGCGCGCCATTGGTGGACGTCGCGCTCGGTCCCGAATCCCATAACGCGGCATAGAGCGGCGCAGTGTCAAGGGCGGTCGGATTCTAGGCCAGTGGGGCGGAGTAAAAACAGGCCATTGAGCCGCGGCATGACGATATGCAAAGGGCCCCGATCGGGGCCCTTTGCATATCGTCTGCGTCCTTTCCCTATCAGGGCGTGGTGATCTCGCCGGT
>CALQFM020000058.1 GCA_943329845.2 Candidatus Kuenenia stuttgartensis | reverse complement strand
CGCGATCACCAGCGCGAACGCCACCGAAACATTCACGCCGGGCCAGATCGTCGCCATCCCCCTGCGCACCGGCAAGGCGTGGACCGTGGACGCCGATGGCTACCAGGTGGTGCCGATACTTTGCTACCACCAGTTCGGCGCGGGCAACCGGGCGCGAAACAAGATGGAGGTATCGCAGAACGCCTTCGAACAGCAGATGGCCTTCCTGAAGGAACATGGCTACACGGTAATCAGCCTGTCTGACATGCACGCTTTCCTGAGCGGCGCCAAGGCGCTGCCGGAGAAGGCGGTGGTCATTACCATCGACGACGGCTACCGGTCGACCTATGACATCGCGTTCCCCATCCTGAAGAAGTATGGCTTCCCGGCGACGGTCTACGTCTATTCGGACTTCCTCGGCGCGGGCATGGCGCTGACCTGGGCGCAGATGAGCGAGATGGAGAGCAGCGGCCTGATCGACGTGGAGTCCCATTCCAAAACCCACACCAGCATGGCGTTGCTGCCCAATGAATCGAACGGGCCCGCCTACAAGGACCGCATCACCAAGGAAATCGTCACCCCCGGCGGCGTGCTCTCGTCCAAGCTGGGCAAGCCGATCACGCACTTCGCCTATCCCTATGGCGACACCAGCCCGACGGCGCTGTCGATCCTGCAGGACCGCGGCTATGCCACCGCGACCACGGTGCAGCGCGGCGGCAACCCGTCCTTCGCCGATCCGCTGATCTTGCGGCGCGACATGGTCTATTCCGACGACAAGCTGTCTGACTTCCAGAAATATGTCGCCGTCCGCGTCGACATGAAGCTGCGGTGACCGGACCGATGAAACAACTTTTGCCGGCCGTCCTGACAGGCCTATTGCTTGCCGCCTGCAGCACCAGCAACAGCAATTGGGAGCCCGTCTCGGTGCCGCCCGGCAACGACACGGCGCTTGCCGCCTTCGTCACCGGCAAGAAGCAGCTGGCCAGGGATCTGGAGCTCAAGGGCAAGCTGGTCGAGGCGCGGCGCGAATGGCGCTATGTGTCGGCCGCCGATCCCAAGGACGAGGATCAGCAGCACGACCGACGCGATCATGAACACCGTGAAGCGCAGCATGATGACGTTGACCGTCGCCTGCACGATGCTGTGGACGATGCGCAGCGCCACGTAGAGCCACGCCAGGATCACGTTGACGTCGCCCCATTGGCCAACGAAGCAGAGCGCCAGCACCACCGCGTAGAACAGCACCGGCTGCTCCAGCAGGTGATTGTAGTTGTCCGCCTTCCACCGCACATGTGGAGGCAGTTGCGCGTTGAACGCTTCCTTGGATTGGTCGGCGTCGAGCGGGACATGCAGGCGCCGGATCGCCGGAATGCGCGTGGCGTACAGCCAGACCCACATCACGAAGGTCCACAGCACCAGGGTGATCATCGGCGCGAGCAGGTGTGTCTGCATGATAAAGCCTCCGCTGTTTCTCCGAACGGAGATTAGCGGAATGCGCCGCCGTCACACGGTCAATAATGCCCGCGTCTGCGCCGGACGTGCCGCCGAGGTCAGGCCCGCGCCAGCTCGATGGTGACCGTCGCGCCCGACAGCTTGTGCTCGGCCCTGTAGCCGCCGGGCACGTCCTTGTCGAAGCGAAGATCGACGGCGAGCGTCTCGCGGCAGACATGGTCGCGGTGTTCGGCCAGCGCGCCAGCTACATTCTCCGGCACTCGCGCGGCGAGGTGGATGCGATCGGTGACCTCGAGCCCGGCGTCCTTGCGGGTCTGCTGCACCAGGCGCACGAAGTCGCGCGCCCAGCCTTCGCGTTCCAGGTCGTCATAGACGCGCGTGTCGAGCACGACGATCCCCTGGCCACCGTCGAACGGCTCGGAATCCAGGCCGTCGCCGGTGACGACGCGCAGGCTGAAGTCTTCCGGCTCCAGCTCGATGCCGGCGATGGCGATGCGGCCGTCCGCCGTCTTCGTCCAGTCGCCGGAACGCTGGGCGTTCATGACGTCCTTCATCTTGCCGCCGATGCGCTTGCCGATCTGCGGATTGACCTTGAGCTGCTGCTCGCCCATGGACGCCGGATCGGTGGACAGCACCACCACCTTCACGTTCACCTCGTCACCGATCAGCGCCTGGTAGTCCGCAAGCGCCCGGGCGTCCGGATGGGCGATGGTCAAGGTCCTCAGCGGCAGCCGCGTGCGCAGGCTCTTGGCTTCGCGCAGCGACATCACAGCGGTACAGATTTCCCGCACCTGGTCCATTCGCGTCACCAGCTCCCGCTCGGCGGGCAGGGCGGCGGCGTCGGGCCAGGCGCTCAGATGCACCGACGTCTCGCCGGTGAGGTTCTTGTAGATGCGCTCGGCGATGAACGGCATCAGCGGCGCCAGCGCGCGGGTGACGTTTGTCAGCACCGTGTAGAGTGTATCGTAGGCGTCGCGCTTGTCGCCGTCCCCGGCCTCGCGCCAGAAGCGGGCGCGGCTGCGGCGGATGTACCAGTTGTTCAGCGCGTCGATGTAGAAGGGCACCACGGCGTAGGCCCCGGGCAGGTCATTGGCGTCGAGCCGGCTTTCGATCTGCTCGACCAGTTCGCGGGTCTTGGCCAGCACGTAGCGGTCCAGCACGCCCTTCTGGTCGGCGCGCACCTGTGCCCGGTAGCCGTCGATGTTGGCGTACAGGGTAAAGAACGAATAGGCGTTCCACAGCGGGATGATCGCCGGGCGCAGCGCCTGGGCAATACCCGAGCCCTCGCGCGGGATCGACAGGTCGCCGCCCGACAGCAGCGGCGACGAGATCATGTACCAGCGCAGCGCGTCGGCTCCGTACTCGTCGAACACCTCCATCGGGTCCGGATAGTTGCGCAGGCGCTTGGACAACTTCTGCCGGTTCTCGTCCAGCACCACGCCGTGGCACACCGCCGAGCGGAACGGCGCCCGGTCGAACAACGCCGTCGACAGCACCATCAGGGTGTAGAACCAGCCGCGGGTCTGGGCGACATATTCGACGATGAAGTCGGCCGGGAAGTTGGCCTCGAACCGCTCCTTGTTCTCGAACGGGTAATGAAGCTGGGCGAACGGCATGGAGCCGCTGTCGAACCACACGTCGAGCACCTCGGGCACACGGCGCATCATGGACTGGCCGGTTGGGTCGTCCGGGTTCGGGCGCACCAGCTCGTCGATGGCCGGCTTGTGCAGGTCGGTCGGGCGCACGCCGAAGTCGCGCTCCAGCTCGTCCAGGCTGCCATAGACGTCGATGCGCGGATAGGCGGGGTCGTCGCTCTGCCACACCGGGATCGGGCAGCCCCAGAACCGGTTGCGGCTGACGTTCCAGTCGCGCGCGTTCTCCAGCCAGTTGCCGAACAGGCCGTCGCGGATGTGCTCCGGATTCCAGACGATGCCCTTGTTGAGTTCGGCCATGCGCTCGCGGATCGCCGTCACCTTGACGTACCAGGCGGTGATCGCCTTGTAGATCAGCGGCGTGTCGGTGCGCCAGCAATGCGGATAGTTGTGCAGATAAGTCTCGTGCCGGACGATCACGCCCGGCTGCGCCTTCAGGTCACGGATGATGGCCTTGTTGGCCTCGAGCACGTTCTCGCCCTGATAGTCGGGCACCTCGGCGGTGAAGCGGCCCGCCTCGTCCACCGGCACCACGATCGGGATGCCATTGGCCAGCGCCACGTCCATGTCGTCCTCGCCGAAGCCGGGCGCGATGTGCACCGTGCCCGTGCCGTCGCTGTCAGAGACGAAGTCCGCCGCTATTACTCGAAACGCATTGGGCAAATCCTGAAAATACGGAAAAAGCGGCTGATAGGTCCGCGTGGTGAGCCAATCGCCGGTTACTCTGGCAACCAATTCCCAGCCATCTAGCTCGCGAGCATAGCGTTCGCGAGCCACAGTTGCGATAATGACGCGCTGCTCATCCCTTTGAAGGACCGAGTATTCAAGTTCTCCTTTGACCGCCAATGCTAGGTTGGAGGGCAGCGTCCACGGAGTGGTTGTCCAAGCTAACAGCCTCGTTGGAAATCCTTCATCGGTTGCGACCGGATTTAACAGGAAGCCCACGGTCAGCGCCGGGTCCTGCCGCTCGCGGTAGGAATTGTCGAGGCGGGTTTCGAAATTGGACAGCGGCGTCTGTACCGCCCAGGAATAGGGAACGACGCGGTGGCCTTCATAGACCAGGCCCTTGTCGAACAGCTGCTTGAACGCCCAGATCACGCTCTCCATGAACGGCAGGTTCATGGTCTTGTAGTCGTTCTGGAAGTCGACCCAGCGGCCCTGGCGGGTGACGTAGTCTTCCCATTCCTGGGTGAAGCGCATCACCGAGGTGCGGCAGTGCTCGTTGAACTTGGCGACGCCGAATTTCAGGATTTCCTGGCGGCCGGAGATGCCCAGTTCCTTCTCCGAGGTCAGCTCGGCCGGCAGCCCGTGGCAGTCCCAACCGAACCGGCGCTCGACCTTCCTGCCCTTCATGGTCTGGTAGCGCGGCACGATGTCCTTGACGAAGCCGGTCGCCAGGTGGCCGTAGTGCGGCAGGCCGTTGGCGAAGGGCGGGCCGTCATAGAACACGTACTCGTTGCTGGCGCCATCCTTCACAGCCGGCCGTTCGTTCACCGAGCGCTCGAAAATGCCGTCGCGCTGCCAGAACGCCAGGATCTCGCGTTCAATCGCGGGAAAGCTGGGGTTGGGTTCAACTTCAGGATAGGGGCGTGTGGTGTCGTCCTGACCCATGGCGTGTCAATTCTCAAGTCGGTTGGGCAACGGCGTGCCGGTCATCCGGCGGGCACAGGAGATAAAGCGTTGATCGGAGCGCGTCCAGAGTAACTCGCAGGCCCCGCGCTACGTGGCCGTTCGAGGCGACCTGCAACAATGTCCCGTATGAGGCCGCGGATCCATCGGGTATGCTGGCGCCTCCCGGCTTGATTAAGCGGATTTTAATGCGATGATTACGGTCCATGGGCTTGGCTGAACGCAAATATCTGGATCTCGGCGCGCTCGAAGGGCTTTTTTCCGGCGGCGCCGTCAGCGATTTCGTGCGGTTGGTGTTCGACCGCGCCCCCTCCGCAATCGCCGTGTTCGACCGCGACATGCGGTATCTGGCCGCCAGCCGGCGCTGGTACGACGATTACGAGCTGGGCGACCAGCAGATCCTTGGCCGCTGCCACTACGACGTGTTTCCCGATGCCCCGGAGCGCTGGAAGGCCGAGCACGCGAGGTGCCTGGCGGGCGAGACGGTACTGTGCGAGGAGGACCGGTATGAACGATCTGACGGCAGCGCCGTCTATATCCGATGGGAGCTCGTGCCGGTCAGACCGGACGCCGGGCTGCCGCTGGGCATGATCATGCTGACCGAGGTGATCACGCGGCGCGTCGAGGCGGAGGCCGCGAAGCAAGCCACCGAGAAGTCACTGGAGATCGCCGAGCAGATCGCCCATGTGGGCACCTGGGATTGGGATCTGAGGTCCGACAAGGTCGTTTGTTCGCCCGAGATGTGCCGGCTGCTGGGTCTGGGCGACCAGGCGGTCACCATGCGGATCAGCGACCTGGTTTCCCATGTCCACCCGTCGGACGCCGCGGACGTGGCGGAAAGGGTCGCACGCGCCCGCTTGGGGCTCGAGCCGCGCCCGGAGCTGTTGACCCGAGTCGTCAGGCCGGACGGCGCCACCATCTGGCTGCGCCTCGCAATCCGCGCCAGCCGCGACAGCGACGGCAGTCCACAGCAGATCCACGGAACAGTCCAGGATATTACCGACCAGCGGCTGGCGCAGCGCGAACTGGCGTTCAGGGACCGGGCATTCCAGACCGCCGCCAGCCCTCTCACCATGTCGACGCTCGACGCCCGATATACCTATGGCAACAAGGCGTTCGTCGAATTGCTGGGTTACAAGTCGTTCGACGAGATCGTCGGCCGCCCGTTCCGGGACTTCATCACCGAGCCCGAGAGGGTCACGGGCTCCGTGGACGTCCTGCGCCAGACCGGTCGTTGGAGCGGCGAACTGCGCATGGTCCGGGCGGATGGCAGCGAGTTCGACGTGGCGATCCTCGCCGGTGTCGTGCGCGACGAGGAAGGCGAACCGTTCCGCGTCATCGTGTCCTACCTGGACGTCACCGAGCGCAAGACGGCGCTGGCCGAGCTGTCTCGCCGGGAAAACCAGTTGCGCCAGGCGCAGGAGTTGGCCCGGCTGGGGCCGTTGCGGCTCGATCTGGCAACCGGCGTCTACCTGCTTCCGGCTGAAACCCGGAGGATACTGGGTCTCGGGGACGAGCATGCCGAGTATAGTCCGGAGCTTGCCGTGCGGCAGGTCCATCCCGACGACCTCGAATACGTGAGGTCGGCCATAGAGCGCCTGAGAATCGGCGTTTCCGATCGTGAACAGCTGCAATATCGCTATCTGCCACCGGGCGGGGACGTGGTCGATCTCCAGGTCATGCTCGAAGCCGAGCAGGACAGCTCCGGGACGGTGACGGGACTTGCGGGTGTACTGCAGGACGTGACCGGTTTCCGCCAGCTCGAGAAAGCGCATCGCGAGACCGAGCGGGCCATGTCGGCGCTGATGCGCAACCTGTCCGGCATGGTTTACCGCTGCGACAACGACCAGCGCTGGACCATGCGGTTCGTCAGTGATGCTTGCCGCCGCGTGCTGGGTTACGAGGTCGAGGATCTGATCGACAACAAGCTGATCTCCTACAACGACGTCATCGATCCGCGCGACCGCCAGCGGGTCTGGGTCGGAATCCAGAGCGCGATCCACGACCGCCGGGCCTTCCATCTGTCCTACCGCGTGCGCACCAAACAGGGTGAGTTGCGCTGGGTACTGGAGCAGGGAAGCGCGATACGCGACAATCAGGACAGGGTTGTGGCGCTGGAAGGCTACGTCGCCGACATTACCGCCGAGCAGCACATCGTCGAGCAACTTCAGGAAAGCGAGACGCGCAACCGGGCGATCATGGAATCCGCATCGGTCGCACTGATCACGGTCAGCGGGCAAGGGCTGATCGAATCCTTTAACCCGGAGTCCGAGCGCCTGTTCGGCTACGACGCGGCCGACGCGGCGGGCCGCGACATCGCGCTGCTGATGCCGGCGTTCCACGACGGCCCCGCGGTGGGTGGCGCGCCGCGCGAGCTGACCGGGGTGCGCAAGGGCGGCGAGGAATTTCCGGTTGACCTGTCCGTCAGCGAGATGCGCCTCGCCGACCGCCGCATGCTGATCGCCAGCGCCCGCGACCTGACCGACCGGAAGCGGGCCGAGGCGCGCCTCAACCAGGCGCAGAAGATGGAGACCGTCGGCCAGCTCGTCGGTGGCGTCGCCCACGACTTCAACAATTTGCTGATGGCCATGCCGCTCAATCTCGAGTTGGCCAGCATGCTGGTGGCCGACCGGCCGGAAGTGTCCGAAACGATCACCGTGGCGCTCAATGCGGTCGACCGCGGCGCGGAGCTGACTAAACGCCTGCTCGCCTTCTCGCGCCAGCAGCCGCTCGATCCTCGCGTCATCAATGCCAACGAGCTGATCGGCAACATGATGAAGCTGCTTCACCGCCTGCTGCGCGAGAACGTCGAAAGCCGCACCCTGCTGGAGCCTGCGGTCTGGCCGGTGGAGGTCGATCCCGGTCAGCTCGAGGCGGCGCTGCTCAACCTGATCGTCAACGCGCGCGACGCCATGCCGGATGGCGGCACGCTGCGGATCGAAACCGCCAACGTCGTGCTCGAATCGGCCGACACGGAGCACCACGACGATGTCTCGCCCGGCGAGCATGTCCGCATTACCGTCAGCGACACGGGCACCGGCATGACGCCGGAAGTGCTCGCGCGGGCGTTCGACCCGTTCTTCACCACCAAGGAGGTGGGCAAGGGTAGCGGGCTCGGCCTGTCCATGGTCTACGGCTTCGTCAAGCAGTCGGGCGGCCATATCGCCATCGACAGCAGGGTGGGCGAGGGCACGCGGGTGATGCTGCACTTCCGCCGCGCCCATGCCGCGCCGGTGTCGTCGCTGTCACGCAAGCCGGTGCGGGAGACCGTCCGGCCCGGCCACGAGACCATCCTGCTGGTCGAGGACGACGCCGACGTGCGCCAGACCGTGGACCGGCTGCTGAAGTCGCTGGGTTACTAGGTTATCGCCGCGGCCGACGGGCCGGCAGCGGTGGAGCTGATCGTCGGCGGACTGCGGCCCGACCTGCTGCTCGCCGACGTGGTTCTGCCCAAGGGCATGAGCGGCAGGGACGTGTCCCAGGCGGTCGCGGCGCGGGTGCCCTCGTGCCGCATCCTGTTCATGTCCGGCTACACCGAGGATGCGGTGATGCATCACGGCCGCCTCGACGAAGGCGTGGTGCTGCTGTCCAAGCCATTCCCCCGCGAGCTGCTCGCCAGCAAGGTGCGGGACTTGCTGGACGGATGAGGGGCGCATACCCCTCCCCAGGGCTCGCTCTCACAACGGGAGGAGGGAAGGGACTGCCGCCGGCCGGGTAGGAGGCCCTGAGGGTGGCGCATCAGCCCCGGACTTCCGCCGCCAGCGCCGCCAGCTCGTCGCGCACGGCTTCCTCCGTGCGCCTGGTGATGGTGTCGAAGCGTTCGATCAGCGACAGGCCGAAAGGCGTCAGCTCGGCGCCGCCGAACGACTTGCCGCCCACATGGGTTGTCAGCACAGGCTGGCCGAAGATGGCGTTGAGCTCGTCGATCAGCAGCCAGGCGCGGCGGTAGGACATCTGCATGTCGCGGGCCGCGGCGGCGATCGAGCGGCGCTCGCCCACCAGCCGCAGCAGGGCGATCTTGCCCGGTCCGATCTGGCGCTCGTTGCCAAGGTCGATCTTTACCCACAGATGGGCAACGGATGATGCTGGTTCAGGCATGGCGTCCTCGTTGCGCGTCCGGGCCAAGACTACGGGATCACAGCGGCCAGGGCAAAAAATGAGCACCACCAGCGGGGACCGGCGGTGCTCAGTTCCCTCA
Organism: Candidatus Kuenenia stuttgartensis; assembly: GCA_943329845.2. Classification (GTDB taxonomy): domain Bacteria; phylum Pseudomonadota; class Alphaproteobacteria; order SMXS01; family SMXS01; genus RI-34. The sequence goes on along the minus strand of CALQFM020000058.1, from coordinate 17,499 downwards.
GGGAGGAGGGTAAGGGACACGCGGCGGATGCCGTGCCTTGTGTCCCCCTCCGGCGCGGCAAGAGGCCGCGTCGAGAAGCGCGTCAGCCGATGGAAGAGACAAACGACCCCGGATATTTGCGCAAGTCAGCCGTTACACACATATGTTACCGGTCGGCAACGCTTTCGGTGTATAGCTATGACCTTGCTGGCCTTCTGGGTCTTGCAGGCTGTCTCCCCGGAACCGTCTTTGGCGGTTTTCGACTATGTGACGATCGTTACACAAGGCCCTGCGACCGTCAAGACCAATCAAATCCGACTGTTATGTCAAAAAGCGGTCGTCGGTGTATATTTGGAATTGCAGGCAACGAGGCGATGGCAACGATGGACGGTGACATGTCGGAACTGGTCAAGGGCAGGGCGCGGGGGCAGGCCGGGCGGGAAACCTGGCAATCGCGCAAGAGCGCGGAGACCCGCACCGAAATCCTCGACGCCGTCATCCGCTCGTATATCGATGTCGGCTATGGCCGGACCACGCTGCAGCAGATCGCCGACCGTACCGGCCTGTCGCGGGGCGCGATCATCTACCATTTCCCGTCCATGGTGGACGTGACCAAGGAAGCGGTTTTCTACCTGCAGCGGAAGCGGCTTGCGATCTACCGCGACACGCTGGAGCAGATCGAGGGCGAACAGGATTTCGTCGGCCACGCGCTGGAGACGCTGTGGCAGCAGATCTCCGACCCGCTGTTCACCGCCTACAACGAGCTGACCGTAGCTGCCCGCACCGATCCCAAACTGGAAGGCATCATGCGTCCGGCGCAGGAGGAATACGAACGGGAATGGGACCGCATCGGCCGCGACCACTCCCATGCCCGGTCCGACCAGGACGACCGCTTCGGCCTGACCGCCGACCTGGTGCAGTACGCCATGATCGGCATGGCCGTCAGCTTCATGTGGACCGACGCCGAGTATCGCAAGCGCCGGCTGCTCGAGGACCTGAAGGAGCATGTCCGCATGCTGCTGCGCGACGGCATTCCGGAACAGGTCGTCGACGCCATCGCCGCCTACAACGTGAAGCGCGGCGTCCCAGGCGAATAGCTTTTTGGCCGCGCGGATTGTGCTACGGTTCCCCGAACCAAAGGGGAGACGGACATGACCGAGACACTGGAAGCGCGCATCCGTAGGCTTGAGGACATCGAGGCCATCAAGCAGTTGAAGGCCCGCTACGGCCAGGCCTGCGACGACGACCACAACCCGGACAAGGTGGCGGCCCTGTTCGTCCCGGACGGGCTGTGGGCCGGCGCGAACATCGGCGTCCACGCCAAGGGCCACGCGGCGATCAAGGAGTATATCGGCGGCGTGCGCGCCAGCGGCCGCATGCGCAACAGCGCCCATATGTTCATGAACCCGATCATCACCGTGGACGGCGACCGCGCCAATGGCGAATGGCTCTTCGTGATGTGCTTCACCGGCAAGGTGGGCGACGGCACCTTCCAGTATCACCGCATCATCGGTTCCTACAGGGACGAGTATGTCCGGGTCGACGGGCGGTGGCTGTACCAATCGCTGAACGTCACCGTCGACGAAAGCGGTCCGTACACGACCGAGGACAGCCGCCTGTTCTCCAGGTCGGTCAGCGACGCGGTGAACGTCTAGAGCGGTAGCCGCTGAGTCTGAATCGTGAGGGATTCCCTTAGGGTGTGATTTGTGATTCAAGCTGGATGCTGGATTAAGGAGGCCAGCTTGGATGGCAGGACCGCTTTCGGAGGATTTGCGTTGGCGTGTTGTGCGGGCGGTTGAGGAAGAAGGGATGAGCCGTCACGCTGCGGCGGCCCGCTTTGGCGTTGGCGTCAGCAGCGCGATCCGCTGGGTGAGCGCCTGGAGATTGAAAGGGACGGTGGCGGCGGCGCGGATGGGGAGGCCGAGCCCTCCCAAGCTGACGCCGCACCGGGAGACGGTGTTGGCGCTGCTGGAAGCCAACCCGGACTGCACCATCGAGGGTCTGCGTCATGACCTGGCCGAGCGGGGCATCGTGGTCGGTTACGGCTCGATCCGGCGGTTCTTCGAACGCGAAGGCATCACGCGTAAAAAAAGACGCTGACCGCCGCCGAGCTCGACCGTCCCGACGTTCAGGCGCGACGCATGAGCTGGCTGGAGGAGCGCCCCAGCCTGGATCCGCGGCGGCTGGTCTTCATCGACGAGACCCCGGATCAAGTCCGGGGCAGGCTCTGGGCCAAGACCAACATGACGCCGACCCACGGGCGCTGCCGCCGAGGCGAGCGGTTGATCGCCCGCGCACCCTTCGGTCACTGGAAGACATCGACCTTCCTGGCAGCACTGCGCTGGGACGGGATGACTGCACCCGCGGTCTTCGACGGCCCGATCAACGGCCAGAGCTTCACTGCCTATGTCGAGCAAGTCCTCGTCCCCAGCCTGCGCCCCGGCGACATCGTCATCCTCGATAATCTTGGCAGCCACAAGGGCAAGGCGGCCCGCGACGCCATCGAGCAGGCCGGCGCCGAGTTGCGCTTCCTGCCGCCCTACTCACCCGATCTCAATCCGATCGAACAGGTCTTCGCCAAGCTCAAGACATTGCTCCGGCGGGCCGCTCCGAGAACCCGTCAGTCACTCTGGAAGCGTATCGGGGGCTTGCTCGATCACTTCACAACCGACGAATGCCAGAACTACATCCTCAACGCCGGATACCGACCCAACCTAAATGGCTAACGCTCTAGCGCGGTAGCCGAGAAATCTGCTCCGCACTACTGCGCGAGGTAGGTGATGACGGCGCCCGCCACTTGCGCCTCGGACTTGTAGACCTCGGCGGTCGGGTCGCGGGTGACGGTCAGCGCGGTGGGGCCGGACCAGGCCAGGGAAACACGGGGGCCGCCCCATGCCGCTCTAACCTCGCCGCCATTGGAGACGAAGGCATTACCGCTCTTGTTGGGCAGCGCCTCGCCCGCGCCGATCAGGGAAACCTGCGAGCCCACCGCCTTGGTGCCGGCGCAGTTGCGGGTGAACAGCACCGCGTCCAGCCTGCCGTCGGGCGACGGCGCGCGCGACACTTCGGTGTTCTCGCACGGCAGCAGCGGCAGGTCCGGCCAGGTGGAGTATATCCAGACATTGAAGCCGATGATGACGGCGGCGATGCCGATCAGAACGACGCGGAGGCGTTCGGGCTTCATTTGGCCTTCTTGCCCTTGCCCTTCGCAACCGTTGCGGCGCGCTCGGCGACACGCTGGCGCGCCAGTTCGTAGACGTGGCGGTTGCCGCGACTCCAGGTCACCGTCAGCCTGGTGGCGTGGATCTTCCAGCCGTGCTTGCCGCGCTTGATCCTGTGGGTGTAGTAGCCGCCCAGCGTGTGGCTGGAATCGCCCAGGCTGTTGGGCAGGAAATGCTCGGCCTGCATGTAGACGGTGACCGTCGCCTCGTCGCCCTTGATCTCGAACACCATATTGGCCAGCAGGTGCTGGGTGGCGTCGAAACCAGGCAGCATGGCCTGCACGCCAGCGGCCCAGTCGTCGCCCTTCATCCGCGTGCCGGGTACGCCCGAGTAGGACGAGAAGTCGATGTCCACCTCGTCGGCGAAGATCGAGCGGTAGAGCTTCCAGTCGCGGGTGTCGATGCCGGTGGCGTATTTGTTGATCAGGTCGGTCAGGTCGGCGCGGTCGCGGAGGTACTTCAGGTCGTCGCTCATGGTCTCTCCCCTAGATGGCCTTGGCGGCCAGGTGGCCTTCCCGGATGGCAGTCTGCAGGAATCGCGGCGAGTTTGCATCGCCGACGACGTGGACCTCCGGGATCTTCCCCCGCAGCTCGTTGAACAGTTCGCGGTTCGGCCGGTTGGCCGACACGAATACCACGGTCTCGGCCGGCACGGCGACCGGCGCGCCCTCATAGGTGGGCTGGATGGTGGCTTCCTCGTCGCCCACGTCGGTCATGCGGTGGCGGGTGTAGACGCGGAAGTTGCCCTTGTTCAGCCGCTCCAGCGCCGGTTCGGTCATCAGCGCGCTTTCCACCTTGGTGCCGAACATGGCCTGGGTGGTGATGTAGCTGACCGCGGCACCCGCTTCCATCAGGTACTCGGCGACGCCGATGGCCTCGTAGTGGCCCACATCGTCGACCACCACGGCGGTCTTGCCGATGCGGTTGCGGCCGTGCGTCAGCAGATCGATGGACGACAGCACGTTAGGCCGCTCGAAATGGCCGATGGGCTCGCCTGGGTTGGTCGACTGGATGCCGTCCATGCGGGGCATGGAGCCGGTCGCCACGATGACGGCGTCGGGGTTCTCGGCGACCACGTCGTCAAGGTCCATGTAGGTGCCCAGCCTCACCTCGACGCCCAGCCGGAAGATCTCGGCCTCCTGCCATTTGGTGATGTCGGCGATGCCGTGGCGTTTGGGCAGCTTGGCGGCGAAGTTCATCATGCCGCCCAGCTCGTCGGTCGCTTCCGCCAGCACAACCTTGTGGCCGCGCAGGGCGGCGACGCGGGCGGCTTCCAGCCCCGCCGGGCCGCCGCCAATCACCAGCACCCTCTTCGTCTTCTCGGCGGTGCCGATGCGGTCATCGCCGATGGCGCGCTCGAAGCCCACGCCCGGATTGACCGCGCACCCCATGCGGCGCGCCGGGCCCAGCAAATTGCCGACACAGCCCTGGTTGCAGGCGATGCAGGGGCGGATCTCCTCGACACGGCCTTCCATGGTCTTTCGTACCAGGTCCGGGTCGGCGATGTTGGCGCGGGTCATCCCGACCATGTCGGCCTCGCCCTGGCGGATGATCTGGTCGGCTTCCTCCAGGGTGCGCACCCGGCCGATGACGATGGTCGGCACTTTCGACACCTTGGCGATGGGCACGCTGGTCGGCAGCTCGTAGCCCATGGGCTCGTGCATGCCGCCGATCATCTTGGGGAAGCTGTTGTAGTTGCCCATGGAGACGTTGACGAAGTCCACCAGCCCTTCCTGCTGCACCCGCTCGACCGCCGCCTGGTTCATCTCGACGCCGACGCCTGCCGACACCATGTCGGGCGCGACGCGGATGCCGACGGCGAAGCCGGGCCTGACAGCGGCGCGGATGGCGCGGAGCGTCTCCAGCATGAAGCGGACCCGGTTCTCGAACGGCCCGCCATAGTCGTCGGTGCGCTTGTTGATGTTGGGCGACAGGAACTGCTGCACCAGGTAGCCGTGGGCGCAGTGGAGCTCGACGCCGTCGATGCCCGCCTTGTCGCAGCGGGCGGCCGTGGCCGCATAGGCGCCGATGATTTCGTCGATCATGTTCTTGGTCATCGGGATCGGCACGTCGCCGCCCAGGGGATTGGGAACGTCCGACGCAGACCAGGGCGGGCTGCCGTCGATGGGGCTGCCGTTGTGACCGGCGTGCCAGATCTGCTGGAATACCGCCATGCCGTGCGGCTTCACCGCCTCCATCAGCTTGCCGTAGCCCTCGTCGAGCCTGGGGTCGAACATGTTCAGCGGCGCCGGGCTGGTCGGATGCACCGACAGGATCTCCAGGATTGACAGGCCGACGCCGCCCCGCGCCCGCGCCTCGTGATAGGCGATCAGGTCGTCGGACAGGGTGCCGCCGCCGATGCCGGTGGCGTGGGCGGTGCGGACCACCCGGTTCTTGATCGTCTTCCCCGCGATCTGGATCGGCTGCAATACATGCGTCAGCGCCATGCGACTCCCCTTTGGCTCGGCGTTCGGTGCGGTCAGCGCGTGATATACGGCGCCAGGTTCGTGTAGCTGCCCGGGACGAGCTCGGTGAGCTGGACGCGGCCCAGTCCCCAGGACTCCATCTTGTCGATGGTTGCCGCAACCTTCTCCGGGTGGCCCACCAGGCCACTGGCGAAGTTGCTGCCCAGCATGGCCTCCAGGCCCTTGACCGCCTCGCTTTCGCCGGCGGCCATCAGCGTGAAGTAGCCGATCGGGATCTCCGGCTTGATCTCGCGGACCTTGCCGATCATCTCCCTGACGTCGTCGTCGGTGACGGCCGCCAGCGCCGCGAAATCGATGGCGCCGCCACGGATGAACTCGCCGGCGAACACCTCGACCCGGTCGACCAGCGGCGTGATCTCTCGCCTGGTGCGCGGCCCGCCGGCCGATCCCACCAGCAACGGCTTGCCGCCGTTGGGCGGCCCCATCACCGGTACGGTCACGTTGTAGAATTCGCCCTCGAAGCGGCATTTGCCGGTATCGAAGATCTCGCGGACGATGGTCATCGCCTCCTTGTAGCGGCCGGCGCGCTCGCCGGGCGGCGGATAGTGCTGCCCCATCCCGACCGCCACCTCGTTCTCGGACCATCCCGCGCCCAGCCCGGCCTCGAAGCGGCCCTTCGCCGCCTGGTGCAGAGTCAGGCTCGCCTGGGCGAACTCCACCGGCGAACGGAACAGATTGTTGCAGAACGACGACCCGAACCGCAGGCTCGTTGTGGCGCAGGCGATGCGCGTCAGCGTCACCCAGACATGGGGATAGGGCTTGTCGCCCACCCACAGATGGTCGCTGACCACGACGCCCGAGTAACCCTCGGCCTCGCGTGCAAGGGCCCATTCCGCCGGGTCGAGATCGATCCCGGTGTTGTAATTGGCGAAATATTCCATTGGCCTTCTCCCCAGAGGCTTAGTCGACGTCCCACGCAACGGGCAGATGGTCGAAACCATACAGCACCGACGGCGCGGTCTGAACCGCCTGGCCGTCGGCGCGCAGGTTCGGAAGCCGGGTCAGGATTTCGGTCAGCGCGATACGCGCCTCCATGCGGGCCAGCGGCGCGCCGGTGCAGATATGGGTGCCCCAGCCGAAGCCGAGCTGCTTGCGCAACTCGTTGACGTCGCGCTCCACGTCGAATTTGTCCGGGTTCGAGAACTGGGCCTCGTCCACATTCGCCGCGGCGAACATGCACATCACCTTCGAATCCTTGGGTATATGCACGCCGTGCAGGGTCACGTCCTCGTTGTTGGTGCGGAACAGGCCGTGTACCGGCGCCGTGAAGCGCATGGATTCCTCCGCCGCGGCCGGTATCAGTTCCGGATTGGCCAGCACCTTGGCCATCTGGTCCGGGTTGTCCAGCAGGTGGTGGATCGTATTGCACACCAGCATGGTCGTGGTGCCGCTGCCGGCAACCAGCAGGAACGAGATGAAGCCCAGCACCCGCGCCGGCTCCAGCGTCTTGCCGTCCACCTCGGCGGTCAGCAAACGGGCGATCAGGTCGTCGGGGAGACTGCCTCCCGCCTCCAGCACCTTCTGCCGCTTCTGCACCTCGTTTGTGAAATAGGCGCCGAATTCACCCTGGACCCGCTGGATGACCGCCGGATCGGCGTCGCCGAACACGCCCATGGTCAGCTCCTCCACCCAGCCGCGGAACATCAGGCCGTCATCCGGATTGACGCCCAGCATGCGGGAGATGACGAACAGCGGGATATGCATGGCGAAATCGCGCATCAGGTCGGCGCGGCCCTTCGGTCTCAGGCCGTCGACCAACTGCTTCACGTAACCGGCGATGTCCGGCTCCATCGCGTTGATGGACTGGCGGGTAAACGCCTTGTTGACCAGCTTGAGCTGGAAGTCGTGCTCCGGCGGATCGACGTTGACCAGCGCATTCGGTGCGTTGGGATCGGCATAGGCGGTGCCGGGGCCGAACTTGCTCGACCACATGGCGGTGTCGCGCAGGATCTCCTTCACGTCCTGGTACCGGCTGACCGAGTAGAAGCCGTACCGCTCGGACTTGTGCACCGGGCACTCGGCGATCAGCCGCTTGTAGACGGGATGGGGATTTTCCTGAAAGTCCCGGTCCTTGATGTCGAAGAAGTCGTCCATGAGTTCTCCCCGTCGTGGCGCGGCGACGCGCGATATCGTATGACATACGGCGCGATCGCCGATGCCGGTTCTCCCCAAGAGGCCGGTCCATCCGGCTCGACCTGACCGGTCTTACCAATAAAATGGAACGTAGTAAAATTTTATGGGTGGCGGTGCGGCAGGTCAAGGGCCTGCGGTCTTGAAACCCGGTGAAACGCCCGCTAAAAGCGGCAATGAAGGTTGGAACATGCATAGTACAACCTCAGCTTACGCAACCGTAACGGACAGGCAATGACCAGGATGAGCGCCGCCAGCCAGAAGCGTTCGTCGTATTCCAGCGAGTCGATGGCGCGCCGGCGCACCCGTGTGCTCGAAGAGGCACGCAAGCTGATCGCCGAAGCGGGCTATGACGGGGTCACCATGCGCCTGCTGGCCGAGCGGTCGGAAGTCGCGTCCGCGACGCTCTACAACATTTACGGCAACAAGGAGACGGTGATCGCCACGGCGGTTTCCGAGCTGTTCGAGGAGCAGATGGCGCATCCCAGCGCCGAAGGCGGCTCCGGGCTCGACGCCACCCTGGCCCGCACGCGCTGGATCGCCGACGAAATCAAGCGCATGCCGGAATACACCCGCGCCATGGTGACGGTCTATTTCTCCGGCAGCGCCGAGAACCTGGTGCGCGACCTGTTGCGCCGCATCACCACCGACGCCCATCGGACGCTGCTGGAAAGCCTGCGCAAGAAGGGCGGGCTGCTGCCGTGGGTCGATATCGACCTGCTGGCCTCCCTGACCGCGAACCAGCAATACGCGGCGGTGCACGACTGGGCCATCGGCAAGGTGTCCACAGACCTGCTGGCCGACCGGCAGATCTACGAGCTGCTGCTGGCGCTGTCGGGCGTCACCACCGGCGAGATCGGCGAGGACGTCCGCCACCGTCTGGCGGAAGCCCAGGCGGTGCTGCTGTCCTAGCGCGCCATGGCCGGCGTCTGCCGCGCGTCGATCTCCACCTTCAGCCAGTTTCCCATGTCGGTGTCGATGCCGAACTCGTCGTTGAGCGGCGAGATGCTGACCGCGCCCTCGGCGACGGCGGCTTCATCGGAGCCGGGCGGGAATGGTGTCTTGACCGGCTCCAGGGCGACCTTGATCGCCGTGCCGTCCGTCTCCCAGCTATAGACGAAGCGCATGCCGGACGCCGGCGCCGGCCGCGTGATGCGCCAGCCGGCCACCTCGTCCTTGTGGCGCAGCGGATGGTTGACGTTGAGCAGCATGCCCGATGGCAGCTTTCTGCCGTCTTCGGTCAGCAGCGCGACGAGGTCGACCATCATGCCGGCGGCGTCGCCGAAATAGGCGGCGGTGTTGTCGCGGCTGGCCGGGTCGAACATCTGGCTGACGGCGATGGCCGGCACGCCCAGCGAATGAGCAGCCCGCGCCGCGCCGAAGGTGCCCGAGACGTTGAGGGCGGTCGACGTGTTATGGCCGAAATTGGTGCCGGAAATCACCAGGTCCGGCTTCGTGGTCATGATCAGCCCCAGCCCCGAATGGACGCAGTCGGCGGGCGTCCCGGCGACGGCGTAGATGCCGTCAGCCCGCTTCTGCACGGCCAGCGTGCCGCGCACGGTCATGGAGCCGCTCTTGCCGCTCATGTCCTTGTCGGGCGCGACAACGATGACCTCGTGGCCTGCGCCGACCAGTGCGCCGCGCAGGGCGAGCAGGCCGGGCGCGTCGGCGCCGTCGTCATTGGTCAGCAGGATGCGCAGCGGCGCGGCTAAGGCATCGGCCAGTGGCAGTAGCATGACCGCGGCCAGCGCGGCCGCGCGAAGCACAATTCCGACCTTCATCCGGCTTCTCCCTCGCCTGCTTGCCGACAGTCTTTCGCGCCACCGATGACACTTGTCATCCCGCCGAGGCGGACCCCGCTTCGGCGCCGTCCCAACGCGCACCGGCATGGTTTGGTCATGGCACCGCGCTCCCGGTTTGGCGGGAGAATGGTCCAGGCTCCAGGATGGCGCAAATATGGCGCGCATGCCACCTGTCAGGGGTGACAGGCGTCGCGGCGGACGGCTATTACTGGGCAGGGGAGAAAACGAAAGGACCGTCCCATGGAAATGCCTTACGGCGCCATCGTGCAGCAGGCCTACGTCGTCAACGACATCCGCGCGGCGGCCGAGAAGTTCAACCGCGCGTTCGGCATCGGCCCGTTCGTGCACCTGCCGCACATCAAGCTGCCCGACGTGCTGTATCGCGGCCAGCCGGCCGAGATGGAACTGTCGGCGGCGCTTTGCCAGGCCGGCCCGATCCAGATCGAACTGATCCAGCAGCACTATGACGGCCCGTCCTGCTACCGCGACACCTGGCCGAAGGGCCAGGAAGGCTTCCACCACGTCGCCGTGATGTGCGAGGATTTCGAGAAGGAGCGCGCCCGCTACGAGGCCATGGGCTGCCCGACGGCGATGATCTTCGGCACGCCCGAAACCCGCACCTGCTACATGGACGCCCGCCACCTGACCGGCGGCATGGTCGAGCTCTACACGGACTATCCGGGCATCCGGCATCTGTACCGTGTGGTGTCTGAGCGGGCGGCGGCGTGGGACGGGAAGGACATTCTCGTCGGAATGTAGTGAGAAAATGAAAAGGGACGCCGAAGCGCCCCATTTTTCCGAAGCTCCTGAAACCGGCAACTCGGCTGTGGCGGCCGTGTGCGGCGTCCACGACACACGCTGAACAATCACAAGCGAAAGGCCTTTCGGCTGGAGCGTGATTGTCATCTGCAATCTATGATAGGCTGCACGTCGATATCGATCCTCGGCATTTGTCCGTCCAACGGCTTCGCCGAAGGACGTAAGCGCTCTCGGGTACCCAAGCACAATTCGAACTATGTGACGTGATGGGGAATTCTTTTGGAGCTGAGAGATAAAGTCGTTCTCGTGACCGGTAGCGCCCACGGTATTGGCGAGGCGACCTGCCGGGCATTCGCGGAAGCGGGCTCGGTCGTGGTCGCGACCAGCATGGATGATGACCGCGGTCGCAAGGTCGCCGAGGAAATCTCATCCGACTACGAACATCTCGATGTGAGCAGACTCGAGGAGTGGGAGGCCGTCATCGCCAGGGTGGTCGAGCGGCACGGAAAACTCGACATCCTCATCTGCAATTCCGGTGTCATGACGCGTCCGGTCGGTGACCCGTTCGGCGACGATTTCGCCAATTGGCTGAAGCCTGAATTCTACCACCGCATTCGGGGCGTGAACCTCGATGGGGTCCTCTACGGCATCATGACGGCGCTGCCCCACTTTCTCAGGAACGGCGGTGGGGCGGTCTGTATCGTGGGCTCGCTTTCGGGCCTCCAGCTGGAAACCGAGGACCCGTTCTACGCCATGATCAAGAACGGTGTCTGCGGTCTGGCGCGCAGTCTCGGACCGGCGCTGAAGCCATCGAATATCACCGTCAATACGCTGTGTCCCGGCGGCATCGAAACCCGGCTCATTCCCAGCGACATCCGGGAAACGAGGAAGACTATTCCGGCCTCCAGGCTGTCGCCGCCATCCTATGCGGCGAAGGCGATCGTGGATGTGGTTGCCGGTGGGGAAACGGGGAACGTCTGGGTGGCCTTCAAGGAAGGAACCGATCCCTGGATTTACGAATATCCGCCGCAAATCCGCGAGATCGCACGGCAGAGGGGGCTGATCTGAGACGTCGCTTCGCTTTGGGGGCGAGGCACCGAAAGGGGAGAGAACTCGATGTTGGATTACGTCATCCGGGGTGGAACGATCATCGACGGGACCGGTAGCCCGGGGCGTTCCGGAGACGTCGGCGTGCGCGGTGGGCGGATTGTCGATGTCGGAGGCAGGATCACCGAACCGGCAAGGCAGGAGATCGACGCCGATGGCTGCGTCGTCGCGCCTGGCTGGGTCGATATCCACACGCATTATGACGGCCAGTCGACCTGGGACGATGCGCTCGATCCATCCGCGGCCAACGGCGTCAGCACGGCGATCGGCGGCAATTGCGGGATCGGTTTCGCGCCGGTCCGCAGCGGGGATGTCGACGTCCTGATCGACTTCATGGAAGGCGTCGAAGACATTCCGGGCAGTTGCCTCAGGGCAGGAATTCCGTGGGGCGCCTGGGAAACCTTTCCCCAGTATCTGGATCATCTCGGCAGCAGGAAGTGGTCGCTCGATATCGGTACGCAGCTTCCCCACGGCCCCTTGCGCCTGTACGCGATGGGCGAGCGGGGAGGCCGGGACGTGTCGGCGACGGCCGACGAGCTGCGCACCATGTCTGACCTGGCGCGCGAAGCGCTTGCTGCCGGCGCGCTCGGGGTCACCACGAGCAGAACCTGCATCCATCGCAGGGCGAGTACCGGAGACGTGCTGCCGGGCACCTACGCGGCCGAGGCCGAACTCGACGTTCTGGCGTCCGCGTTGCGGGACAAGGGCAGGGGCGTTTTCCAGGTGGTGCCCTCGGGCGTCGTCGGACCGCGGGAGGAACTTGGCGGGGAGCGCAGGACCAGCGTCGAGGAGTGGCGGCTCCTGGCCGAGGTTTCGAAGCGCAACAATGTCCCGATGTCGATCACCCTGGTGCAACTGAAACACGATCCGGAGGAATGGCGTCGCCTCCTCGGCTTCATGGATGCCGCCAACCGTGATGGCGCCAGGCTGACGGCGCAGTTCTCACCCAGGGGAATCGGCCGGCTCGTCGGACTGACCACGTATCACCAGTTCCAGTTTCGCAAGACGTTCTACGAGACCCTGCGGAACCTTCCCTTCGAGCAGATGCTGGAAGAGATGCGCAAGCCGGAAGTCAAGGCCGCCATTCTTGCCGACGGCAACGTCGACCCGTCGAAGCCGGGCTCGGGAGAGAGCTTTGGCTTCGAACGCTATGCAAGGGACTTCCCCTACACGTTCCCGATCAAGTCGCCCATGGACTACGAGCCGGCCTGGGAAGCCTCCGTGGCGGGACTGGCGAAGGCGCGGGGCATGGACCCGATGGAGCTGATGTACGACCTGCTGGTTGCCGACGGCGGCCGCAACTTCTTCTGGATATTGTCGACGAACTATTCGGAATATTCGCTGGATCACGCCGCCGCCTTCTTCAGGCACCCGGATACCGTGACGGGCCTGAGCGATGCCGGCGCGCATGTCAGTTCGATCTGCGACATGGCGCTTCCGACCTTCCAGCTGATGCATTTCGGGCGTGACAGGACGCGCGGTGAACGGTTGCCGCTGGAGCTCATCATCGCCAAGCAGACCCGTGTGAACGCTCTCTACTATGGCCTGGAGGACCGGGGTGCGCTCCTGCCGGGGTTGCGCGCCGACATCAATGTCATCGACATGCGCAATCTGGGCCTGAAGACGCCCGTGATGCTGAACGACCTGCCGGGAGGCAACCGGCGGGTCATGCAATATGCCGAGGGATATGTCGCCGGTATGGTTGCCGGTGAGCTCACGCGGATGAACGGTGAGGATACGGGTGCGCGGCCAGGCAGGCTGATCCGCGGTTAGACTCGATCGGGAAGGGGAGAAAACTCATGAGTGTACTGGGACCAATCGGTCAGCTTGGCTACGCGGTGCGTGACCTGGACGCGTGGGTTGACCACTATTTGTCGGCCGGTGTAGGGCCCTGGTTCATCGTCCGGGACTTCATCCCCGCGTCCTATGAGCACCGGGGTCAGACGGTGCGGCCGCGCTTCAATTTCGCGATATCCTGGTCCGGCAACGTGCAGATCGAACTGATCCAGCCGATCGACGATACGCCGAATGCTCAAAGCGACTATCTGCAGACCGGCCAGGAAGGGCTGCAGCATGTCTGCTACTTCCCAAGGGACTATGCAGCGGCAAAGGCGAACCTGGAAGCCCGGGGCTACACCCAATACGTTCAGGGCGGGAATTCCGGTTTTCAGTTCAACTATTTCGAGCGCCCCGGTCCGGTTGGGGAAACAATCGAGCTGGGATTGATCTCGGACGAAACGAGGCTGATCTTCGAGAAGCTGATCGTGGTCTGCGCCGAATGGGACGGCTCGGACCCGTATCGCGGCGCCTTCAGGGACTCGGTTCGGCTATGAAGTGACGGGTACTCCCCGGCATTTGACGCATTGCGACAAACCGCAAACGCCCAAAACAAAAGGGGCGCCGAAGCGCCCCTTCCGCTTCCGATGAAGGCGGTTATTCCGCTGCCACCGCCTGAACGCGTTTGGGCGCCGGGCGCTTGCCTTCGATGTACTCGTCGATGACCTCGTGAAAGCGCCTGATGCGGTGCTCCTGCTTCGCCAGGTAAACGCCCTTGTAGGCGCGGCTGCGGAAGCCGAGCTGCTGGCCGGGCGTCACCGCCATGTCCTGGTCGATCGGCTCGCCCAGCGACTTCTCGCCGAAATTGAACACCACATGTTCCACCTCGGCGTCGCGCTCCACCGGACCGGCGGCGGTGTTGACCGGCGTGGTCACGCCCTCGGGCGCCGGTGCGTACCACCAGTTGTCGAACACGCACTGCTCCGGGTCGGTCGGGTGCGGCCGGGCGCGCAGGAAGTGGAAGCCTTCGGCCCAGACCGACACTGCGAAGTTCGGAAACACGAAGTAGTGGTAGGTGTCGGTCAGCTGGTGGTCGTGCAGATCGTCGAAATAGGTGTAGCCGCGCGCGGGACCCAGCGTGCGCTTGGCCTGCTGCAGCGCCTCGCGGGTGTCGAACTCGCGGCCCCTGAAATCGTCCGGGTTCAGCTCCCACGCCTTCAAGGTCGCCTCCAGCGCCGGCTTCATCAGCGGCTCGCCGGTGGCGAGCAACCGGTGCGACGGCGCGCCCGACTGCATCCACATGCGGTTGTGGCCCTCTTCCGACATGTCGAACTGGGTCCAGCGATAGTTCTCCTCCACCAGCGCGTCGGACTGCGGGTGCACTGCCGGCAGGTGATAGGATTCGTTGAAGTTGTCCAGGATGACCTTCCAGTTGACCGGTACGTTGGCGGTCAGCGCCAGGTAGCGCTTCCATTCCTGGACCCGGTAGGGCTGCCAGTCGTCCCAGACCGGGCCGAGATATTCCCTGAGGCTGACACAGTCCGGATCCAGGTTGACCCAGATGAACCCCGCGAACGTGTCGCACGGCACCTCTATCAGGCGGAGCTTGCCGCAGGGGTCGCCTTCCGGGAAATCCTCGGAGTCCAGTGCCTTGGTCAGCAGGCCGTCCAGTTCGAAGCGCCAGCCGTGATACGGGCAAACGAACGCATCCGTCGAGCCGATCTCGTTGAACACCAGCCGCGCGCCGCGGTGCTGGCAGACATTGTAGAAGGCCTTGATCGATCCGTCGGCCAGGCGCGCCATGATGATCCCTTCCGGGCCCACCTCTTCCATCTGGTAGTCGCCCGGTTCGGGAATCTCGTCCTCGCGGCCCAGCAGCAGCCAGGACTTCGTCCACATCTTCTGCCATTCCTCGTCGGCGAACGCCTTGGAGGTATAGCGGTAACCCGGAATGGTGTGGCCTTTGAGAACCGGCTGAGGCCACGGCGCCGGTGTGGCCGCGTACCAGTCTTTCGAATGTTTCGTCATGGACATGATTCCCTGTCATGCCAGACGCTTCCCCGCGGCCCTACTGTGGCCGGGATCCGGCGGCCCTGTCACCTATCGACTCTGTCAGGTGGCGCAGAAAAAAGGGGCGCCGAAGCGCCCCTTTTCCATCTCGTCGTGGCCGAGGTTACTCGGCGGCGATGGCCGTGTGCGGATTGGCGTTGATCTTCCGCTTGCCCTTGCCCTCGATATACTCGTCGATGACCTCGTGGTAGCGGCGGATGCGCGCTTCCTGGCCCGACAGGTATACGCCCGTGTAGGCGCGGCTGCGGAAGCCGAGCTGCTGGCCGGTGGTGACGCCCATGTCCTGGTCGATCAGCATGCCGAGGCTCTGCTCGCCATAATTGAACACCTCGTGCTCGACATCGTCGCCGGCCTTGAACACGCCGTTCGGCGTGTAGATCGGCGTCTCGAGGTCGATCGGCACGGGCGAGTACCACCAGTGATCGAACACGCTCTGGGTCGGGTCGGTCGGATGCGGCCGGGCACGCAGGAAGTGGAAGCCCGTCGCCCACAGCGACACCGCGAAGTTCGGGAACAGGAAGTAGTGGTAGACGTCCGTGAGTTGATGGTCGCGGAGGTTGTCGAAATGGTTGTAGCCGCGCGACTTGCCCAGCTTGCGCATGGCCTGCTGGATCGCCTCGCGGGTTTCGTATTCGCGGCCGCCGCGGAACTCGTCCGGATCCAGCTCCCACAGGCGAAGCTGGCGCTCCAGCACCGGCTCGATCTTCACCTGGCCGCCGTTCCATTCCATCTGCTTCGACGGTTTGCCCGACTGCATCCACATGCGGGCGTGGCCCTCGGGCGCCATATCGTACTGGGTCGACAGATAGCTTTCCTCGGTCTTGCCGGCGGCCTGCGGGTGGACGGTGGGCAGGTGATAGGACTCGTTGAAGTTGTCCAGGATCACCTTCCAGTTGATCGGAGCGGTGCAGGTCTGCGCCAGGTAGCGCTTCCAGTGGTCCAGCTCATAGGCCGACCACTCGTCCCACAGCGGACCGAGATATTCCTTCAGCGGCACGCAGTCCGGGTCCATGTTGACCCAGATGAAGCCGGCGAACACCTCGCAGCGGATGGGCTCAAGCTTCAGCTTGCCGCACGGGTCGCCCTCGGGAAAATCCTCGGGGTCGAGCGCGAAGGTGAGCTGCCCGTCGATCTCCCAGCGCCAGCCGTGATAGGGGCAGGTAAAGGCGTCGACCGTGCCCAGATCGTTGAAGATCAGGCGGGCGCCGCGATGCTGGCAGACATTGTAGAAGGCTTTGATGGAGCCGTCTTCCTGGCGCACCATCAGGATCGACTCCGGGCCGACCTCTTCCTGCTGGTAGTCGCCGGTCTCGGGGATGTCGTCGGCGCGGCCGAGCAACAGCCACACCTTCGTCCACATGTATTCCCATTCCTTCTCGAAGAATTCCTTCGAGTGGTAGCGGAAGCCCTCGATCTTGCTGCCCTTGAACGTCGGCGCCGGATAGCGCGGCGCGGGCTCCTTGGCCCAGGCGGAATTCGGTGCGGTCATGGACGTAACTCCCCGTGAAATGGTGCCGCATTATCCGCCCGGCGGCCGGCGGCTGTCACCTGTTGACTCTGATAGGCTCTTCATCGGCAGAGTTGGTATCCACCGGGTGGATCTGGGAACTAGTGGGGATGATAACCTCGAAGGACTGATCGCCGCATTGCGCGATGTGATCCCTATCGATGAGAAACGTCGGTATGAGGCACATCGGTTGCTTGAGAAAAAGGAATTTCGTGCAGCAGTCATAGCCGCGATGAGCTACCTCGAAGCGACACTTCGCGATCGGCTTAGCAAACCAAATTGGAACCGCCTCAATCGGCCTATGTCGCTTCGCAATTTGGTTCAGTTGGCGGTCGAACAGGGAGTTGTCGATCTGCTGAATGCCTGTCGTATTGATGAGTGGATGCGCATCCGCAACGAGGCAGTTCATTCGAATACAGCCGTGACCAAGCAGCAGGCACAAGAAATTGTTAACGGCGTAGACGCACTGCTTCCTGAACAGACGTGGCGATAGTCTGCAGATGGCGATGAGTGTCTAGCCCGAATTATTCATCAGCCGGGCTATTCCGGGTCGGCGAACGTAGCTTAACCTACTGATTTGGTGTAGAGAATAGGCGCTTAGACCACTCTCGAACACCGGACAGAAAGTGCCACGCCCGCCATGGTCGACGATAGCGTTGCTG
>CALQFM020000057.1 GCA_943329845.2 Candidatus Kuenenia stuttgartensis | reverse complement strand
GTCGGTGTCCATGCTCTTGGCTTCCTCGACGGTGATGACACCCTCGTTGCCGACCTTTTCCATGGCGCGGGCCAGCATCTCGCCGACTTCCTTGTCGCCATTGGCGGAGATGGTGCCGACCTGCTCGATTTCCGAGTTGGACGAGACCTTCTTCGAGCGGGCCTTGAGGTCGGCGACGACGGCGGTGACCGCGAGGTCGATGCCGCGCTTCAGGTCCATCGGGTTGTAGCCGGCGGCGACGGCCTTGGCGCCTTCGCGCACGATGGCCTGGGCCAGCACGGTGGCGGTGGTGGTGCCGTCACCGGCGATGTCGTTGGTCTTGCTGGCGACTTCGCGCACCATCTGGGCGCCCATGTTCTCGAACTTGTCGGCAAGCTCGATTTCCTTGGCGACGGTGACGCCGTCCTTGGTGATCTTCGGCGCGCCGAAGCTCTTGTCGATCACGACGTTGCGGCCCTTGGGACCGAGCGTCACCTTCACCGCGTCGGCGAGGATATCGACGCCACGCAGCATCCGCTGGCGCGCATCCGCGCCGAATTTGACTTCCTTGGCAGCCATTGTCTTAGTCTCCCGAAATTGATTAAGCGGCGGCTTTCGCGGCCGCGGGGGCGGTGATGATGCCCATGATGTCCGACTCCTTCATGATCAGCAGCTCCTGGCCGTCGATCTTGACCTCGGTGCCGGACCACTTGCCGAACAGCACACGGTCGCCGGCCTTCACCTCGACCGGGACGATGTCGCCCTTGTCGTTGCGCGCGCCGGGGCCGACCGCGATCACTTCGCCTTCCGACGGCTTTTCCTTGGCCGTGTCCGGGATGATGATGCCGCCGGGTGTCTTCTCTTCTTCCTGGATGCGGCGTACGACGACGCGGTCCTGAAGCGGTTTGAACTTCATTGGAATGTCCTCCTCGTTTGAAGCCCTGAAAGGGATGGAAGCGCCGCGCCCGTTCTCCCCTGGGATCAGGGGCAACGCTTCGCAGCGCTCATGTGGGAAGGGTTTAGCAGTCGATCAAGGGGAGTGCCAGAAATTTTTAGCAGCAGCGATCCGAGAGTGCTAACAAACTGATTCAAAACAAATATTTTTACGGCAGTCTTGCTACCCTACCGCGACTCGGGCACTCTTTTATTGCAGGTGCGTTATAGCTTTGTGACTGGCTAAACCGTAACGGGCGAAAGGAGGCTCCATGGCTGTCGGGCAAGTGCGCGATCATCGCGACATCGAACTGGTGCTCAAGGGTTATCGACTGGCGACCGCCGAAATCCTTTACCGAATGCCTGACAACCTGGATTTCCTGCAAGCCTTCGTCTGGCAGGACTTCGACATCGCCCCGGATTTCCCCGTGCTGCGCAAGTTCCTGCGGTTCTGGGAGGAAAACCTGGACGGCCCGCTGCATTCGGTGCGCGTCGCCTCGACCCAGCTGATGACCCCGGCGGAATACCGCGCGGTGGATGGGATCATCCGGATCCATTAGGCGCATTCCCTCTCCCACTGGGAGAGGGTCAGGGTGAGGGGCGTTGCCGATGCCGTCCACCAGCCTGAACCCCTTCCCGCACAACGCCCCTCACCCTCCCACGGCCTTCGGCCGCGGGCCCCTCCCTCTCCCAAAGGGCGAGGGGTTTACGTGCGCGCCGTGCTTTCCCGCAATTCAGTGCCCCGATTGCCTGTCCGGACACAATCCCGTGACCGGAACGTTGCGGCGGCGGTACATTGCCTTGCCTGCAAGCCATTAATTGCATAGGCTTTTCCGGTGCCGGTCCGCGCTGGCCGGCAATCCGTGCAGTTTCGTCAGGGTCCGCAAACCTCGGGAGGGTGACAATGGACTTCCAGACCGCCGTGAGAACTGTCCTTCAGCAGAAATACGCAGACTTCAACGGCCGGGCGCCGCGCTCGGAATACTGGTGGTGGGTGCTGGCCTACGCGATCGTCTATATCGTCGCGGCGATCATCGGCAGCATCCTTGGCAAGATCGGCATGTTCCTGCCGGTGCTGGTGGTGCTGGCCGTCATCATCCCCACGATCGCGGTCGGCATCCGCCGGCTGCACGACATCGACAAGTCCGGCTGGTGGCTGCTGATCGGCCTGGTGCCGTTCGTGGGCGGCCTGATCCTGATCTATTTCTTCGTGCAGAAGGGCACCACCGGCCCGAACCAGTTCGGCGAGGACCCGCTGCCGCAGGCCATCGCGGCAGCCTGAGTTCCGGAGCCGGGCTGCTCCGTCCCGAATCCGCGCGTCCGTGAGGGCGCGCGGACTTTCATGTAGCTGGTCGCCGGCGGCGACCGAGGGGCTGGCGTGATCCTGTTCGGCGTACTCATCGGCCTGTTCTACGGCCTCGGCGTGCCGGTGCTCGCCCTGATGGCGCTGTCGAAGACCGGCACCCTGCAGCGCGAGATCCTGCAGCTGCGCCGCGAGATCGCGCAGCTGAAGCAGGGAGGCATCGCGCCACAGGCGACAGCGCCGCCCGCGGCCGCGCCCGACCCGCCGCCCGTACAGCAGCCGGTTCCGACGCCGCCCGCGCCGACACCGGCAGTCTCCGTCACGCCTGTCGAACCGGCGCCACCGCCAAGTGTCCAGCCCATACCGGCGCCGGCTGCCGCGGCCGCGGCGCCACGGGCCGCCGTTCCGCCGAAAGCGCCGCCGCCGCGCAAGATCACCGAGCGCAACATCACCTCGCGCTGGATGGTCTGGGTGGGCGGCATCGCCCTGGCGCTGGGCGGCGTGTTCATGGTGCGCTACTCCATCGAGCAGGGCTATCTGGGCCCGGCGGTGCGCGTCGTGCTGGGCGTCCTCGCCGGCCTCGCCATGCTGGCCGCGGGCGAGTTCGCGCGCCGCCATCCCGGCCGCGTCCCCGTGCAGGCCGACTACATCCCGGCGGTGGTGACCGGCGCCGGCTTCCTGACCCTGTTCGCCAGCGTCTACTCGGCCTACGGGCTCTATGACCTGATCCCGCCCCTTGCCGCCTTCGTGCTGCTGGCCGTGGTGGCGCTGGGCGCCATCGCCATCTCGCTGGTGCATGGCCAGGTCATGGCGCTGTTCGGGCTGATCGGCGCCATGGTGGTGCCGGCGCTGGTGTCGACCGACGCGCCGCTGGCCACGCCGCTGTTCGGCTACCTGGCGGTCGTCGCTCTCGCCCTGGGCGCGATCTCACGGCTGCGCCACTGGTGGATCGTCGCCGGCGCGACCCTGGTCACGGCGTCGCTGTGGGTGCTGCTGTGGCTGGCCAACGAGCCGGCGGCGCCGCAGCCGGCCGCGCTCAGCGTGTTCGTGGTGTTCCTCGCCGCGCTGCCGCTGTGGATCACCGCCGGCGCGACCGACCGCGAACGCCAGCCCAACGCCCTGCAGCTGACCTTCCCCGAATATCTGGTGTGGGTGAGCGGCGCGGTGGTGGCGATCCTGGCATTCACGCTGGTGCGCTGCGACCTCTACGGCTTCCTGTCGCTCTCGGCGCTGTTCGGCGTCGCCATCGTGTTCCTGGCTGCCGCGTGGCGGGTGCCCGCCTGGCACGGCCTGCCGGTGGCCGCCGCGATCGGCGTGCTGGCGACGCTGGCGACATGGCACGTGCCGGCGCTGTTCGATCCCTATGCGGGACAGGAAGCGTACCGGACCGTGCTCAACCCGGTGCGCCAGCCGGCCTTCGAGACCTTCAACGGCGTGGCCGGCGGTTTCGCCGTGCTGTTCGGCATCACCGGCTTCCTCGCGCTGCGGCTGCGGCGCCAGGCCGGGTTCTGGTCGGGCCTGTCCGTGGCCGTGCCGGTGCTGATCCTGTTCATCTCCTACTGGCGCTGGACCGAGTTCCGCTCCGATCCCGGCTGGGCGGCCATCGGCCTGGCGCTGGCGGGCCTCGCCACCTTCGCCGCCGAACGCCGCCAGCTGACGCCGGCCGCGCTGGGCGCCTATGCCACCGGCGCGGTCGCGGCGCTCAGTCTCGCGCTCGCCATGGTGCTGCGCGAGGCCTGGCTGACCGCGGCGCTGTCGCTGCAGCTGCCGGCCATCGCCTGGATCTCGCTGCGGCTGGACCTGCCGTTCCTGCGCCGGGTGGCGCTGGCGGTGGCGGCCGTGGTGCTGGCGCGGCTGCTGCTCAATCCGTCGCTGCTCGACTATCCGCTCGGCGGCTGGCCGATCCTCAACTGGGTGCTGTACGGCTACGGCATTCCGGCGGTCGCGTTCTGGTATGCGGCGCGGCGCTTCATGCCGCAGCGCGACGGCATCACCGTCAAGGTGCTGGAAGCCGGAGCCATCGCCTTCTTCACCCTGCTGGTGACGTTCGAGATCAGGCAGCTGTTCGCCGGCACGCTGGGCGCGCCCTATACCCACCTGACCGAGACCAGCGTGCAGACCGCCGCGTGGCTGGGCATCGGCTACGGGCTCTATGTCCGCCGCAATCTGGGCGACCGCAAGGTGCTCGACGTCGCGGCCATGGTGCTGCGCGGCATCGCCCTGCTGCATCTGGTGCTGGTGCAGGTGATCATGCAGAGCCCGCTGTGGTGGCACTGGGATCTGGGCACGACGCCCATCTTCAACACGCTGGCGCTGGCCTATCTGCTGCCCGCCATCTTCGCCGCGCTCTATGCGTGGTCGGCCTCGGCGCGGGACGACAGGATCACGTTCTACGTGTCGGCCGTCGCGGCGCTGGCGCTCACCGTGCTGTGGCTGAGCCTGGAGGTGCGGCATGCGTTCCATGGCCGCTACCTCGACGCCGACACGGTCACCAACGCCGAGCAGTACACCTACAGCGCCGTCTGGCTGCTGTTCGGCGCCGCGCTGTTCGCGGCCGGGATCAAGCTGAAGAACCGGCCGCTGCGGATCGCGGCGCTCGCCATCTTCGCGCTCACCGTCGCCAAGGCGTTCCTGCTCGACATGTCGAACATGACCGGCCTGTTCCGGGCGCTGTCGTTCCTGGGGCTGGGCGTGGCGCTGCTGGGCGTCGGGTATCTCTACCAGCGCTTCGTGCTGCAGCCCGAGGACGACGAGGATGGAGGCGGCGGGGAGCCGCCGGCGGAAGCGTCGCCGCCGGCCGAGTCGCCGCCCGTCCCATAATCTTTCATGTCATCCCCGCCTTGCGCGGAGCCCCATGTCCATCCCGGATACGGCGTGGCCTGCACGGCGATGGGTCCCCGCGCAAGGCGGGGATGACAATAATGGGGAGTGCTGTTCCCTAACGCCCCGTGAACACGGCCTTGCGCTTCTCGACGAAGGCGCGCATGGCCTCCTTCGAATCCTCGGTCTTGCCGAGCTGGCCGGTCATGCCCTGCTCGAACCGGTAGCCGTCGCGCAGGCTCAGCTCCTCGATCTGGTTGAGCGCGTGCTTGGCGAGGCGGCTGGCGATGGGGCTCTTGGACGCGATCTCGCGCGCCAGGCCCATGGCGACATCCATCAGGTTCTCGGGCGTGGTGCATTCCTCGACGATGCCGAGGCGGTAGAGCTCGGGGCCGTAGACGCGCAGGCCGGTCAGCATCATCCGGCGCAGGCGCGAGTGGCCGAACAGGCGCTGGGCGTGTCGGCCGCCGCCGAGCAGGCCGACATCGATCTCCGGCAGGCCGAGGCAGCCCTTCTCGGACGCCACGAGGATGTCGCAGGACGCGGCGATGGCGAGGCCGCCGCCCAGCGCCGGGCCGTTGATGGCCGCGATCACCGGCTTCTGGCACTCCATGATGCAATGATAGGCCTCGCGGGCGCGCCGGCTGCCCTGCCAGTGGTCGCCCGGCTTGCGCTCGACGCCGACCCGCGACTTGATGTCGGCGCCGGCGCAGAACACCTTGCCCGCGCCGGTCAGCACGGCAACCCGCACCTCGTCGCGGTCGCTGAGCGTGTCGAACGTCCACATCAGCTCGTCCAGCACCTGGGTGCTGTGGGCGTTGACGGGCGGGTTGTCGATGGTGACCAGCGCGATGTGGTCGTCGACGATTTCGGTCTTGATGAGTTGCGGTTCCATGATCTCTCCCCAGGGTTGCGGCGCGCCCTTGTCCCGGTATCGGACTTGCGCCTTCATGCGTGATTGGTACGTTAGCCACCTCGTCCTGAAACGAGAAGAGGCCATGAACATCAAAACGCGCAGCTTCCTCAGCGACAACAGCGCCGGCATCTCACCGGAAATCCTCGCCGCCATCGGCCGCGCCAACGAAGGTTCGGCTCCCGGCTATGGCGCCGATCCCCTGACCGTGTCGCTGACGGAGAAATTCTCGGCGCTGTTCGAGCATCAGGTAGAGGTGTTTCTCGTGGCGACCGGCACCGCGGCCAACGCGCTGTCGCTGGCCGCCTGCTGCCCGCCCTGGGGCGCGGTGCTGTGCCACGAGCACGCCCATGTCATCCGCGACGAATGCGGCGCGCCCGAGTTCTACACGGCCGGCGCCAAGCTTTACGGCGTCGCCAGCGACCACGGCATGCTGACCCTGGAGACACTGGAGAAGGCGTACCGGAACTTCCGGCTGAACGACCAGCACCAGACCCAGCCCGGCGCGGTCAGCCTGTCGCAGGCCACCGAGGCGGGCACGGTCTATTCGGTGAAGGAAGTGGCCAACATCGCGTCATGGGCCCGCGAGCGCAAGATGCGGGTGCACATGGACGGCGCCCGCTTCGGCAATGCCGTCACCAGCCTGGACTGCACGCCGGCCGAGATCACCTGGAAGGCCGGCGTCGACATCCTGTCGTTCGGCGCGACCAAGAACGGCGCGCTGGCCGCCGAGGCGGTGATCGTGTTCGATCCGGCGCTGGGCAAGGACATGGCCTATCGCCGCAAGCGCGCCGGGCAGTTGCTGTCCAAGTCGCGGTTCTTCTCGGCCCAGCTGCACGCCTATCTGGACGGCGATTTGTGGCTGAGGAATGCCGCCCATTCCAACCGCATGGCTTCGCATCTGGCCGATGCCTTCGACGCGCTGGGCTTCGACCTGGCCCATCCGGTCCACGCCAACGAGCTGTTCGTGCGCATGCCCGACGAGGTGGCCATGCGGCTGCGCGACGCCGGGTTCCTGTTCCTCGACTGGCCGACGGCGGGACCGGGCGGCAGACGGCTGGTGACAAGCCCCGCGACCTCGGAAGAGGACGTCGAAGCGCTGATCGAGCTGGCCGCCTAGAGATCGATGGCCGCGCCCTGGCGCGCATGCAGCTTGCCCGCCCTGGCCAGCCGGGATTCCCGGTAGGTCAGGTAGACCGTGCTTGAGAAGATCACGGCGCCGCCGATCCACACCCAGACATCGGGCACCTGTCCGAACGCCAGGTAGCCGATCAGCGCGGCCCAGACCAGCTTGGTGAAGTCGAACGGCATGACGGCGCTGGCGTCGGCCAGCTTCATCGACTGCGCGACCGCCAGGGTGCCGGCGGTGCCGAGCACGCCGGTCAGCGCCATCCAGGCGAACTGCTCGCCGTCCGGCGCCTTCCAGACCAGCAACGCCGGAATCGCCGACAGCAGCGCCAGCATGATCGACGACCACAGGGTGATGTTGAGCGACGTCTCGGTGCGTGACTGGACCTTGATCACCATCAGCGCCAGGCCCCAGACCGCCGTGCCGACCAGCACGATCAGATTGCCCAGGTTCATGTCGTCGGAGCCGGGCCGGATGATCAGCAGCGCGCCGACCACGCCGATGGCGAGCGCGGTCAGCCGCCGGGAATGCAGCGGCTCCTTCAGCATGAACGTCGCGTAGAGGGTCACGAACAGCGGCAGGGTGAAGCCCAGCGAGGCGACGCTGGCGAGCGGCGCGACCGTGACGGAATAGAAGAAGCACAGCATGGACACGACGTTGATCACGCCGCGCAGCAGGTGCAGGTGGAACCGGCTGGTGTACATCACCGCGATGCCGTAGCGCACGATCAGCGGCACCAGCACAAGGATGCCGAAGATGTTGCGGAAGAAGGCGATTTCGAACGGATGCAGACCCAGGTCGGAGACGTGCCGGATGACCGCGTTCATCGACTGGAACATCATCGCCGAAAAGATCATCAGGCAGACGGCCTTGGCCGTCGGCGGCATCAGCGTGATCGCGCTCTGGAGCCGTTGCAGGGCGTTGGCTGGCGGGGCGCCGTCCATCTAGCGGATGACGCCGTACACCTTCTCCGGATGGATGCGGAGGATCACGCGGTCCTGCTTGTCCAGCCAGCCCTGCAGATCCTCGGGCTCGGTCCAGCCGGTGCCCTCGATGTTGGCGAACACGAGCTTCGTCATGGCGACCAGATTGTCCTTTTCCACCGTCGCCCGGCCCTCGACCGTCACGAAGTTGAACGGCTCGCTGTTGGTGCAGCAGCACACCGCGACCCGCGGGTCGCGCTCCAGCGACTTGCGCTTGAAGGTGTACCCGGGCGTGCTGATCACCAGCGTGTCGCCGTCGCGGGCATAGGCCACGAAAGTGCTCGACGGCGTGCCGCTCTTGCGCAGGGTGCTGACGACGGCCCAGCGATGGTCGGTGATGAATTGATCGAACTTCGGATCTGTGCCGATCATGCTGCTTCCCCGGTTGCGTACCGGCGCAGACTAGCCATTCACGCGTGCTGAAAAAAGTGAAAGTTCGGCACCGACGCGGCGCTGAAAAAAACAGAAAAAATTTATTGTCTCGCTTTCCCGTCGAGTCATACTGACGCAACGGCGCGACGGGGAAGCGCACCGCAACCAAACGGAGACCGTGGGTATGAGCACTGCCGCCAAGACGCCGTCGAGCGTCACCGACATCAACCTGTTCGACCCGGCCGTGCTGGTTGATCCGTGGGATGCCTACCAGCGGCTGCGCGACGAATCCCCGGTGCATTTCATGGCGGCCGGCAATATCCACGTCGTCACGCGCTATGACCTGCTGATGCAGGTGCTGCGCGACACCGACACCTATTCGAGCAATTTCGGGCCGTTCCTCAACGGCACCAGGCAGCACTGGCTGGAGACCGCGCCCGCGCCGGTGCGCGAGAAATTCCTGGCGATCGCCGGCCAGATGTTCCCGCCGGTCGACACCCTGCTGACCGCCGACCCGCCGACCCACCGGAAATACCGTTCGCAGGTAGACCGGGTGTTCACCGCCGGCAACGTCCGCAAGATGGAGCCGTACATACAGCAGATCATCAACGAGACCATCGACAGCTTCATCGATCAGGGCGAGGTGGACTTCATGCACGCCTTCGCCCTGCCCGTGCCGCTGCGCATCATCGCCGACCGGCTGGGCGTGGCGCCCGAGGACCGGCCGTTCTTCTACGAGGGCGCGACCGTGGCCGCATCCGGCCTGCGCCTCACCGTGCATTCCGACGACGAGCTGCTGCGCCGGGCGCAGGTGATGGTCGACCTGCAGAACTACATGGTCGGTCTGGTAGAAGCACGCCGCAAGGATCCGCGCGACGACATGTGCACCATCTTGGGCGAGGTGCGGCTGGAGGACGAGGACCGGCCGCTGAACCCGGCCGAAACCTGGAGCATCCTGAACCAGTTCCTGGTGGCCGGTCACGAGACCACCACCAGCACCTTCGGCTGGGGCATGCTGCTGCTGTGCCAGAACCCGGAAATCCAGGAACAGCTGGTCGGCGACCCGAAGGCCGTCCGCACTTTCTGCGAGGAAGCGCTGCGCCTGGAGGCGCCGGTGCAGGGCCTGCCCCGCGTGGTGACCAAGGACACCGAACTGGGCGGCTATCCGCTGAAGGCCGGGTCCATGCTGATGCTGCGCTACGGCGCGGCCAACCGGGACGAACGCCACTTCGAATGTCCGGTGCGGGTGGACATCCACCGCAAGAACGCCGGCTCGCAGCTCGCCTTCGGCTCGGGCATCCATCACTGCGTCGGCGCACCGCTGGCCCGCCAGGAACTGAACCTGGGCTTCCCCGCCCTGCTCGAGCGGATGAAGAACTTTCGCCTGGCGCCGGGCCATCCGGAGCCGAAGGCCGAGCCCAGCGTGATCCTCCGCAGCCTGCCGGAGCTTTATGTGCGGTTCGACAAGCGGTAACGCGCCCCATCGGACAGCGACGGCAGATTACACCGTTCGAGCCATGGCGCTCCGCCGCTTCGGGCCTCGCAACGCCGCGTAGTCGGCCCGGCGTTCTCGCAAACGGAACTCAGGCGACGGGTAACCGTTCTTCTGCAATCGGAGAACCGTCATGTTATCGTGTAGTGTTCCAGCCATCCAGACGGTGTCGCGGGTCAACGGTCAGACTCATCGATGCATCAAGCGTCTCGGTGAAGGAACAATCGTTCCCGCCTATTTCACGCTTTGCGGCATCCCGATGCTGCCACAAGACGTCAAGCGGGGCAGCGTGGTAACCTGCCCTGAATGTCGTAGCGAGGCGGCCCATCATGTCCACCATCGATAAATTCGCCGGAAAGCCGCTCCGCTGGAATGACGGCGCGATCGTGCACGCTGTGCAGAGCACTCAGGTCGAAGGCGAGCCGATGCTGTGGACGCTGTGTGACCGGGACGTTCCGGATGGCGAGGCGATCGACGAAGACGTGACCGTCACCTGCCCGGCGTGCCTGCGTGAACTGTCGGTAGAACCCTGAGCGTGGGTGCCGACACGGGCGATTTCGGCTAGTCTCGCCCATCATCCAGTCGAAACGGGGGACGGAACGATGGGATATGTGATCGGCACCATGGCGATGAACGTGCCCGCGGCGAAGGCCTGGGCGTCCATTGCGGACTTCGGCGCGCTGCTGAGCTGGATGCCGCCGCTGGAGGGCTCTACACTTTCAACCAAGGGAACGGGCGTCGGCATGGTCCGCACCCTGTCACTGCCCGGGCTGGGCGCGGGCGACGAGCGGCTGGATGCCAATGACCACGACAACATGATCCAGGTGCTGGCGATCACCACCGGCGGTCCGTTCGGCGCCAGCCGCTACCAGGCGCGGCTGTCGGTACGGCCCGACGGCAACGACAAGTGCACCTGCTTCTGGGAAGGCTTTTTCGACGCGCCGGCCGGCTTGGACGAGGGCGAAATCCGCACGCAATTGGAAGCCGCCTACGCCTTCATGCTCGGCGGGCTGAAGGCGCATCTGGGCGGATAGTCCTATTCGGGCATCAGCCGCCAGCCGCGGACGCCGGTAAGGAACGCGTCGCTGCGCAGTTCCACCGACTTGCAGACGGTCTGGTTCGGGTCCTTCGGATCGTTCACCCGGGCGTATTTGTATTTTTCGAGCGGGCAGAGATTGCGCTGGAAGACGCCCACGAATTCCAGGCGCTTGCGGTTATAGGCTTCCGCCATCTTCATGAAGTCGGCCGGATAATCCATGCCGATCATGGCCCGGCCGCAGGATCCGATGTTCCTGGGGAAGAGGTCAAAATAGAGGTTGTTGTTGCGCGGCTCGATCAGCGCGATGCCCTGGACCCGCACTTCCTTGCCCTCGTATTCTTCCGGCTTGCAGACCAGGTCATGCAGCGACACCAGCGGCACGTTCGCGAACGGCGACTTGCCGTCATCGACGGCCGCGGGCGCCCGCGCGTAGCCCGTTTTCTTCATGGCGTTGACGTCGTCCTTGACCGCCTGGCCGAGACAGCCGGACAGCAGCAGTCCGCAGGCGACCAGCGTCAGCCCCCAGAATTTCATCATCGCGGTTGGCACCTCAGCCAGTAGAGGGCGATCAACGTCTTCGAATCCTGGAACCGGCCCTGGTCGAGCCAGGCATAGGCCTCGTCATGGCTCAGTTCCACCAGCCTGATGTCCTCGTCGCCGTCGCCAGGCGCCTCGCCCGGCTCGCCGTCGACGTCGATCAGGTAGAGGTGCATGCGCTCCTCGGTATAACCCGGCGAGACGAAAAAGCTGGCGATCGGCGTCAGGGCGAGCGGCTGGTAGCCGGTCTCCTCCTGCAGTTCACGGACCATGGCCTCCTCGGCGCTTTCGCCCTCGTCGAGCTTGCCGGCGCAGATCTCGACGATCCAGCCATCGGACTTGCCGTGGGCGGCGAGGCGGAACTGCTCGACGAAGATCAGCGTGCCGCGGCCGCGGTGCCTGACTAGGCCCACGGCGGCGTCCTGCCGGCGCACGACGTCGCGCGTCACCGGCTCGCTCATGGCGCCGGAGAACGTCTCGAAACGGTAGGTGAGCCGGTCAACCTTCAACCAGCCATCAGCGACGCGGTGGCTGCTCTCAAGCTCGAATTTTCTGGTGCGTTTCTCAACCATTGGAGAGAGGTACCATGAGCATGTCGGGATGGCTATCCGAGCGGCTCCATTCCAGCGATGCGTAGCGCGACTCTGTCGAATGAAACCGTATACGCGCAGCCGGCACGCCGGTTCTTGGCAGCGACCAGATAGTCCGAAAAATCCGCCCTGCCCTGCTCGTAATCTTCAAGGGCCGTCACCACAAGCTCGGCATCCTCAATAGCGATGGCCTTCAGGGCGGTCAGGCTTTTTAACCCCGCGGCAATTTCCGGCCTGCGATATCCGTAGCCGGTCCTCAGTGTCCACGCGCACTCCACGAGAACGACATGATTGATATAAAACGAACGAGGCGCGTCCTGCGAGGCGGCGAGTAGTTTTCCAACAGCCTCCACCTGAGGTCCGTCGTCTCCCGTCAACAGGCGCAATACGACGTTGGTATCGAGGCCGATCATGTCTTCGATCGGTTGTAGCGCTCAACGACAGCCTTGCCGATAGCCTCGTTCATTTCCTCGACCGTGAGAGGCTTTTGCCCCGGCCTCGCAAGGATGCCAATGATGTCCATGACACTGCGCGGCGCGGGCCGGGCAGTAAAGGTTCCGTCCGGCATGACTTCGATCGACAACCGGTCGCCTGCCTTGAGATTGAGCCGATCCCGAACGTCCTTTGGTAACGTGACTTGGCCTTTTGACGTGATCGTCGCGAACGACATGATTGCCTCCTCAGCGAGTAAGGATAATCTAGGTCGTCCTTACATTCAGGGCAAGGGTAAGGCACGCTACTTCTGCTGCTGCGCGGCCTTGTACTTTTCGATGTTGCTGATGGTCTCGCGGAAATTGTCGTGCGCCTGCTCCTTGTGGGGGCGGCGGCGCAGCGACTTGTCGGTGATCTCGGGCGCCACATAGCCGTCGTCGTCATGGCTGATGTTGGAGCCCGGCGGCACGATGGCGTCGATGGCGTCCAGCGTCTCGTCCGACAGGGTCACGTCGGCGCCGGCCAGCAGGCCCTCGAGCTGGTCGAACGTGCGCGGCCCGATGATCGCCGAGGTGACGCCGGGATGAGCGGTGACGAAACCGAGCGCCATGTGCATTAGCGACATGCCAGCGTCCCCGGCGACCACGACCAGCTTCTCGATCAGGTCCAGCTTGCGCTGGTTGTCGGCGCGGTTCATGTCGTAGAGGTGCGGCTGCAGGTTCTGCCGCTGGGTGTCGTTGGGCGTGGCGCCGCGCCGCCACTTGCCGGTCAGCCAGCCCTGCGACAGCGGCGACCAGACGATGGCGCTCATGCCGTAGCGCTGCACGGTCGGCAGCACGTCGGCCTCGATGCGGCGGGCGAAGATGGAATAGGGCGGCTGCTCGGTGCGGAACCGCTCGCGGCCGCGGTTCTCGGAAACCCAGTGGGATTCGACGATCTGCTCGGCCGGGAAGGTCGATGAGCCGATATAGCGCACCTTGCCCTGGCGAATCAGGTCCGAGAGCGCGCCCAGCGTCTCGTCGATGTCAGTGCCGCTGTCGGGGCGGTGCACCTGGTAGAGGTCGATATAGTCGGTGCCCAGGCGGCGCAGGCTGTCCTCGGCCGCCTTCATGATCCAGCGCCGGGAATTGCCCTTCATGTTCGGGTTGGCGCCGCCCATGGGCAGGCTGAACTTGGTGGCGAGCACCACGTCGTCGCGCTTCTTGCCGAGCGCCTTGCCCAGGATGGTCTCGGACTCGCCGTGCGAGTAGACGTCCGAGGTGTCGAAATAGTTGATGCCGGCGTCGAGCGCGCGGTCGACCATGCGGCTGCACTCGGCCTGGTCGCTATTGCCGAAATAGCCGAACATGCCGGCGCCGAAGCAGAACTTGCTCACATGCATGCCGGTGCGGCCCAGAACCCGCATTTCCATCGCGTCTCTCCCCTTGGTCATTCACGCGTGATTGTGGGCGCGGATTAGAGCAGGTCGTGAACCGGCTCGCAATGGCCCCGAACCGGTTCCGCTTGCCAATGAAGAGGTGCAGGTCTCTAATTTCGCTGGTTCAACAGGATGGGGGCGGAAGTCTTATGGACGCATTAACCGATGTGCCGGTGGCGGCGATCGTCCTGATCATCCTGCTGGTCCTGCTATCGTTCATGACCATCAAGATCGTGCCGCAGAGCGAGAAATACGTTGTCGAACGGCTCGGCAAGCTGCACGCGATCCTGGGGCCCGGCCTCAACGTCATCGTGCCGTTCATCGACTCGGTAAAGCACAAGATCTCGATCCTCGAGCGCCAGCTTCCCAGCATCGAGCAGGACGCCATCAGCAAGGACAACGTGCTGATCAAGGCTTCGATCGTGGTGTTCTACCGGATCGTGTCGCCCGAGAACACGGTGTACCGGATCAGCAACATCGACGCCGCGGTCGCCACCACCGTGGCCGGCATCGTGCGCTCCGAGCTGGGCAAGATCGACCTGGATGAGATGCAGTCCAACCGTGCGCCGCTCAATGCCTCCATCAAGGCGCAGCTCGGCGACGCCACCGACGACTGGGGCATCGAGGTGACCCGCGCCGAGGTGCTGGACATCAACCTCGACAGCCAGACCCTCGATGCCATGCTGCAGCAGCTGAACGCCGAGCGCGCCCGCCGCGCCGCCGTCGCCAAGGCCGAGGGCGAGAAGCGCGCCATGGAGCTGAAGGCCGAAGGCGAGCTTTTCACCGCCCAGAAGGTCGCCGAGGCCAAGCGCATCCAGGCCGACGCCGACGCCTATGCCACCACGACGCTCGCCGCCGCCATCCGCGAGAGCGGCATGGAAGCGATCCAGTTCGAGATCGCCAAGCGGCAGATCGAGGTAATGGGCCATATCGCCAGCGGCAACAACAGCCGCACCATCATCCTGCCCACCGACATCGCCGACGCGTTCAGCGCGGCGGCGAAGATGTTCGCGAAGAAGCCGTCATGATCGACAGCATCCTCAGCCGCGACTTCTTCCTGCATCCCGCCGCATGGCTCGCCATCGCCTTCGCCATGGGCGTGGTCGAGCTGCTGATGCCGGGCTACCTGTTCCTGGGCTTCGCGACCGGCGCCGTCGTCGTCTCGGCCATGCTGTTCCTTGGCCTGGAAGGATGGTTCACGGGCGTCGCCGGCCTTGCCTATCTGGTGGCGTTCTATGCGGCCATCAGCCTCGCGAGCTGGTTCGTGCTGCGCAAGCTGCTGAAGGCCGGCCCCAATTTGCGCAAGATCGACCGGGACATCAACGAGGACCCGTACAAGGGCGCGAAGGACTGATACCGCCTTAACCCTCGCCGTCATTCCCGCGCACGCGGGGATGACGATATTGGTTAGTTGGCAAAAAACTCGCCGATGGCCCTCGCGGTCTCGGTCGGCGCTTCCTCCGGGCAGAAATGGCCGCCCGGCACCGATTGGCCACGCACATCGGCGGCCCAGCGCTTCCAGGTGCCGACCATGCGCTCCTCGTCCCACTTGCCGTCGCGGTCGCCCCACAGGATCAGGGTCGGGGCCTTGATCTTGTCGCCGGCCTTTCGGTTCGCGTCGTCGATATCGCAGTCGACCGTCGGACCCGCCCGGTAGCAGTCGCAGGTGGCGCGGATGGTCTCGGGATTGGAGAAGCAGCGGATGTATTCGGCCATGGCCGCCGGATCGAAACTGGCATTCTGGCCCGCCCAGGTTTCCATGGAGTGGCGCAGATAGTATTCCGGGTCGGAGCCGATCAGTTTTTCCGGCAGCGGCGCGGGGCTGGCGAGGAAGAACCAGTGGTACATGCCGACGGCAACCTTGCGGTTCTTGCCCGCCGCCTCGTACTGCTCGATGGTCGGCACCACGTCGAGGATGCACAGCTTCTCGACCCTCTCGGGGTGATCGAACGCCATCCGGTAGGACACCCGCGCGCCCCGGTCGTGTCCCGCGACAGACCAGCGCTCGAAACCGAGCGAGCGCATCACCTGTACGTTATCGGCCGCCATGGTGCGCTTGGCGTAGGTCATCTCCCCGCCCGATGGCTTGGAGCTGTCGCCATAGCCGCGCAGGTCGGGCACCACGACGGTGAATTTCTCCGCCAGCACGGGCGCGACCAGATGCCACATCACATGGGTCTGCGGATAGCCATGCAGCAGCAGCACCGGAGGACCGGAGCCGCCGACGACTAGGTTGATCTCGGCGCCGTCCGTGGCGACGCGCCGCTTCTCGAAGCCGGGGAAAAACATCAGACGTTCAGGTAGAACGCGTGGTTCGGGTCCAGGATCTCCTGGAGTTCGATGACGTTGCCTTCCGGATCACGGCCATAGGTCGCGCGGATGGAGCCGTGGCCCAGCTCTTCGCGGGTGGGCGGCGGGCAGTTGAAGGTCATGCCCAGCGTCTTCATGCGCTCGTACTCATAATCGATGTCGGTGACGTCGACGCAGAAATGGGTGTAGCCGTGATCGCTCACCGGCCGCCTAGGATCGACCGGCTTACCCACGGGCGTCTTGTACTCGAAGATTTCGATGTGCGTGTTGCCCGCCTTCATCATCACCTGCCGGCAGGACGAATCTTTCAGCCCGACGATGGTGTCGATGCGGGTCGAGCCCACTTCCCAGCCCATGGTGGCGACGACCTCGAACCCGAAGCCTTCCTGGTAGAACTTCACGAGACGGTCGATGTCGCTTGTGGCCAGCGCCACGTGATGGATGCCGCGAATCATTTTTCTGCTCCCCTGACGGAAATCCGTTGGCGCAGTGTTGTCCGGGTGGTGGCGACGGGTCAAGACGGGTGGTGGCGCCATTGTCGCCAGGCCGCAAGAGTGCGGATTTCAGCTGGACCGGGCCAATCAGAAGATCAGGGTCCAGAACATGGCCAGCACCGCCACAGCCATGACTGCCGTCGCCAGCCAGCCGGTGATCCGAAGGTAGCGGGGCAGCGTGAACCGTCCCATCACCGCCGGGCGCACGCTCATCACCATCATCACCGCCATCAGCGGCACGGAAACCACCCCGTTGATGACGGCGGCCCAGAACAGGCCTTTCATCGGATCGATGGGCAGCAGATTGATGCCGATTCCCAGCAACGTGGCGACCGCGATGGTCCCGTAGAACGCCTTCGCCTCCTTCGGCTTGTAGCCAAGGCCGGTGGGCCACTGCCTTGCCTCGCCGACGGCATAGGCCGCGCTGCCGGCCAGCACCGGGATCGCCAGCATGCCAGTGCCGACGATGCCGAGCGCGAACACCGCCGAGGCGAAGGGACCGGCGATGGGTCGCAGCGCCTGTGCCGCCTCGGCCGAGGTCGCAATGTCGGTGATGCCATGGACGTGCAGCGTCGACGCGGTCGTGACGAGGATGAAAAAGGCGATGAGGTGCGAATAGCCCATGCCCACATAGGTATCGATCCGGATACGGCTGAGTTCGCCTTCGGCGCCGTCCTCCGCCTCGATCAGCGGCTTGGCCTCCGGGTTCACCCGCTCGTCCTCGGCCTCTTCCGACGATTGCCAGAAAAACATGTAGGGGCTGATGCTGGTGCCCAGTATGGCAACGAGTCCGACAATGTAGCCGCGCTCCCAGGTGATGGTCGGCACCAGCGTGTCGAAGGCGACCTGGCCCCATGGCACGTGCACCGCAAGGACGGTGGCCACATAGGCCAGCAGGGAAAGCGTCGTCCACTTCAGGATGGCCACATAGCGGGCATAGCTGAGGAATATTTCCAGCCAGACGCAGGTCAGCGCGAACGCCACCACATAGGCCAGTGACGGCCCGCCGATCAGCAATTTCACCGCATCCGCCATGGCGGCCAGGTCGGCGCTGATGTTGATGATGTTGGCGACCAGCAGCAGCCCGACGGTCAATCTCAGGAGCGATGCCGGATAGAACTGCCGGATGTTGCCGGCGATGCCCTGCCCGGTGACCCGTCCGATGCGGGCGCTGATCTCCTGGATGGCAGCCAGGAGCGGGTAGCTGAACGGCAGGCTCCACGCCAGCCCATAGCCATACTGCGCGCCGACCTGGGAATAGGTGGCGATGCCGCTGGGATCGTCGTCCGACGCGCCGGTGATCAGGCCGGGACCGAGAACCTGCCAGAAGCGGCGCGGCGCACGGACCGGCGGCTCGAGCGGCGTTCGAGCGGGCTCCGCCTTGATCGGGTCGAGGGGTTGTTGGCCCATGTCCGGAATTGTCCCTGCGCCCGAATAGGCGACAGGCAGAACATCATCGCTGCCGGCAGCTTATGCAAGACCCGGCTGCTTCCGCCGCCGCACGTTGCCCATAATCACCCAGACCGCGAAGCCCTTGATGACGATGGCGACCAGTAACATCACCGTATAGGACGTGGCTTCGGCCAGCGCGCCGCCCAGGATCGGGCCGGCGGCGAACATGGCCGACGCGACCATGCTGGCGAGCGCGATCATCATCGGCTGGTCGTCGCGGGAGCCGTATTCCAGCAGCAGGTTCTGGCCGGCGATCTGCAGCCCGCCGATGCCGACGCCCAGGCCGCTGAACACGATGGCCAGCCAGAAAAGGCTGGTGGGCGCGATCAGCAGCACCACCAGGAAGACGCCCCAGATGGCGATGGACCCGGCGAAGGTCCAGGAATTGCCGAAGCGGTCGCCGAGCATGCCCCAGATCGGCGCCACGAAGGTGGGGATCAGCATGAACGAGATGGTCAGCACGCCCAGCCCGTAACCGCCGAGCACCTGGCCCGACGCGGCCATCTCGTGCTTGACGTGCAGGATGTAGAACGGCGCGGCGGCGATGGCGAGCGAGGCCAGCGTGCTGCCGACCAGATAGCGCTGGAATCCGGGCGTCCGCGCCTGGCGCGGCAGGTCGCGCAAGCGCTCCATCAGCGGTGCCGGCGCCTGGACGTTCGGCGGCTCGGGCTCGCGGATCTGCTTCAGGCCCAGCAGGCCGATGGCGGTCAGGATGAAGGCGAGGAAGAAGGTGCTGGCATAGCCGTTGCCGAGCAGATTGTGCTCGATGAAATAGCCGCCGCCCATATAGGCGACCGCCGCGGCAACGATGCCCGCGAAGAAGTTGCGGAAGCCCATCAGCCGGCCGCGGACGGCGACCGGGATCAGCTTCGACACGGTGAACTGGAACGCCACCGATTGCATGCCGTTGAAGGCGCCGAACAGCAGCAGGCAGAGGCCAATGGTCCAGAGGGCGAAGTTCTCGCTGGGCACGAAGCTGGGTACCTTGACGCCGAACAGCGTCAGCCCCGTCACGCCGAAGCCGGCGATAGCGATGCCGAGAACGGCGACGCGCATGGCGCCGCCCACCCACATGAAGATGGGCACCACCTTCTTGCGGTGGGAGATCATGTTGCCGCCGGGAAGCGAGGCCAGCGTCGCGCCGATATGCTGCGCGGCCAGCACCAGACCGACGGCGGAGGGCGAGTTCGACAGCGCGTAGAGATAGGCCGGGAGGAAGGTGGGCGCCTGCAGCAACCGGAAACCGGTCATGCCGAACACGCCGTGCAGCAGCAGCGCGATATAGTTACGCTTCAGGTGCCGGTTTACCTCGACGTTGAAGGCTTCTTCGGCGGCACGCTGAAGGTCGGCATCTTCCGTGCCGGCCTGCACCTGCTCCTCGCCCCGTGACTCGAGCACCCGCGAAATTCCCGAACTTCGTCCGCCTTCGTTGTATGCAGCGGCTTATGGATCGCTTACTTATCGCACAAACCGTTCTCGAGTAAGCCTGAATGTCCACCGATACGATCACGGCCGCCCGGCGTCCGATTCCGGGTGTGAGGCTGACCTTGTTGTTGGGGTCGCTGACCGCGTTCGGCCCGATGGCCATCGACATGTACCTGCCGGCGATGCCGGCGATCGCCGCCGAGCTGCATACCGACCCGGCAAGCGCCCAGCAGACAATGTCGGTGTTCCTGGTCGGCATGGCGCTCGGGCAGTTGCTGTACGGCCCCATATCCGACCGGGTCGGACGCCGCCCGCCGCTGATGGTGGGCATCGCCGTCTTTGTCGTCATGAGCGTTGGCTGCGTGTTCGCCAAGACCATCGGCGCACTGATCGTGATGCGGTTCCTGCAGGCGCTGGGCGCGTGTGTCGGCCAGGTGCTGGCGCGGGCCGTCGTCACCGACGTCTACGACCGGCGCGAGGCGCCGCGGATATTCTCGCTGCTGATGCTGGTGATGGGCCTCGCGCCGATCCTGGCGCCTATTGGCGGCGGCTGGGTGCTGGCGGTCGCCAACTGGCAGGCCATCTTCCTGGTGCTGGCGCTGTTCGCGGCGGTTGTCGGCGGACTGGTGCTGTTGCGGCTGCCGGAATCGAGGGCCGAGCATGTGGCCGTGCATGCCAGGACCGAGTCCCCGTTCCACGGCGTCGCCACCGTCGCGCGCAACCGGCACATCCTCGGCTACGCCATCGCCGGCGGCATGGGCACGGCGGCCATGTTCACCTACATCACCTGCGTGCCGGACCTGCTGATCCAGCACTACGGCATTCCGCCCGAGCATTTCGGCTGGTTCTTCGGCGTGAACGCCGCCGGCCTGATCGCCGGTTCGCAGGTCAATCGACATCTGCTGAAGCGCCACTCCAGCCACCATCTGCTGAAGATCGCGCTGGGCATCGGTCTGGCGCTGGCGCTGCTCCTGCTGGTGTTCGCGCTGACCGGCATCGGCGGCCTGCCCGGCTTGCTGATCCCGTTGTTCCTGTTGATCACCTGCATGGGCTTCGTGCTGCCCAACGGCGGCGCCTCGGCCATGGTGATCGACCTCAAGCGCTCCGGCAGCACCTCGGCCTTCACCGGCAGCATGTCGTTCGCGCTGGGCGCCGGCGGCTCGGCCCTCGCCGGCGCACTGTACGACGGTTCGTCCATGCCCATGGCGGTGGTAATGACCGCGGCGCTGACGATCGGCGTGCTGGTGCTGAAGTTCGTGGTCGGTGCGCCGCCGGTTCTATTGGCGGACTGAGCCGCTAGCCGCGGCCCCACGACGGCGGACGAACCGGATCGGTCTTGCCGTCCCAGGTGTCCGACGCCTTCTTGATCACGTCGAACATCTCGATGTGCAGCGGATCGGTCGGCATCAGCTGGATCATGACGCCCGGCGCGTCGAGCAGGTCGATATAGGCGTGCGAGTTGATGTAGCGGTGGCCGACCACGTAGTTGACGCCATCGTCCTTCAGCGACTTCAGCTTGCCGTCCACATCGTCGCACCACACGGCGAGATGCTGCAGGCCGCCTTCCGGATTCTGCTTCAGGTAGTCACCATAGATCGTGGGACCGCAATCGTCATAGGGCGCGATCAGCTCGATCTGCTGGTCGCCCGAATAGGCGAAGGCCGCCTGGATGTGGCAGTCCATGCGCTCGCCGTAATGCTCGGCGGGCAGCTTGATGTCCTCGATCAGGTAGAAGGGGCCGACGCCGCGCGCCAGCCAGTGTTCGATGCCCTTCTTCATGTCGGGCACCACGTAGCCCTGCTGCACCACAGGACCGAAGATCTTGCTCATGTCGCTCTCCCCGTTTGACGAAGGACAAGCCAAGCACGTTCCGCTCGTCGGGTCCAGCCTCTAGGCCTGCCGCTGCATGGCCTCGAGCTGCCGCGCGACCGCATGCGGCGAGCGCGTATGGGGCGCCAGCAGCCGGTAGAACACCGGCACCACGACCAGGGTCAGCACGGTCGCCACCAGCACGCCCGAGCAGATGACGATGCCCAGGGTCACGCGGCTTTCCGAGCCGGCGCCGCTCGCCAGCGCCAGCGGCACCGCGCCGATGGCGGTGGCCAGGCTGGTCATGATGATGGGCCGCAGGCGAATACGGCAGGATTCCATGATCGCCTCGTCGACGGTGCGGCCCTCGTCGCGGAGCTGGTTTGCGAACTCCACGATCAGGATGCCGTTCTTGGCCGAAATGCCGACCAGGATGATGATGCCGACCTGGCTGTAGATGTTGAGCGTGCTGCCGAACACCCACAGGCCGGTGATCGCCCCCAGGATGGCGAGCGGCACCGACAGCATGATGACGAAGGGATGGATGAAGCTCTCGAACTGGGCGGCCAGCACCAGGAACACCACCAGCAGGGCGACGAAGAAGGTGAAGATCACCGCGCCGGACGATTGCTTGAATTCCAGCGATTCGCCCTTGTAGCCGATGCGCGCCGTGGCCGGCAGCTCGGTCTTGGCGGTCTTCTCAAGGAAGGTCAGCGCGTCGCCCAGCGGATAGCCCTGCGCCAGGCCCGCGGAGATCGTGATAGCGCGCATGCGGTTGTAGCGGTTCAGTTCCTTGGCGTCGGCCCGTTCCTCCAGCCGCACCAGGTTGGACAGCGGGATCAGCGCCCCGGTTGTCCGCGAGCGGGCATAGATATTGGACAGGTCGGTGGGGCTCTCGCGGTCCGAGCGCTGGGCCTGGATGATGACGTAGTATTCCTCGCCCTCGCGGGCAAAGGTATTGATCTTGCGCGAGCCGATCATGCTTTCGAGGGTCGCGCCCACCTCTTCGGCCGGCACGCCCAGATCCGCGGCGCGATCGCGGTCGAGCAGCACTTCCATCTGCGGGCGCGTCTCCTTGTAGTCGACGTCGACGCCGATCAGATTCGGATTGGCCCGGGCCTTTTCCATCATGATGTCGCGGTAGCGGGCCAGCTCCTCGAAGGTGCTGGCGCCGATGACGAACTGCACCTGCTGGCCGCGTGCGTTGCTGATGCCCTGGCGCATGACCAGGAAAAGCTGGACGCCGGGCATGGTCGCGGCGAACTTGCCGCGGATGTCGTCCATCACCTGGAACGTGGTGCGGTCGCGGTCCTTCCAGTCGGCGAGCACCATCATGCCCGACCCGGTGTCGAAGGCGGTCTGGCCGCCATAGGACGGCGCGCGCAGCATGACGCGCTTGGCCTCGCCGCTCTCCACATAAGGCAGCAGCTTTGCCTCGATCCTCTCCATCTGAGCCTTGCTGTAGTCGAAGCCGGCGCCCTGGGGCCCCTGGAAGGTCAGGTAGAACGCGCCGCGATCCTCGGGCGGCACCAGCTCTTCCTTGAGCTGGCTGCCGATCAGCAGGATCAGGGCGAACACGCCGACGACCACGCCGCCAACGACCAGCGGCAGCCTGACGGCCCGTTCCAGGACGCCGGTGTAGCGGTTGGACAGGCGCTCCATGCGGTCATCGACGAAGGCCTGCAGCCGGCCCTTCTTCTCGCCCATCGGCTTCAGCAGCTTGGAGGCCAGCATGACGCTGAACGAGAGGGCGACCAGCGCCGAGAAGCCCACGGCGGACGCCACCGCCACGCCGAGCTCGGCGAACAGACGGCCCACATTGCCTTCGAGGAAGATGATCGGCACGAACACCGAGATCAGCACCGCCGTCGTCGCCAGAACGGCAAATCCCACCTGCCGCGCGCCCTTGTAGGCGGCCACCAGCGGCGCCTCGCCCTTCTGGACGCGGCGATAGATGTTCTCCAGCACCACGATGGCATCGTCGACGACCAGGCCGATGGCGAGCACCAGCGCCAGCAGGGTCAGCAGGTTGATGGAGTAGCCGAATGCATACAGCACGCTGAAGCTGGCGATCAGGCTCACCGGCACGGTCACCGTCGGAATGATGGTCGCCCGGACGCTGCCGAGGAACAGGTAGATCACGCCCACCACCAGCAGCACGGCGAGGCCCAGCGTCACATAGACCTCGTGGATGGCCTCCTTGATGAATACCGAGCCGTCATAGGTGTAGTGCAGCGACGTGCCGGCCGGCAGCGTCGGCTTGATCTGTTGGATCATCCTGTTCGATGCCTCGGCCACTTCCAGCGTGTTCGCCCGCGACTGGCGGACGACGCCCAGGCCGATCTGGGTTTCGCCGTTACCCTTGAAGAAGATGCGCGGCTCCTCCGAGCTCAGCTCGATCCGCGCCACCTCGCCCAGCCGCACCAGGTGGCCGTCCGCGGTCTTAGCGATCACCAGCTTGGCGAAGTCGGTCTCGGTCGAGTAGGCGCGCGCCAGCCGCAGCGTGTAGTCGCGGTCGGTGGATTCGAGCGCGCCGGCCGGCAGTTCCAGGTTCTGGGTGCGCAGCGCCTTCTCGATGTCGGCGGCGGTGAGCTGTCGCGCCGCCAGCGCCACCCGGTCGACCCAGATGCGCATGGCATAACGCTGCTCGCCACCGATGATCACCCTGGCAACGCCGTCCACGGACGAAAGCTGGTCGACGATGTAGCGGTCGGCGTAGTCGGACATCTGGGTGACGTCCATGACCTTGCTCGACAGATTGTACCAGACGATCGGATCCTCGTCGGAGTCGACCTTGAAGATCTCGGGCGCGTCGACCTCGTCGGGCAATTCCTCGACCACCCGCGACACGCGGTCGCGCACGTCATTGGCGGCGGCATCCACGTCCCGGTCCAGGTTGAATTCCATGACCACGGCCGACATGCCGTCCGAACTCTTGGAGGAAATCCAGCGGACGCCTTCGATGCCGGCGACCTGGTCCTCGATCAGCTTGGTGACACGCGCCTCGACGGTGGCGGCCGACGCGCCTTTGTAGGTGGTGTTGACCGACACCACCGGCGGATCGATGTCGGGAAACTCGCGAATGGGCAGGCGCTGGATGGCAACCAGGCCGAACGACAGCAGCAGCAGGCTGAGCACGGTCGCGAAGACCGGACGCTTGACCGAGATGTCGGACAGCATCATGGCTCAGGCGCCTCCCGTCCCGCCGTCCGCCAACTTGTGCTCGCCGACGCTCTGGACAGTCGCGCCGGGCACCATGCGGCCCACGCCCTCGACCACCACCTTCTCGCCCTGCTTCAGGCCGGTCAGCACTTCGGCCGCGCCAGGACGGCGGCGGCCGATGGTTACCTCGCGCTGCGCGACCGTGCCACCCTTCTCGATCACCCAGACGAACTGGCGCTTGTCGCGCGGCACCAGCGCGCCTTCGGGCAGCAGCAAGACCATGCTGCGCGCGCGGATCACCTCCACGGTCGCCAGCATGCCGGGACGCAGCGCGCCGTCCGGGTTGGGGATCAGCGCCCGCACGGAAATGGCGCGGGAAATCGGATCGACCCTCGCGTCGATGGTCTCGACCACACCCTTGAAGGCGCGGTCGGGATAGGCGGCGGTGCGCGCGTCGACCTCCTGCCCGGGCGAAACCGCGCCCAGGAAGGTCTCCGGCACCGAAAAATCCAGCTTCACCGGGTCGATGTCGTCGAGGGTCGCCACCACGGTCCCCGGCGTCACCAGCGTGCCCGGGCTGACCTGACGGAAGCCGAGCACGCCGGAAAACGGCGCCCGCAGCACCCGGTCCGACATCCGCGCCTCGACGGCTCGGGAGCGCGCCCGGGCGCCATCGACAGCCCGGGCCTGCTCGTCGAGTCGGGCCTTGGTCGCATAGCCCTTGCCCGACAGCTCCTGCACCCGCTCCAGCTGCTGCTCGGCCTCGCGCTGGGTCGCGCGGGCCTCGGCCAGCATGGCGCCCTCCTCCTCGTTGGTGAACTCGATCAGCACCTGGCCCTGGGTCGCCGCCTGGCCGTCCTCGAAATGCACGCGGGCGACCTTCTCGGTCACCTTGGCAGACAGCGTGACGGATTCATTGGCGTGCAGCGTGCCAATCGCCTCGATGCGCTCGACGAATTCGCCGGGCCGGATCGTGTAGGAGACGACGGGCACGGGTTGCGGTGCGGGAACCTTCTGCGACGCGTAATCGCATGCGCTCAGCACCAGGCACACGCCGGCGATCCACCACTTGCCTTTCACCACGTCCCCCACCGGCCAGAACAGCCGCGTTCACCAAACGGGCAATTACCTGCGCCCGTGCATAATTAAGTCCATAAGGAATGCCGGTTGCAAGAAATTGGTGACGACGCGGTTGTCAGAGGGCGTCCACGTCGACCGGATGGGTCCAGTCCATCATCCGGATCGGATCGGTCCTGCCGTCCCACTTCGCCGAGACTGCGACGCCCGTGTTGTAAAGGTCCAGGTAGCGCTGGATGGTGGGCATCAACTGGATCATCACGCCCGGCGAACCGGCGACGTCCAGATAGGCATGCGAGCCTGGATAGCGCTGGGCGACGACGAAATCGACGCCGTCGTCCGCGAGCTGCGCCAGCTTGGCATCCACGTCGTCGCACCACGCCGCCAGATGCTGCATGCCGCCCTCCGGGTTCTCGGCGAGGAAATCGCTGTAGATGTTGGGGCCAGAGCCTTCCAGCGGCGCGATCAGCTCGATCTGCTGGTCGCCGGAGCAGGCGAAGGCGGCAGTGATATGGCAGGTTGTGGGCTTGCCATAGTGCAACCCGTCGATGGTAACCTCCGGGATCACGTACCAGGGGCCGACGCCGCGCGCCAGCCAGTGCTCCATGCCGGCCTGCAGATCGGGCACGATATAGCCCTGCTGGATCATGGGTCCGTAGATCTTGCTCATGACGGTTCTCCTTCTTCCCCGCCGCGAGCCTAGTCCGCGACGCAACGGGCGGCAAACGGTTACGGCACGATCCATGTCGCGGACACGCCGCCCGCGCCGTCCCACTCGAACCGCGCCGACACGTTGCCTGTCGGCGCGAGACGCAGCCACTCCATCCGCCGGACC
>CALQFM020000056.1 GCA_943329845.2 Candidatus Kuenenia stuttgartensis | reverse complement strand
GGCCAGACGCTCGCCGCCGTCGAGGCCATGTAGATGGAGAACATCCTGCGCGCCGAGAAGCAGGCGAAGGTCTCCAAGATCCATGCCAAGCCCGGCGACAGCATGG
Organism: Candidatus Kuenenia stuttgartensis; assembly: GCA_943329845.2. Classification (GTDB taxonomy): domain Bacteria; phylum Pseudomonadota; class Alphaproteobacteria; order SMXS01; family SMXS01; genus RI-34. The sequence continues at coordinate 26,856 of CALQFM020000056.1, read as the reverse complement.
CCGTCGACCAGGTCATCATGGAATTCGAGTGAGACCGTGAGCCGCACCGTCAAATCCCGCATCCGCGGCCGCGTCCAGAACGTTGGCTTCCGGGCGTGGGTGCTGCGCGAAGCGACGAAGCGCGGCATCCGCGGCTGGGTCCGCAACCGGACCGACGGCAGCGTCGAGGCGCTGTTCTCCGGCGCCAACGAGGACGTCATCGAAATGATGATGGGCTGTTACCTGGGGCCGCCCGGCTCGAAGGTCAGCGAAGTCGTCTCGGACCCATGCAAGGACGATCCGGGCGACGGGTTCGAAATCCGCGCGACTGCCTGACGGCAATTATACGGCATCTTTCTGCTGAAGAAGGGCTAACAGGTCTGCGACAAGCAGACTTTCTTGACTTTCATATGTGACAATATAGAAATTTATGCTGGAAACGCGGGTCTGCGCGCAAAACGGGCATTTCGACAGTCATGGGACGTATAGTCTCGTGGACCGAACGGGACGCTAAATGGAGCAAGGCCGGACGATAGGCGGCAACGAATTCGCACGATGGTCCGGTGGTGGCAACGACCACCCAGAAAACGGCCTTTTAACAGGAGGAAAATAATGAACCGCTTTTCACGCGTGCTAACGCAGACGCTGTGCCGACCGTTGGTGTTCGGCACGCTCGCATTCGCCATCGCGGCGCCCGCCATGGCGCAGAACCCGCCGCCTCCCGCGCCCGCGCGCGTTGGCGGCGTTGAAACCGTCACCACCACGGCCCGTAAGCAGGAAGAAACCCTGATCGACGTGCCTGTCGCCGTCAGCGCGCTGACGGCGAACGACCTGGACCGCTACAATGCGACCCGGCTCACCGAAATCGGCGACATGGTGCCGCAGCTGCAGATCACGCCCGGCACCTCGGGCAATGGCGGCGCGGTCATCCTGCGCGGCATCGCCTCGTCGTCCACCAATGCCGGCATCGAGACGGCGGTGAGCTTTAACGTCGACGGCGTCCAGATTTCGCGCGGCTACATCTCGCGGGCCGCGTTCTTCGACCTGGCCCAGGTGGAAGTGCTGAAGGGCCCGCAGGCCCTGTTCTTCGGCAAGAACAGCCCGGCCGGCGTGGTGTCGCTGCGCTCCAAGGGTCCCGGATCCGACTGGGAAGGCTATGTCCAGGCCGGCTACGAGTTCAATGCCAAGGAAATCATGGTCGAGGGCGCCTATGGTGGCCCGGTCAACGACAAGTTCGGCATCCGCGTGGCGATGCGCTACTCGCAGATGCAGGGCTACCTGAGGAATATCTCGGGTCCGATCGCCAATCCGTTCGAGCCGGGTTATCCGCTGCCCGGCGCCAGCGACAAGAACAGGGTAACGCCGTCCGACCAGAATATGGTCGGTCGCGTCACCATGCAGTTCGACCCGAATGACGCCTTCACGGCGACCCTGCGTATCCTGGGGTCTCAGTATACGGACGACGAGCAGACCGGCGTGTCGCAGTCCATCGCCTGCGGTCCCGACGGGTCAACGACGTCGGGCTTCCGCGATCCGTTCGACGACTGCAAGCCCGACCATATCCGGGTGTCCAGCCAGATGCCGGACTTCATCGCCTCGACCTATCCGCTGCAGAAGAAGAGCATGAAGGGCGAGTACTTCACCAAGATCAAGAGCGCCCTGGTGTCGCTCGACATGACCTACGATTTCGGCAACGTGAACGTCAACTCGATCACCGGCTTCTACTACCTGGACACCAAGGGCTGGGGCAATTACGGCTACGATACGTCAACCCGCTTCCCGGGCCTGAACGGCGAGAGCCAAGCCCAGTTCAGCGAGGAACTGCGCGTTACGTCGACCTATGACGGACCGGTCAACTTCGTCATCGGCGGTTATTACGAGAACACTACCCGCCATCCGTACAATGTGGGGCGCGGCGGTTTGAACCTGGCCCTGACGCTCGACCCGACCGTGCCGTTCTTCGTCGGGTACTGGCACCGCGACACCAACAAGCGCGAGACCATGTCGGGCTTCGGCCAGATCCTCTGGGATATCACCGAGGATCTGCAGTTGACCGGCGGCGTGCGCTATACCAACGAGCACATGTACGCGTTCCGGGAGAATCTCTACATCAACCCTGGTTCGCTGTTCCAGGCGCTGATGCTCCAGCCGGGACAGAATATCCAGGGCACGACGGACACGTCCAACTGGTCGCCGGAAGCCACGCTGACCTGGCACCCTGCGCCGAACCAAACCATCTACGCGGCCTACAAGACCGGCTTCAAGTCGGGCGGCATCTCGCATGCCGGGCTGATCTTCAAGTCGGAGACCTATAAGAGCCTTTCGTTCGGGCCCGAGACGGCCAAGGGCGGTGAAATCGGCTACAAGGGCGTGTTGTTCGACGGCACGCTCCGCTTTGATGCCAATGCCTACTATTATCTGTTCAAGGGCCTGCAGCGGTCTTCGCTGGACATCGTGACGACGTCCTTCGTCATCCGCAACGCGGCGTCCGCCGTGACCAAGGGTCTCGAAGCGGAAATCATGTGGGTGCCGGACGATCACTGGACCGTCCGCACCGCGCTGACCTACAACATCGCCGACTTCAAGGACTTCAACACCGCGCCCTGCTTCAACGGGCAGGCGTTGAACGAGGGGTGCCGTGTGAACAAGACCCAGGACCTCAGCGGCGAGCACCTGGCCAATGCGCCGCAGTTCTCAGGCTTCTTTGGCGTCAGTTACGACACGCCGATCAGCGACGGGATCAATCTCGGCCTGTCGGCTGACGTGAAGTACATCTCCTGGTACTGGTCGCAGGACAGCCAGGCGCCCGGCAGCCGTCAGCCCGGTTACGCCAAGTTCAACGCCTCGATCCGGGTCCATGACCCGGACGAGGCGTGGGAGTTCGCGCTGATCGGCCGGAACCTGTCCAACGAGATCAAGGTGCTGACCTCTGGCGACAAACCCGGCGGCAACCGCGGCGACCTTGCGGGTGTCGTCGAACGCGGCCGTGAGATCGTCGTCCAGGGTACCTACCGCTTCTAAGCCTCGCGGCACAATGACGGGTAGGCCATCGCAAGGTGGCCTGCCCGTCGCTATTTCAGCCTGTCAGGGGAAATTGGCGGAGAATGCTTCCCTCAGCGCCACGTCCACGTCGGCCATTGTGACCGGCAGGCCCAGATCGACCAGCGAGGTGACGCCGTGTCCGGTGATGCCGCAGGGGACAATGCCGGAGAAATGCTCCAGCACCGGGGCCACGTTGATGGCGATGCCGTGGAAGGTGATCCAGTGGCGCACGCGCACGCCGATAGCGGCGATCTTGTCCTCGCGGCCGTTTCCACTGTCGATCCAGATGCCGACGCGGCCCTGCCGGCGCTCGCCCTTCACGTTGAAGGCGGAGAGGGTGTCGATGATCCACTGTTCCAGGGCGGTGATGTAGCGCCGCAGGTCGCGGCCGCGCCTGTTGAGGTCCAGCATGACGTAGGCCACGCGCTGGCCGGGGCCGTGATAGGTGTACTGGCCGCCGCGCCCGGTGTCGTAGACCGGGAAGCGGTCTGGTGTCAGCAAATCTTCGGCATGGGCGCTGGTGCCGGCGGTGTAGAGTGGCGGATGCTCGAGCAGCCAGACCGTCTCGGGCGCGGCGCCTACCGCAATATCCGCGACACGCCGTTCCATGAAGGACAGCGCGTCGGGATAGGCGACGGGCGCGTCGGCGATGATCCAGTCCGGCATGCCCGTCAAACTAGGCCGCTTAAGGGACCGTTCAATCCGACTGGATGCGGGTGCCGCGCGGCACCAGCTTGTGGCGGGTGATCTTCCACTCGCCGTTGATCTTCTTCATGTCGGTTTCGTAGGTGGCCCAGAGGGTCAGCGTGGTGTTCGGCTTGTCCTTCAGGTAGTGCAGCGCCTGCACGTCGGTGCGGCAATGCGCCTTGTCGCCGTCGACGGTGGCGAGCTGCGGGCCGAGCATGTGCTGGGTCGGTCCGTACTGGGCCAGCGCCTCCTTGACGTATGCGGTCCATGCATCGCCGCCATGATATTCGATGGCGCCGAAGCCCACGACCGCGACGTCGTCGGCGAATACCGACCGGTAGAGGTCCAGGTCGCGGTTGTCCACGCCTTTGGTATATTTCAGCATCACGTCCATCAACGCGATGCGATCGGCCACGTACTGCACGGAATCCGACATGCTGGCTCCCCTTTCTGCCGCTAGGTCTTTCCCAAGAACGACCGTCAGAATAGGCACGCCGTCCAGAGACTTCCACAACAACGTCGGGAACGGGGCGGGGGAATTAAATTAACCAGTAATTTGTGTATAATTTTTGGTTTTACATGTTCCCTTGAGATTTTTCCGGATACCCCTAATATACAGTGTCAATTGGAAACCGGCACGGTGCCGGGAGCGGAACGTCCCATGATCCCGATCATGATAGACCCGGAACGGGTGACCATCGTGGTGGCGGGAAACGGCCCAGAGGCGGAGCGCCGTGTGCGCCAGGCCCGCGAGGGCGGGGCGAGGGCGGTGGCGGTGTTCGCGCCCGGCGAGGCGGAACGGTTCGCGGCGCTGACCGACGGCGTGGTCCATGACCGGCTGCCCGAGGTCGCCGACCTGGCGGGCGTGGATCTGCTCTACGTCGCCGGGCTGGACAGCGACGCCTCGTTCAGCCTGGCGCTGATGGCGCGCGACCACAACGTGCTGGTGAACGTGGAAGACGTCCGCGAGTTGTGCGACTTCCACGTGCCCGGTTCGGTGAGGCGGGGCGATCTGCTGATCGCCGTCGGTACCGGCGGAGCAAGCCCGGGCCTGGCGCGCAGGTTGCGCCGCCACCTGGAGGAGGCATTCGGGCCCGAATGGGCCGAACGGCTTCAGACGCTGTCGGCGCAGCGCCGGAAGTGGATCGAGGAAGGCGCCGATATGGCCACGGTCGCGGAGCGTACCGACGCCATGATCGAGAAGAGCGAGTGGTTGAAATGACTGCGGCGTTGCAAGTGAAGCAGGAAAGCCGGCTGCCCGGCGTGGCGTGGCTGAACGAGCGCTATGGGCATCTGGACGGCAAGGACCTGCTCGAGGTCATGATCAAGGAGGTCTTCCCCGGCCGGATCGCGCTGGTCTCGTCCTTCGGCTCGGAGTCCGCGGTGCTGGTCGACATGGTTGCCCAGATCGACACGGCGACGCCGATCCTGTTCCTCAATACCGGCAAGCTGTTCGGCGAGACGTTGCGCTACCGCGACACGCTGCAGAGCCGCTTCGGCCTGACCGACATCCGTACTCTCAAGCCGGATGCCGAGGAAGTGAAGGCCGAGGACAAGAACGGCCTGCTGTGGACCCGCAACCTGGACGCCTGCTGCGACCTGCGCAAGACCCGTCCGCTCGACAAGGCGCTGGAGGGCTTCGACGGCTGGATCACCGGCCGCAAGCGGTTCCAGACCGGCACCCGCGCCGCGTTGCCGCTGATCGAGGAGAGCGAGGGCCGTATCAAGATCAACCCGCTGGCCAATTTCAGCCTGGAGGATCTCCAGCGGGTGGCCAACGAGAAGGATCTGCCGCGCCATCCGCTGGTCGCCGACGGCTACCTGTCGATCGGCTGCATGCCCTGCACCAAGCGGGTCGAGGCCGGCCAGGACTATCGTGCGGGCCGCTGGGCCGGCACGGACAAGACCGAGTGCGGCATCCACGTGGCCGAGAACATCTAGGCAGGTTTGCGTCATCACTGACGCCGCTCGAGGCTAATCCCTTTTCGTGCCCGTTCTTTCCTTGCGGCCCGCATCCGATTTTGCTACTTGAGCGCCTCACTGCGGTCGTGGCGGAATTGGTAGACGCGCAGCGTTGAGGTCGCTGTGGGCGCAAGCTCGTGGAAGTTCGAGTCTTCTCGACCGCACCAGTTTAAGGACCTGCAGGTAACCTAGATTGCCTGCAGGTCTTTTTTCTTCTGCGAACCTGTCCAGACAGGGGGGTGCCGATGCAGAACGAAGAGATGGAACTGGACGGCCGCCCCGTCGCCGAGGCACCGGAAAACTCGCCCTACCGGGTTTCCCAGGAGGAGGTCGCGCAGGTCGTCGAGGCGCTGAAGAACGAAGACTCCGTCTTCATCCATGCGCTGCTCGAAGAGTACCACGCAGCCGACCAGGCCGACCTGATCGAGCAACTGTCGTCGAAGAACCGGCGGCGGCTGATCGAGATCGCCCGCGACCAGATCGAACCCGAGGCGCTGACCGAACTCGAGGAGACGGTCCGCGACGAGATCCTCGACCTGCTCGGGCCGCGCGAGGTCGCCGCCGCCATGAGCGAGCTGGAGGCCGACGACGCCGCCTACCTGATCCAGGATCTGGACGACGCCGACCGGCGCGAGGTGCTCGACGCCATGCCGGTCGAGGAACGCGCCGACGTCGAGGCGGCCCTGTCCTATCCCGAGGAATCCGCCGGCCGCCTGATGCAGCGCGACTTCATCGCGGTGCCCGCCTACTGGACCGTCGGCCAGACCATCGACTACATGCGCGACAGCGAGGACCTGCCGGAGGATTTCTACGAAATCTTCGTGGTGGACGCGAAAATGAAGCCGATCGGCTCGCTCGCGCTCAACCGGATGCTGCGCGCCAAGCGCTCGGTGAAGGTCGAGGAGATCATGGAGGACGAGCCGGTCCTCATCAACGTCATGACCGACCAGGAGGAAGTCGCCTTCCTGTTCCAGCAGTACGATCTGCTCTCGGCGCTGGTAGTCAACGACGACAACCGGCTGCTCGGCGTCATCATGGTCGACGACGTTGTCGACGTCATCCACGACGAGGCGCAGGAAGACATCCTGCTGCTGTCCGGCGTGTCCGACGCCTCGATGCACGAGTCGGTCCTGTGGACGGTGCGCACGCGCCTGCCCTGGCTGTTCGTCAACCTGTTGACCGCGATCCTGGCCGCCTCGGTGATCAAGCAGTTCGATGGCACCATCGAGCAGATGGTGGCGCTTGCCGTGCTGATGCCCATCGTCGCCAGCATGGGCGGCAACGCCGGCACACAGGCGCTGGCCGTGGCGGTGCGCGCGCTGGGCATGAAGGAGCTGACCTCGGCCAACGCCATACGGACCGTGATTCGCGAGGCATCTGTCGGCCTGCTCAACGGCCTGACCATGGCGCTGCTGATCGGCCTTCTGGTCGGCTTCTATTTCGGCAACTGGATGCTGGGCGGCGTCATCGCCAGCGCCATGATCATCAACCTGGTGGTGGCCGCCTTCGCGGGCGTGCTCATTCCGCTGGGGCTGGCGCGTTCGGGCGTGGATCCGGCGGTGGCTTCCAGCGTGTTCGTGACGACCGTCACCGATGTGGTCGGCTTCTTCTCCTTCCTCGGTCTGGCCGCGCTGATTCTGCTGTAGGCCGCTGGACGCCCGCGCCGTGGTCTGGAGTCGCTTCTGGGTTGACTCCATGCCCTCTGGCGCAAGAAAACACGTCGACCAAATTTGGCGCTCCGCCGCTGTGCAACGAAGGAAATTCCATGTCCGACAATTCGATCGTCATCACCGGCATCGGCCGCACGCCCATGGCCACGTTCCAGGGTGAGCTGGCGTCCCTGACCGCGCCCCAGCTTGGCGCCGTCGCCGTCGCCAAGGCCGTCGCCGAGACCGGCATTCCGGCCGCCGACTATGACGAGTGCATCATGGGCTGCGTGCTGCCGGCCGGCCTCGGCCAGGCCCCGGCCCGGCAGGCCAGCCTCGGCGCGGGGATGCCCGACAGCGTCGGCGCCACCACGGTCAACAAGATGTGCGGCTCGGGCATGAAGGCGATCATGCAGGGCAACGACATGATCCTGGCGGGCGCCGCCGAGATCGTCATCGCCGGCGGCCTGGAGAGCATGACCAACGCGCCTTACCTGCTGCCCAAGGTGCGCCAGGGCCTGCGCATGGGCCATGGCGAGGTGAAGGACCACATGTTCACCGACGGGCTGGAGGATTTCCGCCACGGCCGCCTGATGGGCACCTATGCCGAGGCAACCGCCCAGCGCTATCAGTTCACCCGCGAGGAGCAGGACGCCGTCGCCGTCGCCTCGCTCAACCGCGCCCAGACCGCCAATGTGGACGGCACCTTCCGCCGCGAGATGGCGTCGGTGACGGTGAAGACCCGCAAGGGCGAGGCGGTGATCGATTCGGACGAGCAGCCCCGGACCGCCGACCATTCCAAGATCCCGAACCTGAAGCCGGCCTTCGCCAAGGACGGCACGGTGACGCCGGCCAATTCCAGCTCGATCTCCGACGGCGCCGCCGCCGTGGTGCTGATGAGCCGGGCGAACGCCGACAAGCGCGGCGTCAAGCCGCTGGCGCGCATCGTCGGACAGGCCACCTTCGCCCAGGAGCCGGAATGGTTCACCACGGCGCCGATCGGCGCGGTGAAGAAGGTGCTGGACCGTATCGGCTGGACGCTGTCGGACGTGGACCTGTTCGAGATCAACGAGGCCTTCGCCGTGGTGCCGATGGCGGTGATGCGCGACCTGGGCGTCGGCCACGACATCATGAACATCCATGGCGGCGCCTGCGCGCTGGGCCATCCGGTCGGTGCCTCGGGCGCTCGGATCATCGTCACGCTGATCAACGCGCTGGAAAAGCACGGCCTGAAGCGCGGTGTCGCCGCCATCTGCCTGGGCGGCGGCGAGGCCACGGCGCTGGCCATCGAGCTGGTCTGAGCAGAAACGGGAACTCGCATGGCGTCGGTTCACCTGCTGCGCCCGGCGGTCGGGGTTTCTGATCTCGACCACCTGCGGCAGGTGATGCAGGCGCGCGGGGACGGGCGCTGCATCCATACGCGCAACATCCCCAAGCGCGCCGACGAGCTGCTCGCCGGTGGCTCGGTCTACTGGATCATCACCCGCAAGATCCTGGCGCGGCAGCTGCTGACGTCCATCGAGAGGCTGGAGGACGACAGCGGCCGTGCCTTCTGCCGCATCTACCTGGACGGCACGGTGGTGCCGGTCCAACCCTGGCCCCGCCGTCCGCACCAGGGCTGGCGGTATTTGAAGCCGGAAGACGCCCCGCCCGATCTGACGGACGGTGATACCGGCGACATGCCGCCGGAAATGATCGCGGAGCTTCGGGAACTGGGGCTGCTGTAGCTTGCCTGCCTAGTCGACCGGCCAGTTGTCGATCAGCCGAGTCGGCCCCAGCCGCGCCGCCCCGAACACTCTTGCCGGCGTGCCGGCTTCGGTCACCAGCTCAAGCGATGATGGATCGCGCACTTCGACATAGTCGACACTATCGAAGCCCGCCTTCACGATGTCCTCGCGCGCCTTGGCCGATGCCTCTGACGGGTCGCCGCCCGCCTTCACTGCATCGCGTGCCGCCTTGAGCGCCACGGACAGTGCGACGGCTATTTGCCGCTGTTCCGGGCTCAGGTATCGGTTGCGCGAGGAAAGCGCGAGGCCGTCGGCCTCGCGCTCGATGGGGCCGCCCATGATTCGCACCGGGATGTTCAGGTCCGCCGTGAACCGGCGGATGATCTGCAGCTGCTGGTAGTCCTTCTCGCCGAAGATCGCCACGTCCGGCAGCGCCGATGTCAGCAGCTTGACCACCACCAGCGCCATGCCGTCGAAATGGCCTGGGCGGTGGGCGCCGCACAGCACGTCGCCGAGCCGCTCGATATGCACCCGGGTGGCGAAGCCCTCGGGATACATCTCGCGTGCTGTCGGGACGAAGGCGGCGTCGACGTCGACCGTCGCCAGCCTGGCCACGTCCTCGGCCTCGGTCCGCGGATAGCGCTCGTAGTCCTCGCCGGGACCGAACTGGGCCGGGTTGACGAAGATGCTGGCGATCACCCGGTCGGCCTGGCCCTTCGCCAGCCGCATCAGCGACAGGTGGCCGTCATGCAGGGCGCCCATGGTCGGGACGAGGGCGATGGTCTGGCCGTCCCGGCGCCAGTCGGCGACATGGGCGCGCAGATCGGCGACGGTGCGGATGATGATGGGGTCGTTCGGCATGGCGGCACGATACGCAAGGGCGCCGGCCAAGGCAGCAAAAATCCTCGCGCCGCCGCCATTTCCATGGGGCCGTGGTGGCAAAGGCGGCCGTGTTGCGGTATTAAGGATTCGAGGTCAATTTCCAGCATGTGATTAAGCCGATGCCGGCGCTCTTTGTACTCTCACTCGTCGCCCAGTTCGCCTGCGGCATGCACGCTGTCAGGACGAACCGAGTCAGCCCGTGGCTCTACATCATCGTCTTCGTTCCGGGCATCGGCGGCGCCATCTACTTCGTCACCCAGATGCTGCCGGATTTCCAGCACAGCCAGGCCGGGCGGCAGGTCGTCAAGGACATCACCCGCGTCGTCGATCCGCAACGCGACCTGCGCAAGCGAATCCGCGACCTCAGCGTCGCCGATACGGTCGAGAACAAGCGCCGTCTCGCCGAGGAGTGCCTGGCGCTCGAGATGTATGAAGAGGCGGCCGATCTCTACGAGAAGGCGCTCACCGGGCACTACGCGACCGACCCCAGCATGATGATGGGGCTGGCGCGCGCGTGCTTCGGGCAGCGGCGCTACGACAAGGTGGTGAAGGTTCTCGACGACCTCCGGGACGCCAATCCGGATTATTCCTCGGCCGATGGCCATCTGCTCTACGCCCGCGCGCTCGACGAGGCTGGCCACGACGATCTGGCCAGCGCGGAGTATGCCTATCTGGTCGACTATTTTCCCGGCGAGGAAGCGCGGGCGCGCTACGCCATGCTGCTCGACCGCATGGGCGATTCCGTCAAGGCGCGCGAAATCTACCAGCGAATCGTTGACTTCGTGTCCACGGCGCCCAAGCACTATTACCGTGCCCAGCGCGAGTGGTACGACATGGCCCGTCAGTGGCTGCGCGAGCGGGATATGCCGCCGACGGCGTGACGCTTGGCTGCACCGGCAAGCTGGGCCATGATGGCGGCCGAACCGATCACATAGGGTAACACGCGTGGCACTGCTGTTCTTCGGGGCGATCGTGATCGTCCTGCTGCTGCTGCTGGTCAACTGGGCCGCCCGGTCCGATCGCGCCTCGGTGCGCCTTGCCGCGCGTTACTTCGTCGGCTTCCTGGTTGGGGCGCTGGTGCTGCTGCTGGTCGCCCGCGGACTGACCGGCGTCGCCCTGGCGCTGCTTGTCGGCGCCGTATTGTGGGCGTTCCGCGCCCGGCTCTCGGGGCTGAAGGGCCGCTCGCGCCTGGCGCGGCCGGCGTCCCAGGTCGACACCAGCCATCTACGCGTCTCGCTCGACCCGGACTCGGGCGCGATGGACGGTGTGGTCCTTGCCGGCCGCTTCGCCGGGCAGCGCCTCGGCGAGATGACCCGCGACGATCTCGGCGCGCTCTACGACGAGCTGCGGCGGGACGATCCGGAAGGGGCGATCCTGCTCGATGCGTTCCTGGCGCGCGCCTATCCGGGCGAGTGGCAGCAGGAAGCGCACGCCAAACATGCCGGCGACGGCCCGATGACCCGCGAGGAGGCTTTCGAGATCCTGGGGCTTGCGCCGAGCGCAACGCCAGCCGACATCAAGGCGGCCCATCACCGCCTGATGAAGAAATTCCACCCCGACCAGGGCGGCACCACCTACTTCGCCACCCGGATCAACGAAGCCAAGGACCTGCTGTTGAAAACCTGACCTGCACGACCGACGGGCCGGCCCTGGTGTGCGCCGCAACACAACTTCGCCAAGGTTGCCTCGTATACAGCGCCGCCGGTTCCGGCATAGACTTACCACTCTGAAATTCCTTCCAACTGACGTCGAGATTCATGACTAAGCCCGTTCGTAAAGCCGTTTTCCCCGTCGGCGGCATGGGGACGCGATTCCTCCCCGCCACCAAGGCCATGCCCAAGGAAATGCTGCCCGTCGTCGACAAGCCGCTGATCCAGTACGCGGTCGAGGAGGCGCAGGCCGCCGGCATCGAGGAGTTCATCTTCGTCACCGGCCGCGGCAAGTCTGCCATCGAGAACCACTTCGACCGGTCCACCGAGCTCGAGGCGCTGCTCGCCGAGAAGGCGAAGGGCGACACGCTCAAGGAACTGCTCGGCTCCATTCCCCAGCCGGGCCAGGTTTCCTACACGCGGCAGATGGACCCTCTCGGTCTGGGCCACGCGGTGTGGTGCGCGCGCTATCTGGTCGGCGACGAGCCGTTCGCCGTGCTGCTCGCCGACGATCTGATCAAGGCGGACGTGTCGTGCCTGAAGCAGATGGTCGATGCCCACGCGGAAACCGGCGGCAACATGATCGCGCTGATGGATGTGCCGCATGACCACACGTCGCGCTACGGCATCATCGCGCCGGGCGCGGTGACCGGGCGGCTGACCGAGGTGACCGGGCTGGTCGAAAAGCCCAAGCCCGCCGACGCGCCGTCCAACCAGGCCGTCGTCGGCCGCTACATTCTCCAGCCCGAAGTCTTCCAGCATCTTGCCGGCCAGCAGAAGGGCGCCGGTGGCGAGATCCAGTTGACCGACGCGCTTGCCCGGATGATCGGCGGCGCGCCGTTCCATGGCTACAGGTTTGAGGGTACGCGCTTCGACTGCGGCGACAAGGTCGGCTTCTTCGAGGCCAACCTGGCGTTCGCGCTCGAGCGGGCGGACCTGCGCGATGGCGTCATCGCCTTTATCAAGAAGCTGGGCCTCTAGCACCGGGACAGGTGAATGCGTATCACGATGATCGGAAGCGGGTATGTGGGCCTCGTTTCCGGGGCATGCTTTTCGGAATTCGGCCATGACGTCGTCTGCGTCGACAAGGATCCCGCCAAGATCGGGGCACTGGAAAAGGGCGAGATACCGATCTACGAGCCGGGCCTCGACGACCTCGTCGCCCGCAACATGGCGGCCGGCAGGTTGACCTTCACCACCGATCTTGCCAAGGCCGTTCCCGGTTCCGATGCCGTGTTCATCGCCGTCGGCACGCCGTCGCGGCGCGGCGACGGCCACGCGGATCTTACCTTTGTGTTCGCCGCCGCTCGTGAGGTCGCCGACGCGCTGGAGGGCCACGCGCTGATCGTCACCAAGTCGACGGTTCCCGTGGGCACCGGCGTCCGGGTCCAGCAAATCGTGGGCGACCGGTTGAAGGAGATTGGCTCGACGGCCACGTTCGACGTGGCGTCCAATCCGGAATTCCTGCGCGAGGGCTCGGCGATCGACGACTTCATGCGCCCCAACAGGGTGGTCTGCGGCGTCGACGACGGCCAGGCGCGCACGGTGATGCAGCGCCTGTACCGGCCGTTGTCGCTGCGCGAGACGCCCATGCTGTTCACCTCGATCGAGACTGCCGAGCTGATCAAGTACGCGGCCAATGCGTTCCTCGCCACCAAGATCACCTTCATCAACGAAATGGCGGACCTGTGCGAGAAGGTCGGCGCCGACGTGCAGGATCTTGCGCACGGCATCGGCCTCGACCAGCGCATCGGCGGGAAGTTCCTGCATCCGGGTCCCGGCTACGGCGGAAGCTGCTTCCCGAAGGACACGCGTGCGTTGCTAGCGACGGCCGAGGAGGCCGACGTGCCGCTTGGCATCGTCAACGCGGCCGTTTCCGCCAACGATCGGCGCAAGCAGGTCATGGCCGACCGCATCGTGGCGGCGTGCGGCGGTTCGGTCAGGGACAAGGCGATCGCGGTGCTGGGCCTGACCTTCAAGCCGAACACTGACGACATGCGCGACAGCCCCAGCCTCGACATCGTGCCCGCGCTGCAGCGGGCCGGCGCAACGGTCAGGGCTTACGATCCGGAAGGCATGAAGGAAGCGGCCAGACTCCTGCCGGGCGTTACCTTCTGCAGCGATGCCTATGACGCCATGGACGGCGCCGACGCGGTGGTGATCATCACCGAATGGAACCAGTTCCGGGCGCTCGACCTGGACCGCGCCCGCAAGCTGCTGAAGCAGCCGGTGATGGTCGACCTGCGCAACATCTACCGGCCCGAGGAACTGGACGGGACCGGATTCGCCTATCACTCCATCGGCCGGGGAGCCGCGAGATGACCGCACATACCTTCGATCCCACTGTCCTGCGCGAATACGACATCCGCGGCATCGTCGGCAAGACGCTGTCGGAAGCCGACGCCTATGCCGTCGGCCGCGGCTTCGGCACATTGGTCCGCCGCGACGGCGGAAAGACGGTATGCACCGGCTATGACGGCAGGGTCAGTTCGCCCGCGCTGGAGGCGGCGCTGGTCGAGGGCCTGAAGGCTTGCGGCCTGCGGGTCAAGCGCATTGGTCTGGGTCCTACGCCCATGCTGTATTTCTCCGTATACCATCACGACGCCGATGGCGGCGTGATGCTGACCGGCTCGCATAACCCGCCGGACTACAACGGCTTCAAGATGATGATCGGCAAGAAGCCGTTTTTCGGCGAGCAGATCCTGCATCTGGGCCGGATCGCCGCCGCCGGCGACTACGAGTCCGGCGACGGTACGGCCGAGGACGCGCCGGTGTTCGACGCCTATATCGACCGGCTGCTGAAGGACTGGACCGGCGGCACCCTCAACGCCGCCTGGGACACCGGCAACGGCGCGGCGGGTCCGGTGATCGAGGCGCTCACCAAGCGCATCGGCGGCCGGCAGGTGGTGATCAACGCCGAGGTTGACGGAACCTTCCCGAACCACCATCCCGACCCGACCGATCCCGAAACCCTGCACCAGCTTCGCGCCGCCACGCTCGACAACAAGCTGGACCTGGGCCTCGGCTTCGACGGCGACGGCGACCGCATCGGTGCGCTCGACGGCAAGGGCAACATCATCTGGGGCGACCAGCTCCTGGCGCTGCTCGCGCGCGACGTGCTGAAGGACGTGCCTGGCGCCACCATCGTCGCCGACGTGAAATCAAGCCAGGTGCTGTTCGACGACGTGGCCGCCCATGGCGGTAAGCCGCTGATGTGGCGCACCGGCCATTCGCTGATCAAGCAGAAGATGGCCGAAACCGGTGCGCCGCTGGCCGGCGAGATGAGCGGCCACATCTTCTTCGCACACAAATGGTATGGCTTCGACGACGCCATCTACGCCGCTGTCCGGCTGCTCGGCGCCATCGCCAGCTCGGGCAAGAGCCTGGACGCGCTGCGCGCCAGCCTGCCCAGCATGATGAATACGCCCGAACTGCGCTTTCCGTGCCCCGAGGACCGCAAGTTCGCGGTGCCCGGCGAGATCCGCGCCCGGCTCGCCGGTTCCGGCGACGACGTCAACGACATCGACGGCGTACGGGTTACCAATGCCGACGGCTGGTGGCTGCTGCGCGCGTCCAATACCCAGGACGTCTTGGTCGCACGCTGCGAATCCGGCACCGAGGCGGGACTCGCCCGGCTCAAGGACCAGCTGGTGTCGCAGCTCAGGCAGAGCGGCATCCAGCCGCCGGATTCACTTTAGGTTTCAGGCCGCTGATGGCGGGCCGCCGGGTTGCTCCCGCAATTCACGAGCATGCGGAGCTCGGTGGCGCTGATCTTTTTGTCAGTATCCAAGACCTTGGCGTCAAACGGTTTTGCAGCTGCACTGCAACATTATTTGTTGCAGTGCACAAAAATTCCTTGACGCTCCATGCGGCCATTCCCATACTCTGGTTACGTTGCGCTGCGATAACCCTCTCCCAGGTTAGCCCTCCCAGCGGCGCAGCAAGTGACTTGTTACGAAATGAGGAAGCAAATGGCCACGACCCGCACCACCAAACCCAAGCCTGCGGTTAAGGCGAAAGCGGTTCCCCCCACCGCGACAGCAGCCGCCGCGCCGGCCCTCAAGGCCGTCAAGGCGCCCGCCAGCAAGCCCAGGGTGAAGGCGGTGAAGCCGGTAGCAGCAGAGCCGGTTACCCCTGTCGCGGCCGTTCCGGCGGCAATCGAGGCGGCTTCCCCGGTCGTCGAGTCAACCGCCGATTTCATCGAGACGACGGCGGCTGAAGCGCCTCCCCTCGTGGAAGCCGCCGTCGACCTAGTGGAAGCCGCTGTCGAGCCGGTTGCCGAAGTCGCCGAGAAGACGGTCTCCACCGTCAAGGCGTCGGCGGTCAAGGCGGTAAAGGCCGCGGAGACTGGCCTGAAGTCGGTCGAGAAGGCGGCGATGGCCGGCAAGAAGACCGCCGAGAAGGCCGTCAAGGCAGGCACCGAGAAGATCACCAAGACCTTCGAGCAAGCGTTCTCAACCAGCAAAGAGAAGTACGAGACAGTCATGCAGAGCTTCAGCGACATCTCCGCCGTCGGGCGGGAAAACATGGACGCCGTCGTCAGCGCCGGCACCGTATTCGCCAAGGGCATCGAAGCGGTGAACGCCGAGATCGCCGCCATCTCCAAGCGCAACCTGGAAGACAGCATCGCCGCCGTTAAGGCGCTGGCTGCCGCCAAGAGCCCCAAGGAATATTTCGAGCTTCAATCCGACCTGATGAAGACGTCGTGGGACCACATGGTTTCCGACACCTCCAAGATCGGCGAGATGCTGGGCGAATATTCCAAGGACGCCATGGCCCCGATCCAGAGCCGGCTATCAGCGGCGATGGAAAAGTTCTCAAAGCCTCTCACGCTCTAGAGCGTGGAGCAAAGAGATGAGCAAAGGGCCCGGTGCAGAGAATGTACCGGGCCTTTTTAGTTGGAGGATCGCCCGGCGGCACCCCGATAAAATGGCCTTTGAAACCGACCGTAATTCCCTATTTAATAGGTCCGTCGACCGCTGCGCTCAGCAGCCCCAATACCGGCGCGGCGGCACCATGAGCGGATACGGTCTGTATGAGCAACGAGAACGAAGGCGGGAATGGGGGCACCGGCACGGGTGTGGTCACCAAGACCAAACCCAAGACCAAGAAGCCGTCCCTCTACAAAGTCCTGCTGTTGAACGACGACTACACCCCGATGGAATTCGTCGTCCATGTGCTGGAGCGCTTTTTCAATAAGAACCGCGAAGAAGCGACCCATATCATGTTGATGGTCCATCAGAAGGGCATCGGTGTCTGCGGCGTTTACACATTCGAAGTTGCGGAAACCAAGGTGACCCAGGTCATCGACTACGCGCGGCGGCACGAACACCCGCTGCAGTGCACTCTCGAAAAAGAGTAGAAAGAGGAACAGACCGTGCCAGCCATTTCGCAGAATCTGGAAAAGACGCTCCACGGTGCTCTGGCTCTCGCCAATGAGCATCACCACGAATACGCGACCCTCGAGCACCTTCTGTTCAAGCTGACCGAAGACCCGGACGCCATCGCCGTGATGCGCGCCTGCAGCGTCGATCTCGACAAGCTGCGCCAGACCATTCTGGACTATTTCGAGCGCGAGCTCGCCGGCATCCGCATTTCCGACAAGGTCGACGCCAAGCCGACCGCCGGATTCCAGCGCGCCATCCAGCGCGCCATCATCCACGTGCAGAGCTCGGGCCGCGAGGAAGTGACCGGCGCCAACGTGCTGGTCGCGATCTATTCCGAGCGTGAGTCGCACGCCGCGTTCTTCCTGCAGGAGCAGGACATGACCCGGCTCGACGCGGTGAACTACATCTCGCACGGCATCGCCAAGGCGGCCTCGCGCACCGAAACGCGCACGCCGCGCGGCGCCGAGGAAGAGACGGAGTCCGCGCCCGCGGCCAAGGGCGGCGAGGCGCTGTCGACCTATTGCGTCAACCTCAACAAGAAGGCGCGCGACGGCAAGATCGACCCGCTCATCGGCCGCCATGACGAGGTTGATCGGGTCATCCAGATTCTTTGCCGCCGCCAGAAGAACAATCCTCTGCTGGTCGGCGACCCCGGTGTCGGCAAGACCGCCATCGCCGAGGGCCTGGCCCGCAAGATCATTCGCCACGAGGTGCCCGAAATCCTGCAGAGCGCCACCATCTTCTCGCTCGACATGGGTGCGCTGCTGGCCGGCACGCGCTATCGCGGCGACTTCGAGGAACGGCTGAAGGCGGTGGTGAAGGAGATCGAGGAACACGACAACGCGATCCTGTTCATCGACGAGATCCACACGGTGATCGGCGCGGGCGCCACCAGCGGCGGCGCCATGGATGCCTCGAACCTGCTGAAGCCGGCGCTCCAGTCGGGCGGCCTGCGCTGCATCGGCTCGACCACCTACAAGGAATTCCGTTCCTACTTCGAGAAGGACCGCGCCCTGCTGCGCCGCTTCCAGAAGATCGATGTGAACGAGCCCTCGGTCGAGGACGCCATCAAGATCATGAAGGGCCTGAAGCCCTATTTCGAGGAGCACCACAAGGTCCGCTACACCAACGACGCCATCAAGACGGCGGTGGAACTGGCGGCCAAGTACATCAACGACCGCAAGCTGCCCGACAAGGCCATCGACGTGATCGATGAGGTCGGCGCGGCGCAGATGCTGTTGCCCGAAAGCCGCCGCCGCAAGACCATCGGCGTGCGCGAGATCGAGGAAGTGGTGGCGAAGATCGCCCGCATTCCCCCGAAGTCCGTGTCGCGGGACGATCGGGCGGCGCTCGCCAACCTGTCGGGCGACCTGAAGCAGGTCGTCTACGGCCAGGACCGGGCCATCGAGGCGCTGTCGTCGGCGATCAAGCTGGCCCGCGCCGGCCTGCGCGAGGCCGAGAAGCCGATCGGCTCCTACCTGTTCTCGGGTCCGACCGGCGTCGGCAAGACCGAGGTGGCACGCCAGCTGTCCATCATCATGGGCATCGAGCTGATCCGCTTCGACATGTCGGAATACATGGAACGGCACTCGGTCTCGCGGCTGATCGGCGCGCCGCCGGGCTATGTCGGCTTCGACCAGGGTGGCCTGCTGACCGACGCGGTCGACCAGCATCCGCACTGCGTGCTGCTGCTCGATGAAATCGAGAAGGCCCATCCGGACGTGTTCAACGTGCTGCTGCAGATCATGGATCACGGCAAGCTGACGGACCATTCGGGCAAGTCGGTCGACTTCCGCAACGCCATCCTGATCATGACGACGAATGCGGGCGCCGCCGAACTCAGCCAGAGTTCGATCGGCTTCGGGCGCGGCACCAAGGACGACGCGGACGACGACGCGATCAAGAAGATGTTCACGCCAGAGTTCCGCAACCGGCTGGATGCGACCATCGCCTTCGGTCACCTCAGCACCGAGATCGTCAGCCGCGTGGTGGAGAAGTTCATCATGCAGCTGGAGGCCCAGCTCAGCGACCGTCACGTGACGTTCGAGCTGACCCAGGAGGCCATCGACTGGCTGGTGACCAAGGGCTACGACCGCCTGTACGGCGCGCGCCCCATGGGCCGCACCATCCAGGAATACATCAAGAAGCCGCTGGCCGACGAACTGCTGTTCGGCAAGCTGGCCAAGGGCGGCCACATCAAGGTCAAGGTGAAGGACGACGCCCTCCACTTCGACATCACGCCGCTGGTCGTCCCGCCGCGCACGTCCTCCAGCAAGGAACGCGACGAGCCGGTGCTGGCCGACTGAGGCTTCGGATACGGGTTAACGGAAGGGCCGGTGGAGACACCGGCCCTTTTTGTTTGTGCCTTTGCCTTAGGAAAGCTCGCCCAACGGCCAAACTTAGCCGTCACCATCCTCGTCGATGGCCACCCGCTTGAACGGCCCGTGCGCCGCCAGCGCTTCCTGGTCGGACTCGACATACGCGCCTTCCTCCTTGAGGTAGCGGGCGACGGCCTGGCGGAAGCCCGGGTCGGCGATCCAGTGGGCGGAGTAGGTGAATTGCGGCAGGTAGCCGCGGGCGAGCTTGTGCTGGCCCTGGGCGCCGGCCTCGACGCGGCTCAGGCCGTGGGTGATGGCGAAGTCGATGGCCTGGTAGTAGCACGCCTCGAAATGCAGGCACGGATGGTCCTCGACGCAGCCCCAGTTGCGGCCGAACAGGGCGTCGGAGCCCAGCAGATTGATTGCGCCGGCGATGTAGCGGCCGGCGCGCTTGCACAGCACCAGCACGATCTTCTCCGGCATGCGCTCGCCGATCAGCGAGAAGAATTTCCGGTTGAGATAGGGCCGGCCCCATTTGCGCGACGAGGTGTCGACGTAGAACCGGTAGAACGCGTCCCAGTGCTCCTCGCGCAAATCCTTGCCGGTCAGCACCTCGATGTCGATGCCGGGCGAGACCGCCTGGGCGCGTTCCTTGCGGATGTTCTTGCGTTTGCGCGAGCTGAGCGCGGCAAGGAAGTCGTCGAAAGTCGCGTAGCCGTCATTGCGCCAGATGAACTGCTGGTCCTTGCGCAGCAGCAGGCCGGCCTCGCCCATCTCGGTCCATTGCTCGAAGGTGGGGAAGGTGATGTGCAGCGACGACACGCCCATCTTGTCGGCCACCGAGACGCAGGCGTTGAGCAGCAGGCCGCGGGTGCCTTCGTCCGACGCCAGCAGCCGCGGGCCGGTCACCGGCGAGAACGGCACGGACACCTGCAGCTTGGGGTAATAGTCGCCGCCGGCGCGCTCCCAGGCGTGCGCCCAGCTATGGTCGAAGACGTATTCGCCCTGGGAATGGGCCTTCAGGTACATGGGCACGGCGCCGGCGAGGCCACCGCCCGTTTTCTCGATGATGATGTGGGTCGGTGTCCAGCCGGTGCCCGGGCCGACGCAGCCGCTGTCCTCCATCGCCGACAGGAAGGCGTAGGAGACGAACGGATTCTCCGTTCCGGCGCAGGCGTCCCAGTCCGCCGCCTTGACGGCGGCAAGGGACGGGATCGCGGTTGCGGTGACCGGGGCGCTCACGAAGCAGATCTCACGTGAAGGCCGCGACCGCGTCCACTTCGACCGCCATGCCCAGCGGCAGCGCATTGGCGCCCAGCGCCGCGCGGGCGTGGCGACCGGCCTCGCCGAACACGTCGACCATCAGCTCGGAGGCGCCGTTCACCACCTGCGGCTGCTGGGTGAAGCCGTCGGCGCAGTTGACGAAGCCGGTCAGCTTGACGATTTGCGTGATCCGGTCCAGGTCGCCCTCGAGCGCGGCGTTGAGCTGGGCCAGGATGTTGAGGCCGCACAGCCGCGCCGCCTGGTGGCCCTGCTCGACCGTAAGGTCAAAGCCGACCTTGCCGGCATAGCGCACGCCGCTCGGCACCGCCGATACCTGACCCGATACGAAGATCAGCCCGCCAGTGACGACGAACGGCACATAGGCGGCCACGGGCTTGGGCGGTTCGGCCAGCTCGATACCCAGTTCCTGAAGCCGCGCCGCGATCCGTCCGCTCATGAAGGTCTCCTGCCTTTTCCGGGATACGAGTGTAACAGAGCCGATGGCCGTTCCAAGCGGGGCGCGTTCACGGCTATGCTGCGCCGGGGTGAATCGGGGGAAGGGAAATTCATGACGCCGACGCTGATGGCCATTCTGGGCTTCGCCATGTGGACGCTGCTGCTCAGCGTCACCATCGCCATGACGCGCACCGTCTTCGTCATGCGCGGGAAGAAGGCGGCCAACGAGTTCTCGCCCACCGGCGAGGATATCGGCGGATTTTCGCGCCGGCTCGCCCGCGCCCACGCCAACTGCTACGAGAACCTGCCCATCGTCATCGCCGTGCTGCTGGTCGCCATCCTGGCCGGCAACAGCGCCATGGCCGACCGCTACGCCCTGTGGATCCTGTATGCCCGCATCTTCCAGTCGGCGGTGCACATGGCGTCCACCAGCATCCCGGCGGTCTATCTGCGCTTCATGTTCTTCGGCGCGCAGGTCGCGCTGCTGGTGTTGATCGCGGTGAAGGCGTTCGGGGCTTAGAAGCTCTACCTATTCTCGTCATCCCCGCGCACGCGGGGACCCAGCTCTCCGTAGAGGTCCGGCCACGGCGTTGAGGCCTGGTTGTTCGTGACTGAGGCGCACGAATGCCTCGTACCTTTCCCCATCTGGGTCCCCGCGTGCGCGGGGATGACGATTATTTTTGAATGGTTTAGGCCATATCCCACAGCCGCGCCGCGCCGCGGACACCACTCGAATCGCCGTGCTTCGCCTTCACGATGGGCGTCTTCACGCCGTCTGAGAACACGAAGCGGGGCAGCAGCGGCGGCACGGTCTCGTAGAGTCGCGCCACGTTCGACAGGCCGCCGCCCAGCACGATCACGTCCGGGTCGAGGATGTTGATCACCGTCGCCAGCGATCTGGCCAGCCGCAGGGCATAGCGGTCGAGCGCGGCGGTCTTCTCGGGCGAATCGCCCAGCGCGATGTCCTCGGGCGCCGCGTCCTCGCCGGTCACCTCACGATACGCAAGAGCCAGGCCCCTGCCGTTCAGGAACGTTTCGACGCAGCCGTGCCTGCCGCAATAGCAGGCGGGCCCTGGCCGCTCGTTATCCTCCGGTGCGGGCAGGGGATTGTGGCCCCATTCGCCGGTGGTGGCGTTGGGGCCGCGGTGGAGCAGCCGGCCATGGGCGACGATGCCGCCGCCGACGCCGGTGCCCAGGATGGCGGCAAACACCAATTTGTGCCCGGCGCCCGCGCCGTCGCTGGCTTCGGACAGGGCGAGGCAGTCGGCGTCGTTGGCCATGCGGATCTCGCGCTTCAGCATCGCCGCCAGATCCTCGCGCAGCGCCCGTCCTTCCAGGTTCTCGGCGTTCTGCATCAGGCCGGTGTGCGGCGAGACCGATCCCGGCGTGCCGATGCCCACGGTGCAGCGCGCGCCGACAGCGTTTTCGGCTTCGCCGACGAGGCCGGCGATGGCGGCGATGCGTGCCTCATAGGGTCGCGGCGTCGGCACACGGCGGCGGAACCGCTCGGCGTCGCCGTCCAGCACGATGGCCTCGATCTTGGTACCGCCGAGATCGATGCCGATACGCACGGGTCAGTAGCCCAGTTCTTCCATGTGGGCGGTCAGCCACGCGGCCGCGTCGGGCCAGTTGTCGGCACGGTGCCGACTGTTCTCGGCCGGACCCAGCAGCCTGCCGAGGCGCACGTCGTGGACGAAGTGCAGGCAATGCACCTTCTCGCAGGCCTTGGCGACCGAGGCGATGTTCGGCGGGATGTCGTCGATGAAATAGACCGGCGCCTCGACCTTGTCGGCCAGGTGCTTCACCACCGCGCCCTTCAGGCCGATATTGGCGATCAGTGGATAGCCCATCCCCAGCTTCTTCAGCGACCGCACGCGCGCCTCGCGCTGCTGCAGCGGCACGTTGGTGACGATGACGATCTGGGCCTTCGCCGACAGCGCCTTCAGCGCCTCGGGTGCGCCGGGAACGGCGGGCTGATGCTCGGTCTTCTCGACGAAGAACTGGCCGATCAGCGCCGTAACCTCCTCGGCGGCGATCGCCACGTCGTCGGATCGCCGCTTGATGTTGCCCGTCAAGGCGAAGCTCGCGAGGTCCAGGTACAGCTCGTTCTCGTGCAGGAACTCCTCCAGCACGCTGGCGAACTGCACGATCACCTCGTCGGCGTCGGAAAGGATCAGGGGCCGGCGCGGATCGATGGCGATCCGGTCGGCCTGTTCGAGCACATCGGGATGAACGGTCATGAAGTCAGGTATAGTGGGGAACGTCGCCGCCCGGCAAGTAGGCGCGGGCGCGGCCCGGCTCGTCGGGTCGGATTTCCGCCGCCGCGCAGAACGCCAGCAGCATGGCCTCGTCCTGCAGCACGTAGTCGAGCACGCCGGCGAGGATATCGGGATTGGACGCGGCCGAACGCAATTCGCCGATACCGATGCCGGTGAAATGCACGAAGCCGCCCAGCGCCTCGTCATCCGCTGCCAGAAAGGCAAGGGCCTGCAGCGCGATGGTTTCGGCGCGTTCGGTGTTCATGGATGGAAAATGGCCGGGCTCACGCCCCGGCGGGCGCAGGAGGCAAGATTAACGGATCTTGCCTTCCTTGAACTCGACATGCTTGCGCACGACCGGGTCATACTTCTTCACCTTCATCTTCTCGGTCATGGTCCGAGGATTCTTCTTGGTGACGTAGAAGTAGCCGGTGTCCGCGGTGCTCTCCAGCCGGATCTTGATGGTGGTCGGCTTCGCCATGGTAACGACTCCTGATTGCGCGGCGCGCATCGATTTGAAGGGCGCGACCATACCGCCAGCCGCCGGCAAGTCAAGCAGCGAGTGTGCTCGACCACGCTATCTTACTGGTTCAGCGGCCCGTCGTCCTGCCAGCACTGCTTGATGGCGTTGGCCACCGCTTCCCAGTCGTCGCAGTCGACGGGACCGGCGCAGATGGCGGGATCGCTTCTCAGCTTCTCCAGGTCGGCCCCGGCGCTGCCGCCCACCTTGGCGCGTCCGTTGCGGCTGTCGATCAGGGCGAAGGTCTGTTCGTCGGCCTCATCTGGCACCACGGCGTAATCGCCACCGGGAAACACCAGCAGGTCGCCGCCCTCGCAGGAAAACTCGCCGTTCTGGTCCCAGGCGCCCAGCGGGCCGGCACGGTAGCTTCCCGCCCAGCCGGTCGCGGGCAGCAGCACGGCCAGCGCGCAGCAGATCGCGACCGGTGCGCAGCAGATCGCGAAGCGTGACATTCGTTATTTCCTCCGTCGGCCCCGCTGGACTTGCGGTCCAGACAATTCCTATCATGCCCGCTCATTCGCCGGACGGGAAGGGGAGAGCCACGGCAGGTCCCGCCGGCAACTCAGCAGGAGAGACCAATGCCACCCAGGGATCCGAAAGCCCTCACCAACCTTCGCATCATCATCGCGCTGTACAAGGCATTCGAGGGCGGCACGCGCCAGCATGTGTGGGACGGCTACGACCTGTACCTGTCGGAGGAAGGCACCTACAGCCTGACCGGCTTCCCGACCATGACCAAGGCGCAGGTCAAGCAGATCCTGTTCAGCGACATCGGCGGCAACGCGCCGGTGGTGAAGATCGTCCCCAAGCTCGGCACCCAGGAAGCCATCGACGACCTGGTGTTCTTCGAGCACGTCGACAGCTACCGCGACAAGGACGGCAAGGAAGTGCTCAGGCTGCCGGTGTCCAGCGTGTTCACCCTGAAGGGCGGCAAGATCCGCAAATGGGTCGACTACTGCGACCCGCGCGGCCTGCTGGAGCTCTACGGCGACCGGATCCCGTCATGAACCCGGTCGTCCTGGTCGTCGGCGCCGGCGTCGCCACGGGCGGCGCCATCGCCAGGCGTTTCGCGCGCGCGGGCTATACCGCCTGCGTCGCCCGGCGCAACGTGGACAAGCTGAACCATCTGGTCGGCGAGATCGTCGCCGAGGGCGGCACCGCGCACGCATTCGGCGTGGATTCCACCCAGGAAGACCAGATGGTCGACATGGTGGCGCGTATCGAGCGCGAGGTCGGACCCATCGAGGTGGCGGTCTACAACGCCGCGATCGGCACCCATTCTCCCATCGCCCAGCATTCCGCGGCGGACTACGAGCGGGTCTGGCGGGTCAATACCTTCGGCGCCTTCCTGATGGGCCGCGAGGTGGCCAAGGTCATGGAGCCGCGCGAGAAGGGCACCATCCTGTTCACCGGCGCCACGTCGGCGCTGCGCGGCAAGGCCAATTTGGCGGCGTTCTCCGGCTCCAAGCACGCGCTGCGGGCGCTCGCCCAGTCCATGGCGCGCGAGCTGTTCCCGAAGAACATCCATGTGGCGCACGTCATCATCGACGGCCCCATCGACACGCCGCTGATCCGCAAGATGATGCCGAAGGTGTTCGAGGAGCGGCCGTCCGACGGCGTGCTAGCGCCCGAGGCCATCGCCGACACCTACTTCGCCATCCACTCACAGCACCGCAGCGCCTGGACCCACGAGACCGAGCTGCGCCCCTGGAAGGAACCCTGGTAATGGGCAAGACCCTCGAATTCTTCTTCGATTTCATGAGCCCGCCCACCTATCTGGCGTGGACCCGCATGCCCGGCATCGTCGAGCGCACCGGCTGCGAGGTGGTGTGGCGGCCCATGCTGACACTCGGCCTGTTCCAGCTCACTGGCAACCGGCCGCCGATGACCGTGCCCAACAAGGGCAAATATGGCGGCATGGATTTGCAGCGATTCGCCCGCCGCTACGGCGTGACGCTCAACCCCAACCCGCACATGGCCGAGGTGAAGATCGTCCCAGCGCTGCGCGGCGCGCTGGTGGCGCAGGAACGCGGCGAGTTCGAGGCCTATGCCAAGGCCATGTTCGAGGGCATGTGGCTCAAGAGCCTCAACATCGGCGCCGACGACGTCTTGCCCAAGCTGCTGCAGGAAGCCGGACTGGACGTGGCGGCCTACCAGGCCGGCATCGCCCGCGAGGACATCAAGGACAAGCTGAAGGCCAACGTCCAGGAAGCCGCCGACCGCGGCGCGTTCGGCGCACCGACCTTCTTCGTCGACGGCGAGATGTTCTGGGGCCAGGACCGGCTGGATTTCGTGGAAGAGGCGCTGCGGGGATAAGGTTGCGGCGCGGTAAGTCGAGAAAAGTGCGCTGTCGCTGTAACCTACTCAATCATATGGCATCGCAAATGTTCTAAACGGCGCGATATCTTGTTGCCCGACAAGGACTCAGGCAGAAGGCTCTCCGCCTGGGCAACTTCGTGAAATAATCGCTCTTTGTAGGGGTCAAGGCCGCATGGCCCTTCTCCACTCCAGGTAAAGGCAGTGATATCCAAGTCAGACAGCCAGTCATCCAAAATCTCTTGGTAGGGGGTCATTGCGCTAATAAAACCCACCGGGTCAATGGTTAGAACAGCCAAAAGATACTTTGAAACCGCATCCCGACTAGGCTCGTGTCTTACTAGAGGCCAGAGCTTAACACCACATTCGACCGCAGGCTTCGTCCCCTTGGTGGCCCTGCTTAAAGCAATGAACCCCAACCGGAGTGCAAGCCTTTCTTCAATGAACTGATCCGATACGCACTCTAGCTGTTTGCCGATCGGCACGTTTAATGTCGGGCGTGTGGTTGCGCTTACGATTGCAACCGGCTGCAGCAACACCAAGATGAAAGCCAGACCAATTCTTATCTTCCTGCCAAGCATGGGCGTCCCTGAGGAGATTGGTCAATTTCAGTGCACTTAGAGCGTCCTCACGTTGAGCGGAATCACTTAGGGGATTCCCAACCGTGTGATCGTGTGATTCATAGGATGCCGTCACGAAGGAGGCGGCGATGGGTTGGCGATCAGGGCAGAGCTACTCGCAGGATTTGCGCGACCGGGTGCTTG
>CALQFM020000055.1 GCA_943329845.2 Candidatus Kuenenia stuttgartensis | reverse complement strand
CTTCTCGAAATAGTTCTGGCGGAAGGCCCTGTAGCCTTGGGCGAACCGCCGGATCCACTGTTGCGGCATCTTACTCCTTGGACAGGCTGTTGGTGCCTGTGCCGGGATACATCAGGCCCAGGGTCTCGGCGATCAGCGCCGGGCGGTCCTGGCCTTCCACTTCCACGGTGACCTCATAGGTCATCTGCTTGCCGCCGTCCTTGCGGCTTTCCACGTTCTTCAGCGTCTGGTGGGCGCGCACTCGCGAGCCGACCTTCACCATGTTGGTGAAGCGCACCTTGTTGCTGCCGTAGTTGATGCCGTGGCCGACGCCCTGAACCGCCAAAATGTCCTGCATCAGGCCTGGCAGCAGCGACAGCGTCAGATAGCCATGGGCGATCGTCCCGCCCGCCGGAAATTCCTTGGCGGCGCGTTCGGGATTGACATGGATCCACTGGAAATCGCCGGTTGCCTCGGCGAACTTGTTGACCCGCTCCTGATCCACCAGCAGCCAGTCGGACGTACCGAGCTTCTTGCCGACCAGTTCCTCGATCTTATCGAAATGTACCGTCACCTGTGCCACCCGAACTCTCCCGTTTCCCGATTGTCACTTGTCGGGCCGACCCTAGCCCCACATCTCTTGTCCGGTAAAGGGGATAGACTGCATGGCCGCTAGGACGCTCGGGAAGCTGGTGCTCGCAGCGGTGTTCGCAGCCGCCGCGGCTTTCCCCTGCGCAGCGGCGTCGGATGTCAGCCGGGTCGCCGAAGGTTCGTGGACCGAAGCGTGCACGGCCAATTTCGTGGTGCTGACCAATGCCGGCGAGGGCCGCGCCCGCTACCTGATCCAGAACCTCGAGGATTTCCGCCGCCTGGTGATCGAGGCGACCAGCCTCGACATCGAATCGAACCCGCTGCCGTTCCATATCGTCGCCCTTTCGGGCTCCAGCCAGCTGAAGTCGCTGATCGGCACGGACGCAGTTTTCGGCGCGTTCCAGCAGAGCTACCGCGGCGGCCTGGCGGCGGTCAACCTGGCGGCCCGCGCGCCTGACGGCACCGATAACCTCCAGGTCTCCTACACTGCCTATGGGCCGCTTTACCGGTCCAAGCCGAATACCCGCGCGATCGGGATGGACGGCGTTTTCCACGAATATGTCCACTACCTGCTCGAGATCGATGCCAAGCGCCGCTATCCGCTGTGGTTCCACGAAGGCTATGCCGAGTTCCTGTCCACCTTCGACATCGCCAGCGACGGTCGTTACAAGATCGGCGCGCCGCCCATGCACCGGGTGCTGACGCTGGACAAGACCAGCCGCATCCCGATCGGCTCGCTGCTCAACGCCAGGGGATACGAGATCGGGCACGAGAACAGCGACTTCAACGCCGAGTCCTGGCTGGTTGTTCACTACCTGATGAGCGACCCGGAGCGGCGCGGCAAGCTCTACGCATTCCTCGACCGGCTCAACACGCCGATGGTCGACACGGTGCCGGTGTTCGAGGACGTTTTCGGCGAATCGGACGAGGCGTTCTCGCGCCACATCCGCCAGTACCGGCGCATGGCGAAATACGATGTGGAGCGGTTCGACAGACCGGACGCGCCGCTGCCCCAGCCGAGCATCCGCGTGCCGCCGGCGGACGAAGTGCGCGAGCAGCTTGCCTATACGCTGCTGCATTTCTCGCCCGAGCAGAAGAAGGGCGTCGAGCTGATCGAGGGCGCGATCGCCATTAATCCCGGCAACATGCGGGCGAAGGCGCTGCTCGCCGCAGTCGCTGTCGCGAACAAGGACCTTCCAAAGGCCGAGAAGATACTGGCCGATGCCGGCACCGCCGCCGACGGAGACCCCGACATGCTCAGCCTCAGGGGCGAGCTCCAGCTGCGCCGCGCGGCCGAGCTGGTCGCCGCGGGAAAGCCTGGTTGGGAAGCATTCCTCGCCGCCTCGACCGGTGCCTTCCGCAAGGCGCTGGCGCTCGACCCCGACCACCCGCAGTCGCTGTCGGGTGTCGCGCGCACCTGGCTGATCCGGCCGGGCAGGGCGCCCGACGAGGTTCTCGCCCAGATCGAACGGGCCGAGCGCCTGCTGCCAATGAACCAGGAGATCGAACTGATCGCGGCGCACACCCGTCTCAAGCGCGGCGAGATCGTCGAGGCGGTCCGGTCCTACGAACACGTGGTGGCGTGGGGGCGCGAGCCAGACATCGTCCGCCAGGCCCGCGAGCGGCTGGACGCGATCTACGCCCTCGACGGAGGTGCCCTGAAGCCGACGATCAAGGCGGCGCCGTGACGCCGGCGCGGCCTCGTCCGCGAACGACGGGCCGCGTTCATCGCCACGCGGCATGAAGCCGGCTGGGAGGCGACATCGGGAAAACTCGTCGTGCCAGGGGCGCCGGTGGATGATGGCGTTTCACATCGTACCCAGGTCAGGTCCAGTCGATTAAAATACACAATTAATGATGTATAATAATAGAATATACGCACATGTAGTGTGAATATGGGCTTGCCATCTTACCGGAGGACGAGTAAACAAGCGCCGGGATTTGCGGGCGCGAAAACGCCCAGGAGCGGGATGCCATGTACCAGTACGACAAGTTCGACCACGAGATTCTGGCCGAACGGAACGCCCAGTTCCGCGGCCAGGTGGAACGGCGCCTGCGCGGCGAGCTTACCGAGGAGGAGTTCCGGCCGCTTCGGCTGATGAACGGCCTCTACCTGCAGCTCCACGCCTACATGCTGCGCGTGGCGATTCCCTACGGTGTGCTGTCGTCCACGCAGCTTCGCCAGCTCGCCATGATCGCGCGCAAGTACGACCGGGACTATGGCCATTTCACCACCCGCCAGAACATCCAGTACAACTGGATCAAGCTGGAGGAGATGCCAGATCTGCTCGAGGATCTGGCCAAGGTTGAGATGCACGCCATCCAGACCTCGGGCAACTGCATCCGCAACATCTCGACGGACCAGTTCGCCGGCGTCGCCAAGGATGAGCTGGAGGATCCGCGCCCCTACGCCGAGATCCTGCGCCAGTGGTCCACCTTCCACCCCGAATTCTCGTACCTGCCGCGCAAGTTCAAGATCGCGCTGACCGGCGCCGCCCGCGACCGCGCCGCCATCTACTTCCACGACATGGCCTACCGGCTGGTGAAGAACGAGGCCGGCGAGACCGGCTTCCAGGTCATCGTCGGCGGCGGCATGGGACGCAGCCCCATCGTCGGCAAGGTCATCAAGGACTTCGTGCCGAAGAAGCATCTGCTGTCCTATTCGGAATCGGTGATGCGGGTCTATAACGGCTACGGACGGCGCGACAACATCTTCAAGGCGCGCATCAAGATCCTGGTGCAGGAGCTGGGCATCGAGGAATTCCGCCGCCAGGTGGATGCCGACTACGCGCAGAACATGAGCCGCTCACTCGAGCTCGAAGACGCCGAGATCGAGCGCATGAAGGCGTTTTTCGCGCCGCCGGCCTATCGCACGCTGCCGGACGGCGACGCCGCCGTCGACGCGCTGATCGCGGGCAACAAGCCGTTCAGGATGTGGCATGAGCGCAACGTCACCGCGCACAAGGTGCCGGGCTATTCCATCGTCACCATTTCGCTGAAACCCAAGGGCGTCGCGCCCGGCGATGCGACCACCGACCAGATGTACGCCATCGCCGACCTGTCGGACGAGTATTCGCTCGGCACGTTGCGCACGACCTTCAAGCAGAACCTGGTGCTGACCGACGTCGAGACCTCGCGTCTGCCCGAGCTCTGGGAGAAGCTGAAGGCGCTCGGCGTCGCGACCGCCACGGTCGACACCCTGACCGACATCATCGCGTGCCCCGGCCTCGACTATTGCAGCCTGGCCAACGCGCGGTCGATCCCGGTCGCCCAGCGGCTGATCGACCGGTTCGACGACCTGGACTTCGTCCATGACCTGGGCGAGCTGCGGCTCAACATCTCGGGCTGCATCAACGCCTGCGGCCACCATCATGCCGGCAATATCGGCATCCTGGGCGTCGACAAGAAGGGCGAGGAGTTCTATCAGGTCACCCTCGGCGGATCGCCGGAGGACGACGCCTCGATCGGCAAGATCATGGGTCCGGCGTTCTCCGAGCACGACATCGTCCCCGCCATCGAAAAGGTCATCGAGGTCTTCGTCGCCAGGCGCGAACCCGAGGAGCGGTTCATCGACTGCTACCGGCGCATCGGCATGGAACCCTTCAAGGAACGCGTCTATGCGGATCATTAAGCAGCGGGAAATCGTCGAGGACGACTGGCAGCACGTCGAGGACGGCGCGCCGCTACCCGAAGGCAAGATCATCGTGACGCTGTCGCGCTGGAAGGCCGAGCGCGAGGCGCTGATCGGCCGCCGCAACAGCGGCCTGGGCATCCGGCTCGCCTCCAGCGAGCATGCGGACGACATCGCCGCCGACCTCGACAATTTCGAGGTCGTTGCGCTGAACTTCCCGATCTTCCGCGACGGCCGGGCCTACACAACGGCGCGGCTGCTGCGCGACCGCTATGGCTACAAGGGCGAATTGCGGGCGACCGGCGACGTGCTGCGCGACCAGATCTTCTTCATGCACCGGGTCGGCTTCGACGCCTTCGAGGTGCGCGGCGACCGCAGCATCGAGGATGCGCTGAAGGCGTTCGATGACTTCAAGGTCACCTACCAGCCGTCGGCCGACGAAGGCCAGCCGCTCTGGCGGCGCCGGGGCTAGACCCGGCCTTGCCAAATCTCCCGGTGAACCGGCCGGCGGTCATCCTCGTCGTCCCGCAGATGGGCGAGAACATCGGCGCCGCCGCGCGGGCCATGAACAATTTCGGCCTGACCGACCTGCGCCTGGTTCGTCCCCGCGACGGCTGGCCCAATCCCGACGCCGTGCCCATGGCGGCGGGCTCCACCGATATCCTCGACAACGCGACCGTGTTCCGGACCACCGAGGACGCCATCGCCGACCTGCACTACGTGGTCGCCACCACGGCCCGCCAGCGCGGCATGATCAAGCCGGTGCTGACGCCGCGCGCCACCGCGGAGGATCTGTGGTCGCGGAGCGGGCAGGGGCAGAAGACCGGCATCCTGTTTGGCGGCGAGCGCTCGGGCCTTGCCAACGAGGACGTGGCGCTGGCCGATGCCGTCGTCACCATCCCGACCAATCCCAACTACGCCTCGATCAACATCGCCCAGGCGGTGCTGCTGCTGGGCTACGAATGGATGATGGCGACCGGTGGGACCGTTGCCGAGCCGGCAGTCGACGACCGCTCGCGGCCGGCGACCAAGGAGGAGCTTGTCGGCTTCATGGAGCACATGGAGCAGGCGCTGGATCAGGCCGGCTTCCTGTTCCCGCCGGCCAAGCGTCCCAGCATGATCCTCAACCTGCGCAACATGTGGCAGCGCGCCGACCTGCGCGAGCAGGACGTGCGCACGCTTCGGGGTATCATCGTCGCCCTGTCTTCGTATAAGACTCGGGGCGTCAAGAACGACTGACTGAAGGGGAGGAACTCATGACCACGTGGTGCATCGTCGCCAAGATCAAGGCGAAGGACGGCAAGGCCGACGACTTCGTGAAGGCCGCCAAGGCGCTGTCGGCGGCGGTGAACGCCAACGAGCCGGGCTGCCTGTTCTATGAGCTGCACAGCACCGATGACCCGCTGCAGTTCGTCTTCGTCGAGCGCTACGAGAGCGAGGACGCCATGAAGGCGCACCGCGGCTATCCCCACTTCAAGGAACTGGGCCGCGCCATGGGTGAATTCATGGACGGCGCGCCGGAGATCATGCGCCTGCCGCAGGTGTGAGGCCGGGGTCAGCCGTTACTTCCAATCCTTGTGCGTATCCGCCGGTTACGCGCGTATATACAGGGATTGACGCCGCATGGTGCGAGGCTATCTTGATGTGGCCAGAGACTCGCGAGGTGATTCCATGTCTCGTACCAAAGCGTTCAAATCCGGTAACAGCCAAGCCGTTCGAATCCCGGCCGAAATGGCATATGCCGACATTCAAGTTGACCTGGAAATCAGCCGCGTAGGCGACGTGATCACGATTTTCCCGGCGCGCTCCAGCCTGCACGACGCCATCGCCGACCTGCGGGCGATGCCCAGGCCGCCGTCTGTCGAGCATCGGGATCCTATCGAGGTTCCCGAGCGTCGCCAGGACTGACGGCACCGCGTCCGATGGGCTACCTCATCGATACCAACATCGCGATCCATGCGCGTGACGGCACGGATTCGGTGCTGGACAGGCTGGCGGAACACGATGGGCAGGTGCTGCTGTCCGCCCTGAGCTTGGCGGAACTCGAACGCGGCGTTTACCGCAATCCCGATTTTTCGGCGATAAGGCGTGCACGGCTGGACGTGTTGCTGGGAGCGCTCCCGATCCTGCCATTCGACGCGGCGGCGGCACGGGCGTACGGCCATATCATCGCGCAGTGCGGCTGGGTGAAGGGGCGGGATTTCGACAGGATGATTGCAGCCCATGCGATCAGTACCGTCTCCGTCCTCGTCACCGACAACATGGTCGATTTCCGCGACGTCCCGGGGCTGTCCCTGGAGAACTGGCTTTCCCGGGATGCGTGACGGCATCGAGAAAGAGGGCCCCTACGAAACCCGCCTCTAAGCGTTTGACATCGCCTTTGTGCTGCGTATAGTGCGCCCACCCAAGCGGGCAGCGATGCCCGCGATTGTCTTTTGCACGAACGCGAACCGAGAAGAACGGCTGAATGACCAAGCGGATCAACGCTAAGTACAAGATCGATCGCCGTCTGGGCGAGAACCTCTGGGGCCGTCCCAAGAGCCCGGTGAACAACCGGTCCTATCCGCCGGGCGAGCACGGCCAGCGCCGCCGCCGCAAGCCGTCGGATTTCGGCAACCAGCTGATGGCCAAGCAGAAGCTGAAGGGCTTCTACGGCTCGATCACGGAAAAGCAGTTCCGCAACATCTATGCCGAAGCCGTCCGCATGCGCGGCGACACCGGCGAGAACCTGATCGGCCTGCTGGAGCGCCGGCTGGACGCGGTCATTTACCGCGCCAAGTTCGTGCCGACCGTCTTCGCCGCCCGCCAGTTCGTCAACCACGGCCACGTGCTGGTGAACGGCAAGCGCGTGAACATAGCGTCCTACCGCGTCCGCGAGGGCGACGTGATCTCGCTGCGCGACAAGTCGAAGCAGCTGCTGGTGGTGCTGGAAGCCGTCGAATCGGCCGAGCGCGACACCCCCGAATATCTCGACGTGGACTACAAGGCCATGGCCGCAACCTTCGTGCGCACGCCGAAGCTGGGCGACGTGCCCTATGCCGTCCACATGGAGCCGAACCTGGTCGTCGAGTTCTACTCGCGCTGAGTTTGATGCCATAAAGTTTCAGACGGGCCGGATGCAAATCCGGCCCGTTTTGTTTTTGGCGACGATCAGGCCCCGATCCGGCCGCCGCCCTTTTTCGTGATCACCACCACCGAAGGCCTCGGCGGCATGCCTTCCTTGAAGTCGGGCCAGCGGGTGCCGGGGTTCTCGAAGGTCGACGGGCCCTTGAACAGCGGCCACTTGTCGCAGCTGTCGTCGCCCGGATGCTGGACGGCGACGAACAGGGTCTGGCCGTCGGGCGTGAAGCGCGGGCCGCACATCTCGGCGCCGATCGGAACGCGGTAGAACATCTTGCCGGTGCCACGGCGGTTGCCCTGGGTCTCCAGCGCCCAGATGCCGTCGGCGCTGATGCCCTTGGGAATCTCGCCCTTGGGCTGGTCGGGATCGGTCTTCAGCGAGTTCGACGTCCAATTGTCGCCCTGGTCGGTGGCGATCCAAAGATTGCCGTCCGGGTCGACGGCGCAGTTGTCGGGGGCGGAGAACCAGCCGTTCTCGCTGGTGGCCGGGTTCCACACCGCGCCAATGCCGTCGCGCTTCGGGTCGCCACAGCGCACCAGGATCTCCCACCGGGCGGTCGTTGCCGTATGGTCGCCGCCGTCGGGCGTCATCTCGACGATGTGGCCGGCGGTGTTCTCGCCGCGCGGGTTGACGCCGTCGGCCTGCGCCATGCCGTTCTGGCCGCGCTGGGAGTTGTTGGTCAGCATGGCGTAGACCTTGCCGGTTACCGGGTTCGGCTCCACGTCCTCGGGCCGGTCCATGGGCGTCGCACCCAGCAGGTCGGCTGCGCGGCGCGCCTCGATCAGCACGCGGGCCTGACTGTCGAAATCATTGGACGCATCGAGGCGGGCCTTGCCGTGCAACAGCGGCAGCCAGGTCATGGTGCCGTCATCGCTGAATTTGGCGACATAGAGCGTGCCCTTGTCGAGCAGGGCGCTATTGGCCACACCCTTCTTCGGGTCGTAGCGGCCATCGGAGACATATTTGTAGAGGTACTCGAAGCGGGTGTCGTCGCCCATGTAGACGACCACGCGGCCGTCCTTGCCGAGGATCGATTCGGCGCCCTCGTGCGAGAACCGGCCCAGCGCCGTATGCTTGACCGGCGTCGAGTGCGGGTCGAACGGGTTGACCTCGACCACCCAGCCGAAGCGGAACGGCTCGTTGGGCTCCTTGCCCACGTCGAAGCGGTCGCCGGCCGCGGCCCAGGTCCCTCCCGATGGCATGGAATAGCGGAAATAGGCGACGGCGCGCGGGTCGTCGTCCGCCAGGCTGCCGGAGAAGTACTTGTTGTAGTTCTCCTCGGCCATCAGGTAGGTACCCCAGGGCGTGATGCCCCCGGCGCAGTTGTTGATGGTGCCCAACACTTTCGTGCCGGTGGGATCGGCCTTGGTCTTCATCCAGTCGTGGCCTGCGGCGGGGCCGGCGATGGTCATGGGCGTGTCCGAGGTGACGCGGCGGGCATATTTGCTGCCTTCGACCACCTTCCACGCGCCGCCCTCCTTCCTGATCTCGATCACCGAGCCGCCATGGGCCTTGATCTCGATCTCGGCGCGCTTCTTCTTCCACGCAGCCTTCGCCGCGTCGCTGGCGTCCTCGGGTTGGGTGGGGAACATGACCTCGGCCGATACATATTCGTGGTTCACGCACAGCAGGCCATGCTCGCCGTTCTTCGAGCCCTGCGGCAGCGGCACATAGCCGACGAAGTCGTTGTTGTAACCGAACTGCTTGGCCTGGGCCTCGGCCGACTGGTTCGACGGATCGAACGCCGGCGCGCCCGGCAGCACCGGATCGCCCCACCGGATCAGCACGTCGGCGTCGTAGCCATCGGCCACGTGGTGGGTTTCGTCGACGCCGCGCTCGATCTCCTTGAACGAGAATGGCGCTTGCTGCGCCTTCTCGGCCGCCATCAGCGCCATGGGGCTGACGGTCGCCAGCGCGGCGGTCGCGACGAGGCCGCCCTTCAGGACGGCGCGGCGGCTGAGCCGGCGGTCGACGATTTCGGCGAAGGTGGGCGAAGCGAAGGGGCGGTCGCAGTACTCGTCATCGTCGCGCATGGGTGCTTCCGGCTGGCGGTAAGGTAGAGTTTCTGGCAATCCATAGCAGACCGCCAGTGTCACTATTGTGAAGGGGCCACGCCATGGAAAAAGGCGCCTACGCCGTCATCTTCACCTCGCGGCTGCGCGACCCCGACGGCTACGGGGCGATGGCCGACCGCATGGAGGAACTGGCCCGCGCCCAGCCCGGCTATCTCGGCCATGACAGCGTGCGGGACGAGGATGGGCTTGGGATCACGGTGAGCTATTGGGCGACCGAGGGCGCGGTGAAAGCATGGCGCGCCAACGCCGAGCACCTCGGCGCGCAGGCGATGGGCCGCGAGCGGTTCTACGCCTGGTTCAGGCTCGATGTGTGCGGAGTGGAGCGGTCCTACGGGTTCGATAGGGGCTGATGTTCCCTCTCGTTGTCACCCCGGACTTGTTCCGGGGTCTGTCTATCCGCGAGAGAGCGTGTCGGGCCGCGTGCACCGCTGCCTGTGCCAACGCGGTAACTTTCCTGGTTGCATTCCCACAGACCCCGGAACAAGTCCGGGGTGACAAGCTGGGGAGGGCCGTGCAGCCCTACACGTATTCCGGGTCGAAGCCCTTGGACTTCATGTATTCGTGCAGCTCGCCGGTCTCGTACATCTCGCGCACGATGTCGCAGCCGCCGACGAACTCACCCTTCACGTAAAGCTGGGGAATGGTCGGCCAGTCGCTGAATTCCTTGATGCCGTTGCGGATGTCGTCGTCCGCCAGCACGTTGATGCCCTTGAATGGCACGTTCATGCGCTTGAGGATCTCGACCGTGGTGGCCGAGAAGCCGCATTGCGGAAACAGCGGCGAGCCCTTCATGAACAGCACGATGTCGTTGGCGGCCAGTTCGGACTGGATGTACTCGAAAACGGGGTTGTCGCTCATCGTTGGATCCTATTCCGGTACGGAGGTCTGCAGCGCCAGCGCGTGCAGCACGCCGCCCATGTTGCCCTGCAGGGCCTTGTAGACGATCTGGTGCTGTTGTACCCGATTCTTGCCCCGGAACGCTTCGGAAATCACGTGGGCCGCATAGTGGTCGCCGTCGCCGCGCAGGTCCTCGATGGTGACCGTGGCGTCGGGCAGGGCTTCCTTGATCAGCTTTTCGATGTCGTGCGCATCCATCGCCATGGGCGATCGGCTCCTGGGTCAGGGAATGGCCATGTAGGCTGGCAGCCAGCCTTCGTGGACCTGGGTCAGTTCGGCCACTGATATGGAATCGAACTCGGAGATTTTCAACGTCGCACCGCCGGTGACGCCGATCACCGATGCATTGACGCCGTCGACGGCCGCCTGCTCGAGCACCAGCTCCGGGCTGTTGGTGGTGATGACGTAGCGGCCCTGATCCTCGCCGAACAGGAACGCATAGGACGGAACGCCGCCCCGGTCGTAGTCCAGCGTGGCGCCGATACGAGAGGCCATGGCCATGTCGGCGATGGCGACCAGCAGGCCGCCGCCGGAGACGTCGTGGCACGACGTGGCGACGCCAGTCATGATCAGGCCGCGCACCAGATCGCCGTTCCTGCGTTCCGCGGACAGGTTGACGGGCGGCGGCGCGCCGTCCTCGCGGCCGCAGAGCTCGCGGGCATAGAGCGACTGGCCCAGATGGCCCTCGGTGTCGCCGATCAGCACGATGGTCTCGCCCTCGGCGGCGAAGGCGATGGAGGCGCGCTGCTCGTAGTTGGTCAGGATGCCCACGCCGCCGATGGCGGGCGTCGGCAGGATGGCTTGGCCGTTGGTCTCGTTGTAGAGCGACACGTTGCCCGAGATCACCGGGTAGTCGAGCGCCAGGCAGGCTTCCGCCATGCCCTCGAGGCAGCCGACGAACTGGCCCATGATGATGGGCTTTTCCGGGTTGCCGAAGTTCAGGCAGTTGGTGATGGCGAGCGGGATGGCGCCGGTCGCGGTGATGTTGCGCCAGGTCTCGGCCACCGCCTGCCTGCCGCCCTCGACCGGATCGGCCTTGCAGTAGCGCGGCGTGCAGTCTGTGGTGATGGCCAGCGCCTTCCGGGTGCCGTGGACGCGGACCACGCCGGCATCGCCGCCGGGGCGGCCGATGGTGTCGCCCATGACCATGTGGTCGTATTGCTCGTAGATCCAGCGCTTGGAAGCGAGATCCGGCGTCGCCAGCAGCTCGCGCAACGCGTCCGCGTTGCTCTCGGGCGCGGTGAAGGCGTCGGGGCCGAGCACGTCCTGCTTTTCGGTCGCCTCATGGGGCCGGTCATAGTTCGGCGCATCGTCGACCAGCGGGCCCAGCGGGATGTCGGCGACGATCTCGCCCTTGTGCTTCAGCACCAGGTGCCTTGTGTCGGTGACCTTGCCGATGACGGCGAAGTCCAGGTCCCACTTGCGGAAGATCGCCATGGCCTCGGCCTCGCGGCCGGGCTTGAGCACCATGAGCATGCGCTCCTGGCTTTCCGACAGCATCATCTCGTAGGGCGTCATGCCGGTTTCGCGCTGCGGCACGTTGTCGAGGTCGAGCTCGATGCCGACCTCGCCCTTCGAGCCCATCTCGACCGACGACGACGTCAGGCCGGCGGCGCCCATGTCCTGGATGGCGACGATGGCGTCGGTCGCCATCAACTCCAGGCACGCCTCGATCAGCAGCTTCTCGGTGAAGGGATCGCCGACCTGCACCGTCGGGCGCTTCTCCTCGGAATTCTCGCCGAACTCGGCCGACGCCATTGTCGCGCCGTGGATGCCGTCGCGCCCGGTCTTCGAGCCCACATAGATCACCGGATTGCCGATGCCGGCGGCGGCCGAATAGAAGATCTTGTCGGTGTCGGCGATGCCCACGGTCATGGCGT
This sequence comes from Candidatus Kuenenia stuttgartensis, assembly GCA_943329845.2. GTDB lineage: Bacteria > Pseudomonadota > Alphaproteobacteria > SMXS01 > SMXS01 > RI-34. The sequence goes on along the minus strand of CALQFM020000055.1, from coordinate 15,107 downwards.
TGACCAGGATGTTGCCGTTGTAGGCGGGGTGGAAGTCGCACTCGCCGCCGATGGTCGGCACGCCGACGCAGTTGCCATAGCCGCCGATGCCCGCGACCACGCCCGCCAGCAGGTGCCTTGTCTTGGGATGGTCCGGGCTGCCGAAGCGCAGGGCGTTCAGATTGGCCACCGGCCGCGCGCCCATGGTGAACACGTCGCGCAGGATGCCGCCCACGCCCGTCGCCGCGCCCTGGTAGGGCTCGATGAAGCTGGGATGGTTGTGGCTTTCCATCTTGAAGATGGCGGCCTGGCCGTCGCCGATGTCGATGATACCGGCGTTCTCGCCGGGGCCGCAGATCACCCACGGCGCCTCGGTCGGCAGCTTGCGCAAATGGCGGCGCGACGACTTGTACGAGCAGTGCTCGGACCACATCACCGAGAAGATGCCGAGTTCCGTGATGTTGGGCTCGCGGCCCATGGCCTTGACGATGCGCTCGTACTCGTCGGGCTTCAGGCCGTGCTCGGCTACGATTTCGGGCGTGATCGCGCTCATAGGGACGCCACCAGGCTTTCGAACATGCGGGCGCCGTCGGCGCCGCCCAGGTCCCGCTCGATCATGCGTTCCGGATGCGGCATCAGCCCCAGCACGTTGCGTTCCTTGTTGAAGATGCCGGCGATGTCGTTGCGCGCGCCATTCGGGTTATCGAGATAGCGGAACGCCACCTGTCCGTTCTGCTCGATCTGGTCCAGCGTGGCGTCGTCGGCGAAGTAGTTGCCCTCATGATGGGCGACCGTGTAGGTGACCACTTCGCCGGCCTGGTAGCGGCTGGTGAACATGGACTGGTTGCTCTCGACCTTCAGCGCCACGTCCTTGCAGACGAACTTCAGGTGCGCATTCATCATCAGCGCGCCCGGCAGCAGGCCCGCCTCGGTCAGCACCTGGAAGCCGTTGCAGATGCCCAGCACCGGCGTGCCGTTGTTGGCGCGGGCGACCACCTCGCGCATCACCGGCGAGCGGGCGGCCATGGCGCCGCAACGCAGATAGTCGCCGAAGGAGAAGCCTCCCGGGATCACGATGAGGTCGACGTCCGGCAGCGTGCTGTCGCCGTGCCAGACCATGAGCGGCTTCACGCCGCAGATTTTCTCGATGGCGACGGCGGCATCCCGGTCGCAGTTCGAGGCGGGGAATACGATGACGGCCGGCTTCATTCCACCAGGTCGATGCTGTAGTTCTCGATGACGGTATTGGCGAGCAGCTTCTCGCACATGTCCCTGACCGAACGCTCGGCCGCGTCGCGGTCGGTCTCGGCCAGGTCCAGTTCCAGGTATTTGCCCTGGCGCACGTCGCTGACGCCGCCGAAGCCGAGCGAGCCCAGCGTGTGCTGGATGGCCCGGCCCTGCGGGTCGAGCACGCCTGATTTCAACGTTACGTGAACCCGTGCCTTCACTGCATGACCTCCGGTCCCTTCATGTCGCTGGGGCCGCTTTCCGGCAGGATGCCCAGCCGGCGCGCCACTTCCTGATAGGCTTCCGCCTCGCCGCCAAGGCCGCGGCGGAAGCGGTCCTTGTCCATCTTTTCCTGGGTGTGCAGGTCCCACAGCCGACAATTGTCCGGGCTGATCTCGTCGGCCAGCACGATGCGCATCTGGTCCTGGTCGTCATACAGCCGGCCGAACTCCAGCTTGAAGTCGATCAGCTTGATGCCGATGCCCAGGAACAGGCCGCTGAGGAAGTCGTTGACCCGCAGTGCCAGCGCCATGATCTCGTCCAGCTCGGGCGGCGTCGCCCAGCCGAATGCGGTAATGTGCTCCTCGGCCACCATGGGGTCATTGAGCTCGTCGTTCTTGTAGAAGTACTCGACGATGGAGCGCGGCAGCGGCGTGCCCTCGGCGATGCCCAGGCGCTGGGCGATCGATCCGGCGGCCACGTTGCGCACCACGATCTCGATCGGGATGATCTCGACCTCGCGCACCAGCTGCTCGCGCATGTTCAGGCGGCGCACGAAATGGGTCGGAATGCCGATCTCGCCCAGGCGCAGCATGATGAATTCGGAAATACGGTTGTTGAGCACGCCCTTTCCGGTGATCGTGCCCTTCTTCTTGTTGTTGAACGCAGTGGCGTCGTCCTTGAAGTACTGGACGAGCGTTCCGGGCTCAGGGCCTTCAAACAAGACCTTGGCCTTGCCCTCGTAGATTTGCCGGCGCCGGCTCATTGGCTGATTCCTTGCCGCAATATGGGGCAGATTTGGAGCGCGGGACCATAGAGCAATCACGCGGTTCCGACAATCCATTTACACGGTTGATTATAGGCACCCCGCTCGCTATCTGGTTATCAATTCTCCAGTCACCCGTCGGGAGCCACACGCCATGACCCAGTTCGACAACCGCGAGAAAGCCTTCGAGTCGAAGTACGCCCACGACCAGGAGCTTCAGTTCAAGGTCATGGCCCGGCGCAACAAGCTGCTGGGGCTGTGGGCGGCGGGCGAAATGGGCATCACCGGCGACGCCGCCGCGGAGTATGCGATCTCGGTGGTGAAGGCCGATTTCCAGGAAGCCGGCGACGAGGATGTATTCCGCAAGATCAAGACAGACCTCGACGCCAAGCTGGTCTCGGTCACCGAGTACCGCATCCGAAAGGAAATGGACGACCTGATGACGGTCGCCAAGCAGCAGATCGCCAGCGAAGTCGCCTGAGGGCGTCGCCCTTTCGGGCTGACGCGGCCGTCACGCTTCCCCGAACACCCGCCTGAAAATCGTGTCCACGTGCTTGGTGTGGTAGCCCAGGTCGAACACGGCTTCCAGTTCGGCGTCCGGGATGATCACGCCCGGATCGGCCTTCAGCAGGGCGAGGAAATCGGCGTCGCCGCCCTTGTTGGCTGCATCCCACACCTTCATGGCGTTGCGCTGGACGATGGAATAGCTGTCCTCGCGCGATACGCCGGCCTGGGTCAGCGCCAGCAGCACGCGCTGCGAGAACACCAGTCCGCGCAGCTTGTCCATGTTGCGCTGCATGTTCTCCGGATAGACCAGCAGTTTGTCCATCACGCCGGCGAGGCGCACCAGCGCGAAGTCCAGCGTCACCGTGGCATCCGGGCCGATGCCGCGCTCGACCGATGAATGCGAGATGTCCCGCTCGTGCCACAGCGCCACGTTCTCCATGGCCGGCACCACCGCCATGCGCACGAGCCGGGCAAGGCCGGTGAGGTTCTCGGTCAGCACCGGGTTGCGCTTGTGCGGCATGGCTGAGCTGCCCTTCTGGCCCGGCGAGAAATATTCCTCGGCCTCGAGCACCTCGGTGCGCTGCAAATGGCGGATCTCGGTGGCGAGCCGCTCGACCGAGCTGGCGACCACGCCCAGCACCGCGAAAAACATGGCGTGCCGGTCGCGCGGGATGACCTGCGTTGAAACCGGTTCTACCTCCAGGCCCAGGGCCTTGGCCACATGCTCTTCGACCCTCGGGTCGATGTTGGCGAAGGTGCCGACGGCGCCGGAGATGGCGCAGGTGGCGACTTCCCTGCGCGCGACCACCAGCCGCTCGCGGTTACGGCTGAACTCGGCATAGGCCTGGGCCAGCTTCAGGCCGAAGGTGGTCGGCTCGGCGTGGATGCCGTGGCTGCGGCCGATGGTGACGGTGTCCTTGTGCTCGAAGGCGCGGCGCTTCAGCACCGCCAGCAGCTTGTCCGTGTCCTCGATCAGCAGGTCGGCGGCGCGCACCAGCTGGACGTTGAGGCAGGTGTCGAGCACGTCAGATGACGTCATGCCCTGGTGCACGAAGCGGGCTTCCGGGCCGACATGCTCGGCCAGGTTGGTGAGGAAGGCGATGACGTCGTGCTTCACCTCGCGCTCGATGGCGTCGATCCGGTCCACTTCGAAGGCGCCGCGCTCCCAGACGGCCTTCGCCGCTTCCTTCGGGATCACGCCCAGTTCGGCCAGCGCGTCGCAGGCATGGGCCTCGATCTCGAACCAGATTTTGAACTTGGTTTCCGGTTCCCAGATGCTGGCCATTTCAGGACGGGTATAGCGCGGTATCATGCTGTGCTCTTCTTCGGGAGGATGGCGGTTGGTTAGCAGACCGCGCGCCCCGCGACAAGGACGGCCCTGCCGGGTTATCGTATGGCGGTCAGGGGCGAGGGGCTGGCATGAAGAAGATCGACCTCAAATGGGGACTGGCGCTGGCGGGCGTGGCCATCGCCGCCGGGCTGACGCTGTGGTTCGTGCTCTCGGGGCCTAGGGACACCGAGGATTCCGACGTCCCCAGCCAGTATAGCGCCGCTATCGACCAAGCGAAGCGGATCGGCCGCGACATCTTCGACTACGACAACGCCGGCAATGCGGCCGCGGCCTTTATGCGCGAGGCGGGCATCAACGCCGACGAACGGCTGCGCGGCTGGGTGGTGTCGCGCGATGGCGACAGGATGCTCGTCAGCTTCCTGGGCGCGCATGAGGGCAACGGGGCGGTGCTCTACGAGATCGCGGTGCGCGGCAACACCGTGCTGAAGGAAACTTATGTGGCCCATGGCGCGCCCAGGGCGGCGACCGAGGACCAGATTGCGCTGATCAAGGCGGTCTATACCTCGCGCGAGGCGACGATCGACCGGTGCGCGCCCTCGTACAACCTCGTGGCGATGACCGACGCGAACACCGGCGAGCGGATCATCTACATGCTCCCCGCGGACTATCCGGCGGATCAGGCAGTCGTCGGCGGCTTCGTCACCGTGCGCGTCGACGCGGCGGGCGAGACGGTGCTCGGCGTGACCCAGTCGCCGGCCAAATGCCGCACCATCCCGATCAGCGAGGACCTGGTCGGCGTCGGTATCCTCTACGAGGAGGGCGAGACGGTGACCCCATTCGACGTCTGGGCCAGCCTGTTCTACAAGCGTCCGGCCCATGTGAAGAGCAAGGCCAACGGGCTGGAATGGGTGGTCTACGGCGACCAGAAGATCGGGCTTGAGAAGTTGACGGAGGCGGAAAAGCGATAGTTGATGGGATTGTCCTCAAATCCCTCTCCCTCTGGGAGAGGGTAGGGTGAGGGGCGTTGTCGATGCCGCTCACCAGCCTGAATCCCTTCCCACGCAACGCCCCTCACCCTCCCACGGCCTTCGGCCGCGGGTCCCTCCCTCTCCCAAGGGGCGAGGGAATGGAAACCCTACTTCCGCCCCTCGACGTAATCGTTCAGCGTGTCGTGGAAATGCTGCACGCGGCGCTCCTGGTTGGTCAGGTTCGCGCCCCGGTAGCCGGCCGAGTTGAAGCCGAGCTGCTGGTTCTCGGCGATTGACAGATCCTGGTCGTTGGTGCGGCCCAGCGTCTTCTCGCCATACCTGAAGTGGTCGACAGGCGCGTCCTCGAACGGCAGGTCCGGGCCGCCGGCGGGTGAGGGGACGGTGGTCACGCCGTCGATCTTCGGCACGAAGTACCAGTGGTCGAACTCGCATTTCTGCGGATCGGTGGCGTGCGGGCGCGGGCGCAGCAGCTGCACGCCGTCCGGGCCCACCGTGATCACGTTGTTGGGGAAGATGTTGTAGATGACATAGTCGGTGAGCTGGTAGTCCTTCAGGTGCGCATAGTGGTGGTAGCCCTTCGACGGGCCGATCCTGCGCTTCTGCTGCTGGATATCCAGGCGGATCTGCTTCATCCGCGCGTTGCCGTGGTAGTCGGCCGGGTTCAGCTCCCACTTCTCCATCATCGCCGCCACATCGGCGGGCGGCTCGTCGCCCTTGTAGGAGGCGGTGGGGCGGTGCGACGGGAACCAGCCGCTGTTGGTGCCATTCTCGCGCAGGTCGAACTGGCATTCCGAGAACACGGTCTCGATATAGGGCGCCAGCTCCGGGTGCAGCACCTGGACGTGATAGCCCTCGTTGAAATTATCGGTGATGACCTTCCAGTTGCAATTGGCGTCGGCGGTCAGCGCCAGCACCCGCACCATGTTCTCCATGCGGTAGCCCTCGATCTCGTCGCCGGAACTGCCCAGCGCCTCGCGCAACGGGATGGCGTTCGGGTCCATGTTGAACCAGACGAAGCCGGCGAACTCCTCGCACGGCATGTCGATCAGGCCCAGCTTGCCGACCTGGCTGCCGCCGGGGAAGTCGTCGGCGTCGGGCATGGCTTTCAGCAGGCCGTCGGCGCCCCAGTTCCAGCCATGATAGGGACAGGTGAAGCCGTCCGTCGCGCAGCCCTCGTCGGCAAAGGTCAGGCGCGCGCCGCGGTGCTGGCAGACATTGAAGAAGGCGCGGACGCCGCCGTTCTCCTGCCGGACCAGCAGGATGGATTCGCGGCCCAGCGTGGTGTTCAGATAGTCGCCCGGCTCGGGCATGTGATAGGACAGGCCGCCGATCTGCCAGGTGCGCATCCAGACCCGGCGCCACTCCTTCTCGTAATAGTCCTTCGAGATGTAGCGGTCGGCGTCGATGATGTCGCCGCGCAGTCTGGGCTCCGGCATCTTCGCCGGGCGCTCCATATCAAGCCTATTGTCCACCGTGCTCATGGTCCGTCCCCGTTCTGTCTTGCCATCACCCGTTCGATCGTGCAAAAATTAAACGATCGTTCAACACCGTGCTCAAACGGCCGGTTGTTGTCAAGAGAGTCAATATCAGCCGCGCCGGCAGGTTTGTCGGCGGCGCGGTTGCTTCGCCGAAAGGGATTGGGGACCATGGAGATAGCCGACATCGAGCGCCGACCCGCCGACGAGCCCAAGGTGCCGACCAAGGACAAGATCCTCGACGCCGCAGAGGAGCTTTTCGCCGAGCGCGGCTATTACGGTGTGTCGATTCGCGACATCACGAAGCATGCCGGTGTCGAGCTGGCGCTGGCCAACTATCATTTCGGGCCGAAGGAAGAGTTGTTCCGCCACGTCATCGCCCGCCGTGCCGAGGAGAACAGCAGCCGGCAGATGGCGTCGCTGGAGCGCGCCATCGCGGCGGCGGGCGGCCGTCCGTCGTCGGTCGAGGCGCTGGTGCGGGCGTTCTGCGAGCCCATGTTCGAGCGCACCATGCGGGGTGGGCCGGGCTGGAAGCATTACCTGCAGCTGCTGTCGCACACCGCCAACACCAGGCAGAGCCACGGTTTCCTCGCACCGATGAACGAGCGCTACGATCCGGTGGTCGAAGCTTATACGGAGGCGTTCAAGCGGGCGCTGCCGGCCGCGTCGCCGCGCAACGTCCACTATTCGGTGTTCTTCCTCCAGGGCGCCATCGTCTACGCCTTGGCCGAAACCGGCGCCGTCAACCGCCAATCGGGCGATCTCGTGGACGCCTCTGACTTCGACGCCATCCTCGACCGCATGGTGCCCTACTTCGCGGCCGGGTTTTACGCGCTGGCGGGGCGGGAGTAGGTTCAAAGAAATTGAACGTACGTATAAATTGTGGTCATCCCGGCGGAGCCCGGGACCCAATGGAGCGGCCGGTCTGGGTCCCGGCCTCCGCCGGAATGACAAGTTATATTGGTATCACCGGCCGTCACCCTTGATGTTACCCACCGGTTCTTTTTCCCTCCGGCCGGGCTTGCGGCCCCTTTCAAACTCTTTAAAGTGCTCCCACCGTCTTCTTGGGGAAGATATCCGTCCCGCTGGGGAGCCTGAGCCGTGTCCGACTACGAATTCATCCTGGTGGACGATCCCGCGCCGTTCGTGCGCCGCATCACCCTGAACCGTCCAGAAAAGCGCAACGCCATGAACAACGGCCTGCGCGGCGAGGTGTTCAAGGCGCTGCATGCGGCCGACATCGACGAGAGCATCCGCGTCACCATCCTGCGCGGCGCCGGCAAGGCGTTCTGCGCCGGCTATGACCTGGCGGGCGCGAACAACCAGGAGCAGCCCTATTACACACCCGGCGGCATCGGCAACTGGCCGCGCCACGTGGTGCAGGGCTGGTTCACCATCTGGGACCTGGCCAAGCCGGTGATCGCCCAGGTGCATGGCTACTGCCTGGCCGGCGGCACCGAGCTGGCGACGGCCTGCGACCTGGTCTATGTGGCCGAGGACGCGCAGATCGGCTATCCGCCGGTGCGCACCATGAGCCCGCCCGACATGCAGTTCCACCCATGGATGCTCGGCATGCGGCACGCCATGGAGCTGATGCTCACCGGCGACGCCATGAACGGCATCGAGGCCGTCGACAAGGGCTTCGCCAACCGCGCCTATCCGGCCGACGAGCTGGAAGCCAAGGTGCTCGAGCATGCCGAGCGAGTCGCCAAGGTGCCGACCGACATCCAGCAGATGAACAAGCGCAGCATCCACCACGCCATGGAGATCATGGGCATGCGCGCGGCGATCCGCGCCGGCACCGAGGTACAGGCGCTGGCCTTCTTCACCGAGACATCGCAGACCTATCGGGCCGAACTCCGCAAGGGCGTCACCCAGGCGCTGACCAAGCGCGACGAGACGTTCGGCGACTACCGCACCCAGGAACAGAAGAAAGCAGGGGAATAGATCCATGAACTTCGAATTTTCCGACGACCAGAAGCTGCTGAAGGAGCAGGCTCGCGGCTTCCTGTCGAGCAAGTGCACGCCCAAGGACGTGCGCCGCATCCTCGACGGCAACGAGCCCTACCATCCGGAGCTGTGGAAGGGCGTGGCCGAGATGGGCTGGCTGGGCGCCTCGATCCCCGAGGAATATGGCGGGTTGGGCCTGGGCTACCTGGAGCTGTGCGTGATCGCCGAGGAACTGGGCCGCGCGGTGGCACCGATCCCGTTCTCGTCGACGGTCTACCTTTTCGCCGAAGCGGTGCTGGTCGGCGGCTCCGAGGAGCAGAAGCAGAAATACCTGCCCAAGGTCGCCGAAGGCGCGATCATCGGCGCGCTGGCGCTGTCCGAAGGCGCCGGCGCCGTGACGCCCAAGACCATCAAGACCTCGGCCGCCGGCGGCAAGCTCACCGGCGTGAAGCTGCCGGTCACCGATGGCGACGTGGCAGACTACGCGGTGGTCGCTGCCAGGACCGGCGCGGGCAATGACGAGGGCTCGATCTCGCTGTTCATCGTCGACATGAAGGCCGCCGGCGTGAAGGCCGAGACGGTCGAGACCGTCGATCCCACCCGCAGCCACGCCAAGGTCAGCTTCGACGGCGCCGCCGCCGAGCCGCTGGGCGCGGCCGGGCAGGGCTGGGCGATCCTCGACAAGGTGTTCGACCGCGCGGCGGTGCTGTACGCCTTCGAGCAGGTCGGCGGTTCGCAGGCCGCGCTGGAGATGGCGCGCGACTATGCCATGGGCCGCTATGCGTTCGGCCGTCCGATCGCCTCGTTCCAGGCGATCAAGCACAAGCTGGCCGACATGTATGTGGCGACCGAGCTGGCGCGCTCGAACTCCTATTACGGCGCCTGGGCACTATCGACCGATGCGCCCGAGCTGGCAATCGCCGCCGCCACGGCCCGCGTCAGCGCCACCGAGGCCTATCACGAGTGCTCCAAGGAGAACATCCAGGTGCATGGCGGCATGGGCTTCACCTGGGAGTTCGACTGCCACCTGCATTACCGGCGCTCGAAGGTGCTGAGCCTGGTGCTGGGCAGCCTGCCGCGCTGGAAGGACCGCCTGATCAGCCGTCTCGAAGAGCGGAACGCCGCGTAACCGGAGGCCACCATGGATTTCAACGATTCCCCGGAGGAAGCAAGCTTCCGGACACAGGCGAAGGCGTGGATCGCGGCGAACCGTCCGGCCGAGGGCTGGCAGAACCGCACCGGCCGCGACACCGACGCCATCAAGGTGTCGAAGGACTGGCAGAAGAAGAAGTATGACGCCGGCTGGGCGTGCATCCACTGGCCGAAGGAATTCGGCGGCCGGGGCGCGACGCCGATCGAGCGGGTGATCTGGTCGCAGGAAGAGGGCGAGCTGGGCCAGCTCGGCGGCGTGTTCATCATCGGCCAGGGCATGTGCGCCCCGACGATCATGGCGCACGGCTCCGAGGCGGCGAAGGCGCGCCATGTGCCCAAGATCGCCAGCGGCGAGGAGATCTGGTGCCAGCTGTTCTCCGAGCCCGGCAGCGGTTCCGACCTTGCCGGTCTGCGCACCCGCGCCGAGAAGCAGGGCGACGAGTGGGTGATCAACGGCCAGAAGATCTGGACCTCGGGCGCCCACTATGCCGACTACGGCATCCTGATCACCCGCACCGATCCGACCGTGGCCAAGCACAAGGGCCTGACCATGTTCTACCTGGACATGCGCTCGCCCGGCGTGACCATCAAGCCGATCAAGCAGGTGTCCGGCCGGTCCGACTTCAACGAGGTGTACTTCGCCGATGTCCGCATCCCGGACAGCCAGCGCCTCGGCGCGGTGGGCGACGGCTGGAAGGTGTCCCTGACCACGCTGATGAACGAGCGTCTCGCGGTGGGCGGCGGCTTCCCGACCAATTTCGAAGAGATGTTCGAGATGATCAAGGTGCTCGAAGGCGAGAACGGTCCCGCCATCGAGGACCAGTCCGTGCGCGAGAAGATGGCCGACTGGTACATCCGCTCGGCCGGCCTGCGCAACACCTCGTACCGGATGATTTCGGCGTTGTCCCGCGGCCAGGCGCCCGGACCGGAAGCCTCGATCAGCAAGCTGGTGCTGGGCGTCAACCGGCTGAACATGGCCTCGACCATGCTCGACATTCAGGATACTTACGGCGTCATCAGCCAGAAGGACCTGGCGGTGAACGGCGGACAGTTCCACGAGATTTTCTTCCGCGCCGTCGCCCACCGCATCGAGGGCGGCACCGACGAGATCCTGCGCAACATCATCGCCGAAAGGGTGCTGGGCCTGCCGGGCGACATCAGGGTCGACAAGGACCTGCCGTTCAACAAGATCCCCACCGGGGCGAACTAAGAGGTAATCACGTGCTCAAGACCCGTTTCACCGAAGAGTTCGGTATCAAATACCCGATCGTGCAGGGCGGCATGCAATGGGTGGGCCGCGCCGAACTGGTGTCGGCCGTGGCCAATGCCGGCGCGCTGGGCTTCATCACCGCGCTGACCCAGCCGACGCCGGAAGACCTGGCCAAGGAAATCGCGCGCTGCCGCGAGATGACCGACAAGCCGTTCGGCGTCAACCTGACGATCCTGCCGACCGTGAGGCCGACGCCCTATGATGAATACGCCCGCGCCATCATCGAGGGCGGCGTGAAGATCATCGAGACCGCCGGGCGCAATCCGGAACCCTACATGCCGTGGTTCAAGGAAGCCGGCGTGAAGGTCATCCACAAATGCACCTCGGTCCGCCACGGCGTGAAGGCCCAGCAGGTGGGCTGCGACGCGGTGTCCATGGACGGCTTCGAATGCGCCGGCCATCCGGGCGAGGACGACGTGCCGAACCTGGTGCTGCTGCCGGCCGCCGCCGACCAGCTCACCATCCCGATGATCGCCTCGGGCGGCTTCGGCGATGGGCGCGGCCTGGTCGCGGCGCTCGCGCTGGGCGCCGAGGGCATCAACATGGGCACGCGGTTCATGGCGACCAAGGAAGCGCCGATCCACGAGAACGTGAAGCGCAAGCTGGTCGAGAGCAACGAGCGCGACACCCAGCTGGTCTACCGCAAGTTCCGCAACACGGCCCGTATCTACAAGAACGATATCGCCAAGCGGGTCCACGAGATCGAGACCACCAAGGCCGACGCCACCTTCGAGGACATCAAGGATCTGGTCGTCGGCGTGAAGGGCCGCTCGCTGCTCGAGACCGGCGACATGGAGTCGGGCGTGTGGAGCGCCGGCACCGTCATGGGCATCATCAGAGACATCCCGACGGTGAAGGAACTGGTCGAGCGGATCGTCCACGACGCCGAAGAGATCATCAACCAGCGCCTGCGGCGGATCGCCAACTGAGGTTGACGTTCACGGAAAACGCCCGCGCCGGAAAGGCGCGGGCGTTTTCTTTTGGCGTGCGGAGATACTGCCTGGCCGACTTGATCCATGTTAACGCGCGGTTCATCGGCAAGGCGCATGATCCGCCCATCAGCGATCTCGTATGGCGAAGGCTGACGGAGAGACCCATGTGCTCCCGCCCCCGACTGGAGCTGCGCCGTGAACTGTCCCAAGCTGCCGAGCGAGATGGTCGACGCGATCCTGCTCGAAATGGCGGCATTCCATCCATATCTGTCGGAAGCGGAAGAGGTGGCCATGAATAGCCGCCTGTTCGCGATCATGGCGGATGCGGACGATCTTGCCGGCGATCCGGCCAAGATGGCCCGGCTCTTCCTCGAAGCCATGGCGGTACGATGATCCTCGATAGACCTTGTAGCTGGCGGCGGGTGCTGGCGAAGCAACCTGCCACGCGGCGACTTCTATTGTGGCTGGCTGGGGAACCGATGCGGCCGTGGCTGGTTGCACTGGCGACCCTCATCCAAGGAGACGCCGATGACCACGCCTCAAGATCTCGAAACCAAATTCTGGAAGACCCTCGGTTCCGACCGGACCGTGATGCTTGGCCTCGAAGGCGTAGCCGATATCTCGCCCCGCCCCATGACCGCGATCATCGAGAACCGGCACGGGCCGATCTGGTTCTTCGCGGCGAAGGACAATGCCATCGTCGAGAAGCTGAACGGCGGGTCGCGGGCGCTCGCCACCTTTGCGTCCAAGGGCCATGACCTGTTCGCTTCGGTCCACGGCAACCTGGTGATCGACAATGACCGCGTGGTGATCGACCGTCTGTGGAATGCGTTCATCGCCGCCTGGTTCGAAGGCGGCAAGGACGATCCCAAGCTGACCCTGCTGCGGCTCGACGCCGAACACGCGGAAATCTGGGCCGATGCGTCGAGCCTGCTCGCCGGGCTGAAAATCCTGCTGGGGATGGATCCGAAGCGGGAATACCGGGACAAGGTCGCCGATGTCCGACTGAACTGACAAACTTTCCGGATTCGGATTGACAGGATGATGCCGGAGTTTACCCTTTCCTGGTGTTGGACGGCCGATCAAGAAGGCATGCCTTCGGTCGGCCGCCCGGGAAACGGGAGACGGACATGACGGACATCATCACCCATCCGCTGGCGATCGACGGCAAGGACCCGCGCAATACCCGCGGCGACCGGATTTCGCAGGACCGCTACTATTCGCGCGAGTGGATGCAGCGCGAGTGGGACCACATGTGGACCAGGGTCTGGCACATCGCCGGCCGCGAAAACCAGCTGCCGGACCCGGGCGACTACATCGTCCACGACTTCATGCACGAGTCGGTGATCATCGCGCGGCAGCCGGACGGGTCCCTGAAGGGCTTCTACAACGCCTGCGGCCACCGCGCCCAGAAGCTGGTCCATGGGGCCGGCTCCCAGGACAGCTGGACCTGCCCCTATCATGGCTGGGTGTTCAGCACCGACGGGAGCCTGATCGACGCCTGCGACCGCGACGACTTCCCGCAGGGTGATCCCGTCGGCAAGGTCCGCCTCATCGATGTGCGCGTCGACACCTGGGGCGGCTTCGTCTGGTACACCATGGATGACAGGGCGCCGCCGCTGCTGAAATACCTGGAGCCGCTGCCGGAGGTGTACAAGAACTTCCCGTTCGAGACCATGGTTCGCGTGCGCTGGGTACGCGTCGAGATTCCCTCCAACTGGAAGTTCTCGTCGGACAATTTCAACGAGTCCTACCACACCCGCACGGCGCACCCGCAGGTGCCGCCGATCATCGACCAGGACCACTTCACCTCGCGCTTCGAGATGTTTCCCATGGGCCACGCGCGCATCATCCAGATGGGCCGGCCCTCTCTCCGGGATCGCGTGCCGGAGGACCAGCCGCATCCGTTCGACGACACGCTGCGGGCCTGGGACATCGATCCGGCCAGCTATGCGACCTACGAGGACAAGGCCATGCAGGGCTGGCTCGACCTGAAGGCGGCCAAGCGCCGTCTGGGTCCGCAGCGCGGCTACCGGCATTTCGACCAGCTGACCGACGAGGAACTGACGGAGAGCCCGTTCGGCGTGCTGTTCCCCAACATTGCGTTCGGCGCGGGCGCCGAGGGCATGTCGTTCTTCCGCTGGGAGCCGCACCGCGACGATCCGGAGAAGTGCTATTTCGACCTTTGGGAACTGGCGTTCCCGATCGACGGCCAGTACCGCGCCCGCCTGACCGAATTCGCCGTCGAGATGAAGGAAGCCGACTACGACTTCCGCGTCTACTCCGGCCCTGAAGCGGTCGCGGACCTGCATGACCAGGTGGTGTTCCAGGATTGGGCGCTGGCGCCTGGTCAGCAGGCGGGCTGGCGATCGCGGGGTTATCAGGAGCCGTACCTGGCGGCGCAGGAGACGCGCGTTCGCCGCTTCCACGAGGTGCTGAACGACTATCTCGACGGCAAGCCGCCGGGCTGGTGACGGTCAGCGTCCATCCAGCCGTTTGGAGATGACGATCACCTCGCTGTGTTCGTAACCGAGTTCCTCGTAAAATCCGCGCGCGCTGAGGTTGTCGGTACGCACCATCACGTTGAGCTTGGGCACGCCGCGGTCGTGCAGCCAGCTTTCGGCGGCGGCCATGAGCAGGGCGCCGATCCCCAGCTTCTGCCGGTCGGGCAGCACGCCGACATAGTAGACTGCGCCCCGGTGCCCGTCGTGTCCGACCATGGCGGTGCCGACCAGCGTTCCGCCCTGCCGCGCAGCCAGAATCGTCGAACTGGAACCACGGAGCGCGAATTCGGCATCGGCATGAGGGTCATTCCAGGGCCGGGTAAGGTTGCAGACTTCCCACAGTGCAATAGCCTCTGAGACTTCGCTTTCCGCGAGCCTGCCGATGGTGATTTGTTCTTCCATCTCTCAATCTCTCGTTGTCATCCCGGCGGAGGCCGGGACCCAGTCCCGATGCAGGCACAAGTCCTTCACGGCGAGTTTGTAGACCCTCGTCGCTGGGTCCCGGCCTGCGCCGGGATGACAGGAAAACATGAGAAAGTCACAACAGCCCCAGCGACTTGAAGCTGGAATGTGTTCCTCTGCCGATGATCAGGTGATCGTGCACCACGATACCCAGCGCGGCCGCCGCCGCCGCCACCTTCTTGGTCATCTCGATGTCGGCGCGGCTGGGGTTGGGGTCGCCCGACGGGTGGTTGTGGACTAGAGCGTCCTCACGTTGAGCGGAATCACTTAGGGGATTCCCAACCGTGTGATCGTGTGATTCATAGGATGCCGTCACGAAGGAGGCGGCGATGGGTTGGCGATCAGGGCAGAGCTACTCGCAGGATTTGCGCGACCGGGTGCTTG
>CALQFM020000054.1 GCA_943329845.2 Candidatus Kuenenia stuttgartensis | reverse complement strand
AATCGCCGTTTCTACCCATTCAACGCCTTCCGATCTTTGCTCGGCATTGCCAGTGCCGTTGAAGCCCCAACCTTCGCAGAACTCTACTCAGGTGACTGGAACCACCCCACTATATCTGGTGGGTGTCTGGCTTAAGCGGATAGGCACGACTCGTTCTACCCAGATTTGCCGCAATGCAGCGTTGTGGTTCCAAAGCACCGCTATTTCTATTTTGATACAACTTTCCATTACTGGAACATTGGGCGGGCACCATGAATCTGCTCCAGTTGCGACACGATGGTGCCGGAATCCGCAGCTGGCAACGACACGGCAGGCTGGCGAGCCCCAGACTATGGTGGATGGCTCCGGGTAAAACCACAATGGATTGTGTCGCGCGGCTTGCGGTAGCGGGCCCGGACGCCTAAAATCAATCCGCATCAACGACACGGAACCGTACTCATGCCGCGACTTCACCGTTTGCCGCTTCTCCTTGCTATTCTCGTCGGCGTGCCGCTCGCCGCGCAGGCGGCCCCGCCGCCTTACGAGATCCAGGCCAAGCAGGCGATCATGGTCGACTACACCACCGGCACGGTGCTGATGGAGAAGGTGCCGGACGAGCACATGACGCCCTCGTCGATGACCAAGATGATGACCGACTATGTCATCTTCGACGCGCTGAAGAAAAAGGCCATGAAGCTCGACGAGGAGCTGACGGTCAGCGAACGCGCCTGGAAGATGGGCGGCTCGACCATGTTCCTGAAGGTCGGCGACCGCGTGAAGGTCGAGGATCTGCTGAAGGGCACCATCATCGTCTCCGGCAACGACGCCTGCGTCGCGCTGGCCGAAGGCCTGGGCGGCTCGGTCGAGGGGTTCGCGAACATGATGAACCAGATGGCGGCCCAGCTCGGTATGAAGAACTCGCACTTCGTGAACCCGCACGGCCTCGCCGAACCCGAGCACTATTCCTCGGCCCGCGACCTGTCGATCCTGGCCACGCATATCATCCGGGATTTCCCCGAATACTATGTCTACTACTCACAGCGTGAATTCGCTTACGGCGAGAACCTGAAGACCGGCGCGCCGATCAGCCAGCAGAACCGCAATCCGACGCTTGGCGTCGTCGACGGCGTCGACGGCTTGAAGACCGGCTATACGGAGGAGGGCGGCTACGGCGTTACCGTATCGGGCAAGCGCGGCAACACGCGGCTGATCCTGGTGATCAACGGCCTGCCGAGCGTCAAGGCCCGCGCCGAGGAATCGCGCGGCCTGATGGAATGGGGATTCCGCAACTTCGACACCTATACGCTGCTGAAGGCAGGCACCGTGGTCGAGCAGGCGCCGGTGTGGCTGGGTGTGAAGTCCAAGGTCGGCCTGACCGTCGGCAAGGACGTCACCCTGACCTTGAGCCGCGAGGCCAAGATGGGCGCCAGGGCGAAGATCAAGTACAACGCGCCGGTGAAGGCGGGCACCAAGAAGGGGACGCAGGTCGGCACCGTGACCGTGACCCTCCCAGGCATGGACGAGATCCAGGTGCCGCTGGTCGTCGCCGAGGACGTCGAGAAGGTCGGCGCACTTGGCAAGGTCGGCTCGGCCATCGACTATCTGGTCAGCGGGTCGTCGGGCGACAAGCCCGAGGAAGCGCCGGCCAAGTCCGACGCGAAATAGCATGACCAAGACTTCCCGCGGCACTTTCGTCACCTTTGAAGGCGGGGAAGGCGCCGGGAAGTCGACGCAGCTGGGGCTGCTGGCGGCCCGGCTCAAGACCCACGGCATCGGCGTGGTCGAAACCCGCGAGCCAAACGGCCCGATCCGCAACCTGCTGGTGCAGGGCGATCGGAACTGGGCGCCGCTGGCCGAGACGTTGCTGCATTTCGCCGCCCGCGCCGAGCATCTGGCGGAGACCATCCTGCCGTCGCTGGGCGAGGGGTCGTGGGTGCTGTGCGACCGGTTCGCCGATTCCACCATGGCGTACCAGGGTTATGCGCAGGAGTTGGGGCGGCCCACGGTCGAGAAGCTCTACCGCATGGTGGCCGGCCGGCTGAAGCCCGACCTGACCCTGGTCATGGACATGCCCGTCGGCGTGGGCCTGGACCGGTCCCTCCGGCGGCACGTCAACCACGAGACGCGCTACGAGCTGATGGGACGGCAATTCCACGAGACCGTGCGGGCCGCCTTCCTCGAGATCGCCGCGCGCGAACCGCAGCGCTGCGTGGTGATCGACGCCAACCGGCCCGTCGAGACCGTGCACGAGGCCATCTGGGCTACGGTGAAAGAACGCCTGAAGGTGGGCTGATGGCCGAACGCGCCGCAAAACCCGGGGAAGACCCGCGCCATCCGCGCCTGACCGAGACCCTGATCGGCCACGGCGCGGCGGAAGACCTGCTGCTGTCGGCCCATTCTGGCGGCCGGCTGCCCCATGCATGGCTGATCACCGGCCCGCGCGGCGTCGGTAAGGCGACGCTCGCCTACCGCTTCGCCCGGTTCCTGCTCGAGACCGGCGATCCGGCCGACGGAGATGGCCTGTTCGGCGCGCCGCCGCCGCCAACCAGCCTCGATGTGCCCATGGACTCGCGCGCCTGGCGGCTGATCGCGCAAGGCGGCCATCCCGGCCTGACCGCCATCGCCCGCGCCTGGGACGACAAGGGCAGCCGCCTGCGCAGCGAGATCGTGGTCGACGACATCAGGCGCCTGCACGGCTTTTTCGGCATGACCGCGGATGCGCCGTGGCGCATCGCCATCATCGACAGCGCCGACGAGATGAACCGGCAGTCGGCCAACGCGCTGCTGAAGATGCTCGAGGAGCCGCCGAAGCGCTCGGTACTGCTGCTGCTCGCCCATGCGCCAGGCCGGCTGCTGCCCACCATCCGCTCGCGCTGCCAGACGCTGGCGCTGCGGCCGCTGGCGGGAAACCAGGTGGCCGCCGCCCTCGAAAACCACGGCGTCGTGCTGCCGCCCGAGGACCGCGACCTGATCGTGGCCCTGTCGGACGGCAGTCCCGGCCGCGCCATGGCGCTCGCCGAGGCCGACGGCGCCGACCTCTACCGAAAGGCCGTGGCGTTGCTGGCCGAACTGCCCCGGGTGAACCCGCAAGCGCTGCACGCGCTGGGCGACGCGGTGGCCGGCCGGCAGGCCATCGACGATTTCCGCCTGCTGGGCGAACTGCTCGACGGCATCCTCAAGCGGCTGATCGCCTTCGCCGCCACGCGGGGCGCCGAACCGGGGATGGTGGCCGGCGAGGCTGCCCTGTTCGCGCAACTCGCCGGACGGGCCGGCCTTGATCAATGGATTGAGGTATGGGAGAACACCCGCCACCTGTTCGCCCGGGGCGAGGCGGTCAACCTCGACCCGAAGCAGGTGACGATCACGGTATTCAGCAGGTTCCAGGCCATCGCGGCATGACAAAGACGTTCACCATCACCACCGCCATCGACTACGTGAATGGCGCGCCGCACCTCGGCCACGCGTACGAGAAGATCACCACGGACATCATCGCCCGGTTCAAGCGGCTGGATGGCTATGACGTGCTGTTCCTGACCGGCACCGACGAGCACGGCGAGAAGGTGGAGCAGTCGGCGGGCAGGGCGGGCAAGACGCCGCTGCAGTTCGCCGGCGAGAACTCGGCGAAGTTCCAGGCCATGTGCGAGATGCTCGGCATCTCCAACGACGATTTCATCCGCACCACCGAGCCACGCCATTACGCGGCCGTCGAGGAGATGTGGAACCGGATGATCGCCAGGGGCGACATCTATCTGGACAAATATGCCGGCTGGTATTCGGTCAGCGACGAGGCGTTCTTCCCGGAATCCGAGCTGGAAAAGGGCGAGGACGGTCAGTTCCGCACCGCCGAAGGCAAGGCTGTTCAATGGGTTGAGGAGCCAAGCTACTTCTTCCGGCTATCGGCCTATGAGGACAGGCTGCTGGCGCTCTACGAGAGCCAGCCGGACTTCATCCTGCCCGACACGCGGCGCAACGAGATCGTCAGCTTCGTCAGGGGCGGCCTGAAGGACCTGTCGGTGTCACGCACCAGCTTCACCTGGGGAATCCCGATCCCGGGCGATCCGAAGCACATCGTCTATGTGTGGCTCGACGCGCTGACCAACTACATCACCGGCGCCGGATTTCCGTCGGACGCGGAGAAGTTCGCGCGTTACTGGCCGGCCGACCTGCACGTCATCGGCAAGGACATTATCCGTTTCCACACAGTGTATTGGCCGGCGTTCCTGATGTCGGCCGAGCTGCCGCTGCCCAAGCGCGTCTTCGCCCACGGGTTCCTCAACCTGGAAGGCGTGAAGATGTCCAAGTCGCTGGGCAACGTCATCACGCCCGAGGCGCTGGTGGAAGAGTTCGGGCTGGACCAGATCCGCTATTTCCTTGCCCGCGAGGTGCCGTTCGGCAAGGACGGCAGCTTCTCGCGCGAAGGCATCATCCACCGGATCAACGGCGACCTGGCGAACGGCATCGGCAATTTGGCGCAGCGCACCCTGAGCATGATCTTCAAGAACTGCGACGGGAAGCTCCCGGCGCCGGGCCCTTTCGACGATGGCGACACGGCGCTGCTCGCGTCGATCGATGCGACCGCGGCTGCCATGCGCGAGGCCATGGAGAGCCAGGAAATTCACAATGCGCTCAGTGTGTTGTGGGCGCTTATTGCCGAAGGCGACGTCTATATCGCACGCACCGAACCGTGGGCGCTGAAGAAGACCGATCCGGCGCGCATGGGCACGGTGCTCTATGTGGTGGCGGAGACCCTGCGCAACATCGCGATCCTCAGCCAGCCGGTCATTCCGACCGCGGCGGGCAAGCTGCTCGACATGCTCGGGGTTGCCGAGGACGCGCGCGGCTTTAATTCACTGGGCGAGGCGGGGCGCCTCGCGGCCGGCACATCCATTGCGCAACCGCAGGGCCTGTTCCCGCGTTTCGTCGAGGAAGCGGCCTCCTAGAACGGCTTACGGATGCTTGTCGATTCACATTGCCACCTGGATTTCCCGCAGCTGATCGCGGATATCGACGGCGTGGTGGCGCGCGCCGAGGCGGCCGGCGTCGGCATGATGCTGACGATTTCAACGGCGCTGAGCCGGTTCGACAAGGTGCTCGCCATCGCCGAGCGCTACGACAACATCTACTGCACCGTCGGCGTGCATCCCCATGAAGCGGAAGCCGAACCGGACACGGTGGCGCGCCAGCTGATCGAGCGGGCGAAGCATCCGAAGGTCGTCGGCATCGGCGAGACCGGCCTCGACTATTTCTACGAACACAGCCCGCGCGACATCCAGCAGCACGTTTTCCGCGAGCACATCAAGGCGGCGCGCGAGACCGGCCTGCCGCTGATCGTCCACACCCGCGACGCCGACGACGACACGACCCGCATCCTGGCCGAGGAAATGGGGCAGGGCGCCTATCCCGGCCTGATCCACTGCTTCAGCTCCAGCCGCGAACTGGCGGAGAAATCGGTGGAACTGGGCCTGTATATCTCGATTTCCGGCATCGCCACCTTCAAGAAGGCCGAAGAACTGCGCGACACCATCCGCGCGCTGCCGCTCGACCGGCTGCTGGTCGAGACGGATTCGCCCTATCTGGCGCCGATCCCGTTTCGCGGCAAGGACAACGAGCCGTCCTACGTGGTGCACACCGCGAACACCGTCGCCGGTCTGAAAGAGCTGTCGCCACAGGCACTTGCGGCGCAGACCACCGAGAATTTCCTGCGGCTGTTCACCAAGGTTCCGCGACGCGGAGTGGTGAGGACGTGAGGATCACCGTGCTGGGCTGCGGCACCTCGGGCGGCGTGCCGCGCATCGGCAACCACTGGGGCGCGTGCGATCCAAGCAATCCGAAGAACCGGCGCCGGCGCGTGTCCATATCGGTGGAGCAGGGCGCCACACGCCTGATCGTCGACACCTCGCCCGATCTGCGCGAGCAGTGCCTTTCAGCCAATATCAACAGGTTGGACGGCGTGCTTTACACCCACGACCACGCCGACCACACCCACGGCATCGACGACCTGCGCGGCCTGTCCTGGGCCATGGGCGGCCGGATCCCGGTCTATGGCGACCAGGCCACGCTCGACACGCTGATGCAGCGGTTCGACTACGTGTTCGTGTCGAAGCACGGCTATCCGGCGATCTGCGAGCAGCGGCTGATCGACGGGCCGTTCCAGGTCGGCGAAATCCCGGTGACGCCGTTCGACCAGGCGCATGGCGACCTGAAATCCATCGGCTATCGCTTTGGCAAGGCGGCCTATTCGACAGACCTGAACGGGCTCGGCGAGGCCGCGTTCGAGGCGCTGGAGGGTATCGACCTGTGGATCGTCGATGCGCTGCGCTACGAGCCGCATCCGACGCACGCGCATCTCGACATGACGCTGCGCTGGATCGAGCGCGTCAAGCCGAAGCGCGCCGTGCTGACCCACATGACCTGGGACATGGACTACGAGACGCTGAAGCGCCAGCTGCCGGCCGGCATTGAGCCGGCCTATGACGGCATGGTGTTCGACCTCGACTAGACCGCGATTTTGCCGCGGCTTTCCGACGGTAAGGCGATTCCACACATGCTTTGGGAGGCACCGCATGGGTGAACTGGTTCTGACCACCTTCGACTGGGTTCCCGAGCCGCCGCGCGGCTATGTGCGCGACCTTCGCGTGCGCTGGGCGCTGGAAGAGGCCGGCCTGCCATACCGGATCGCATCCGTTCCGTTCGGCGATCACAAGTCCGGCGATCTCGTGCATCAGCCCTTCGGCCAGGTGCCGTGGCTGACTGACGGCGACATTTCCATCTTCGAGAGCGGTGCGATCCTGCTACACCTCGGCGGGCTCAGCGACGCGCTGATGCCGGTGGATCCAAGGGGCCGCAACGAGGTGACGGAATGGGTGTTCGCGGCGCTCAACTCGGTCGAGATGGCGAGCGTGCCGTGGTCGCTCCTGGTCTTCTCGGGCGAAAGCCACGACACGAGCGCCTGGAAGATGCTCCACGGTTTCCTGCACGAACATCGCCTCAGGCTCCTCGAGCCCGTGCTCGCGCGACGTCCATGGCTCGCAGGTTCTTTTTCCATCGCCGACATCCTGATGGCCGATGTGCTGCGTCTCGTCGACCGCTTCGACGGGCTGGCGGCCTATCCGGCGTGCCGCGACTATCTGGCGCGCGCAACGGCACGCCCGGCGTTCCAGAAGGCGCTCGCGGATCAGCTGGCGCATTTCGCCGCAGCCGATCGAGCGCGACAGTAGACGGCGCGACAGTAGACGATTTGCACTGGAAGGGCCGATTTGATCGGCTTGAGGATCGAGGAAGCCAATAACTGCTAAGCTATTGGTACTATTATCCAATCCATTATTTAACATAATATATATTATGCGATTTTTTGGATTGAGGATCAGGTGCCGTCTTCTTGCTAGTTCATCAGCGTTCCCCGCATCCCCTCCATCGTCATTCCCGCGCACGCGGGAATCCAGTCGGTGCCACCACGTGGCATCTCGACCACTCGGTCACGAAGAATCCTTCTGCTCGATGAGAAGCAACCAGCCCGACGAAGAGCTGGGTTCCCGCGTGCGCGGGAATGACCGGACCTGAGTGATGACGGATTGTAACTACCCCAGGAACTTGATCGTCGCCTCGAGGATCGCCTTCGCCCGATCCGCCGCATTCGGATACGCATCGCGCAGCGGCCTGGAGCGCTGCTCGGGCGCCAGCGGCAAATCCTTCGGCAGGTTGGCGACCAGCTCCTTCACGGGCAACTGGCCCTCGCCCGGCATCAGCCTTCCATCGACGGCTTCGTACAGGATGGTGTTGAACTCCATGTCCGGCAGCTTGGCCGGCGCGTCGCAGATCTGGGCGTAGGTGAACAGGTCGGCTGGCAGGCCCTTCAGCATGTCCGGATGGCCGCCGGAGCGCGCTAGGTGCAGCGCGTCGACCAGCAGCTTGCCGCGCGGATGGCCGACCGACTGCACGATGTCGAGGCCGGCCGGCAGGCTCTTCACCTCGGTGATCGGCAGGAACTCGAAGCACGCGTTGATGCCGTACTTATCGGCGATCCTGCACAGCGCCTCGAAGCGCCGCTTGGTGGCGTCCATGTCCGGGTCCGAGCTGACCATCAGCGCGTTGGCGACGCCGATCTCGCCGCCCGCGGCCAGCAGCCGCTCGTGGTTCGGATCGGCCGCACCCGGGCGGATCCACACCACCTCGATGTCAAACGGCTTCAGGCCGGTGCGCTCGAAGGCGTTGCGGGTGTCGCGCGTGGTCTGGGCGGTCCATTTCTCGGGATCGAACCAGATGCCGCAGGCCTTCCAGCCAGCTTCGGCGGCGGCCTCGACGACCTCGACGGGCGTGAATTCCGGCAGGTTGCCGGTGGCAAGCGACAGCAGACGGCTCATGGTTTCTCCCCTGTTGCCGGAATGGTATAGGAGGGAGACGGGCGCTTCCACCCCCTTCCCCACAGGTATTCCATGGCACGGCACAGCATCGACGACCTGCTCACGATCATGCGCCGGCTGCGCGACCCGAAGGACGGCTGTCCGTGGGACAAGGCGCAGGATTTCGCGACCATCGCGCCCTACACCATCGAGGAATCCTACGAGGTGGCCGAGGCCATCGCCGACAACGACATGACATCGCTGAAGGACGAGCTGGGCGACCTGCTGTTCCAGGTGGTGTTCCACGCGCAAATGGCCACCGAAGCAGGAGAATTCGACTTCGGCGACGTCATCGACGCGATCTGCGGCAAGATGCTGCGCCGGCATCCGCACGTATTCGGCAACGCCACCGTCGAGGACGCCGACGCCCAGACCATCGCCTGGGAAGAGCACAAGAAGCGCGAGCGCGACGAAAAAGCCCGCGCCGAGGGCCGCGTGCCCAGCGTGCTGGACGGCGTGGCGTACGGCTACCCTGCCCTGATGCGCTCGGTGAAGCTGGCCAAGCGCGCCGCGACGGTCGGTTTCGACTGGCCGGATGCGTCGCAGGTGCTCGACAAGATCCAGGAAGAAACCATTGAACTGGCGGTGGAAATGGCCGACGCCAAGGCTGGCGCCCAGAACCACGACAAGGTCGAGAGCGAACTGGGCGATATCCTGTTCGCCTACACCAACCTGGCGCGGTTCCTGAAGGTGGACCCGGAACGGGCGCTGCGCGGCACCAACCGTCGGTTCGAGCAGCGGTTCCGGCGAATCGAGAGCATTCTGGCGGCGCGCGGCGAGCGTCCGCAGGACAAGTCATTGGAGGAACTGGAAGATCTGTGGCAGCAGGCCAAAAAGGAGTTGAGGAATGAGTCTCAAGCTGCTGATCACCAATAAGAATTATTCATCCTGGTCGGTCCGGGCGATGCTCGTCCTCGACCATTTCGGCATTCCCTACGAGCTGGTGCTCGGCCGGGTGAAATCGGTCGAAGTCACCAACGAAATCGCCACCGAGTGGATCACCGACTGGTCCGGCGCCGGCAGGGTGCCGGTGCTGCGCGACGGCGATCTGACCGTATGGGAAAGCATCGCGATCATCGAATACCTGGCGGACAAATTTCCGGCCAGGCCGATCTGGCCGGCGGACCCGCGCGCACGCTCCCTCGCCCGCGCCGCCAGCGCCGAGATGCATGCAGGATTCTCGAATCTTCGCGGCGAGATGCCGATGAATGCTCGCCGGCGCTATAAGGATTTTTCCTACAGCGCCGAGACTGCCGCCGATATCGCACGCATCCAGCATCTGTGGGGCGACTGCCTGGCGCGGTCCGGCGGCCCGTTCCTGTTCGGCGCGTTCTGCGCCGCCGACGCCATGTTCGCCCCGGTGATCAGCCGGTTCCGCACCTACGGCGTGGCGATGACCCCAGTCTCGGCGGCCTATGCCGATGCAGTGTGGGAACTCCCCGCGGTCAAGGGATGGCTGACGGATGCCGCCGCTGAACAGACGATCATCGCCAAGTATGAGCTCTAATCCGAAACGGCACGTCCTGGTGATTGGCGGCTCCGGCTTCGTCGGGGGCGCCGTCGTCCGCGCCCTGCTGGCACGCGGGCACGAGGTGACCGTGCTCAACCGCGGCTCGAAGCCGGTCGCGGGCGCCGCCCAGCTTGTCGCCGACCGCAACGACCCTGAGGCGGTCGAGGACGCCCTGCTTGCCCGCGCCTTCGACGTGATGATCGACACCAACTGCTACACCGGCGAGCAGGCGGCAATCATGATCGCGGCCACCGAGGGCAAGGTGCGCCGGGCGCTGGTCATCTCCAGCGCGGCGGTCTACGGCAACAGCGCACGCATGCCGCCGACCGAGGACGAACCGATCGGCGGCGCCACGGTCTGGAGCCCCTACGGCCAGAACAAGAGCAAGGTAGAGGACGCCTACCGCGCCGCGCGGCAGTTCGGCTCCTGCGTGATCGTGCGACCGCCCTACGTGTTCGGCCCTAACAACAATTTCGAGCGCGAACGCTGGGTGTGGGCGCGCCAGCTCAACAACCGGCCGGTGCTGATCCCGGGCAATGGCCGCTCCCGGGTCCAGTTCCTGCACGAGGACGACCTGGGCGACGTGGTCGAGATGCTGTCCTGCGGCATGCGCATGGGCGTCGAGGTGTTCAACGTGGCCGACCGCCAGATCGTCACCCTGTCGGAACTGGTGTCCATGCTGGCCTGGATCGCCGGCTGCGAGGACCGGCAGTATGCCGTGGGCGACAAGGCCGACGGCGCGGCGGCGCGAAGCTGGTTCCCGTTCCGCGACTATCCGGTGCAGACCGATCCCACGCGCCTGCTGGAGGAAACCAGCTGGACGCCGCCGCTTGGTCTGGCCGAACGCTTCGAGGAGACGTTCGCGGCGCTGTCGCCCGATGAATTGCGGGCGTCGATGAAGCCGAACGATACGGAGTTGGCCATCGCGGCGAAGTTGGGCGCCGACAGTTAAGCCATTCTAGATGCCCGCCCTAACTCACCTGCCTCATTACCCAAAGACCGGCAAACACAGCCGCCAGCGACAGCGCTACCGATCCCCCCACGTACAACGTGGCCAGCCCCAATTCACCCCGCTCCCACAGCACCGCCGCGTCCAGCGAGAACGCGGAGAAGGTGGTGAAGCCCCCCAGAATGCCGGTTGTCAGGAACAGCCGCCACTCCTGCCCGGCCTGCCCGCGTAGCGCGAACCAGCCGGCGATCAGGCCCATGGCCAGGCACCCGGCGACGTTGATCACCATGATGCCCAGCGGAAAATGAGTGCCGAAGGCTCGCGTCACGGCGAGGTTGATGCCATGGCGCATGGTGCCGCCGATGCCGGCGCCGAGGAAGACGATGAGATAGGACATCATGGCGCGAGGATACCGGCCTGCCCCGCACGCGAGAAGCAGCATTTGCGGACGCCAGATCGTATAACAGGGGACCGGAGGGAAACGCCATGGAACAGCTCAGCATCAGGAAAGCCGCGCCCGGCGATGCCGGACTGGTGTGGTTCTTCGTCGAAGCGCTGGCTGACTACGAAAAGCTGCGTCACGAACTGGTGGCCACCGAGGAAGACCTCGACCGCGCCCTGTTCGGTCCCCGCCCCTACGCCGAAGCGGTGATCGCCGATTGGGGCGGCATTCCGGTAGGCTTCGCGTTCTATTTCTACAATTACTCGACCTTCGCCGGCCGCCCGAGCCTGTACCTGGAAGATCTGTTCGTGCTGCCGGAGCACCGCGGCAAGGGCATCGGCCGCGCCCTGCTCGCCCATCTGGCCTGCGTCGCGGTCGAGCAAAACTGCAGCCGCTTCGAATGGACCGTGCTGGACTGGAACGAGCCGTCGATCCGCTTCTACGAAGGTCTTGGCGCAAAACGACACGGCGAATGGCTGATCTATCGCCTCACCGGCGATGGATTGACTAGACTGGCAACCGAAAGCCGAACCAAGGAGACGGAAAATGGCGGATAGCGAACGCAGGCAACGGGGATTGGACATACGCAAGAAACTGTGGGGCGACGGCGACGCGCCCAACCTGGCCGATCCGCTGATCGAGGTGACGATCGATCACCTGTTCGGCGACATCTGGACCCGGCCCGGACTCGCCCTGCGCGACCGGTCGCTGATCACCTGCGCGACGCTGGTGGCGCTGGGCAAGGAGGCGCAGCTGAAGGTGCATCTGAAGGGACTGCTGAACCAGGGCGTCTCGCCGCTGGAGGTGGAGGAGATGATGATCCACCTGGCCCATTACGCGGGCTGGCCCTGCGCAGTGAACGGCATCCGCGTCGCCCGCGAGGTGTTCAAGGAAATCGGCTGAAGGCTACGGCGCCAGGCGTGCCAGCGCGGTGAACGCGATGCCCAGGAACAGCAGCGTGGCCGGGGCGGCGAATCTGGTGAAGATGTCTCTCATGGCGAACTCCCTGAACGTCCCGATCATCGCGCCCGGGCGCTGAACGGAAACTGAATGTGCGGGCGTTCGCCAACAAAAAGGGCCGCGCGAGGCGGCCCTTTCAACGTCGGTGCGCGGCGGCCTATTCGAGCACGCCGAGAATGTCGGTTTCCTTCATGATGATGTAGTCGACGCCCTGCATCTTCACCTCGGTGCCGGCATACTTGCCGAACAGGATCTTGTCGCCGACCTTCACGCCCAGCGGGTCGATGTTGCCGTCGGCGCGGCGGCTGCCGGAGCCGGCGGCGATGATCTCGCCCTGCTGCGGCTTCTCCTGCACCGAGTCCGGAATGATGATGCCGCCGGCGGTCTTCTCTTCCGACGGCAGGCGCTTGACCAGGACGCGGTCGTGCAGCGGCTTGAAATTGCTCATTGGGATCTCCCGTAGCTGGTTCCGGCGCTCCGGGCGCCGTTTCGGTGGCGACGATAGAAAGCCGCCCCGGTCAAGTCAACCGGCGTGGCGCGCTATTCGGCCGCTTCCGCGAAGATGGCGGGTGACTGCTTGCGCAGCTTGCCCACGTCCTGGTCCGACAGGCGGACCTCGAACTCGGCGCCCTCGCCCGCGTCGGTGCGCTTGAGCACGTCGCCGTGGTCGTAGAGCCACGCCATCAGCGCGCCGTCCGCGTAGGGCACGCGCAGGGTGACCGTCCGCTCGGCGCGCGCCAGCAGGCTGTCGAGCCGCTCGACCAGCCGGCCAATCCCCTCGCCGGTCACCGCCGATACCGGAATCAGCGATTCGTGGCGCTCGACGCGGGCCTCGGTCTGGGCGCGCTGCTCGGCGTCGAGCAGGTCGATCTTGTTCTCCACGTCGATCAGCACCTGTTCCTCCTCGTCCGGCACGCCCAGGCTGGTCAGCACGTCGATGACGTCCTGGCGCTGGGCTTCCGTGTCGGGATGGGAAATGTCGCGGACATGGACGACGATGTCGGCCTCGATCACCTCTTCCAAGGTGGCGCGGAACGCGGCAACCAGATGGGTCGGCAGGTTGGACACGAACCCGACAGTGTCGGACAGGATGATCCGCCGGCCCGACGGCAGGGTCAGGCCGCGCATGGTCGGGTCGAGGGTCGCGAACAGCATGTCCTCGGCCATGACGTCGTCGCTGGTCAGCCGGTTGAACAGGGTCGACTTGCCGGCATTGGTGTAGCCGACCAGCGCCACGACCGGATGGGGCACCTTCTCGCGCCGCTCGCGGTGCAGCAGCCGCGTGCGGGTCACCGTCTCCAGCTCGCGCTTCAGCTTGGCGATGCGCTCGCGCAGCAAGCGCCTGTCCGCCTCGATCTGGCGCTCGCCGGGACCGCCGAGGAAGCCAGCGCCGCCGCGCTGCCGCTCCAGATGGGTCCAGGACCGGACCAGCCGGCCCTTCTGGTAATTGAGATGGGCCAGTTCCACCTGCAGCACGCCTTCGCGGGTCTGCGCCCGCTCGCCGAATATCTCCAGGATCAGGCCGGTGCGGTCGATGACCTTGGCCGACAGCGCCTTTTCAAGGTTGCGCTGCTGGCCCGGGCTGAGCGACGCGTCGACCACCAGCAGCTCGGCCTCGGACTCCTTGACGGAAGCGGCCAGCTCCTCGACCTTGCCCTCGCCCACATAGGTGCGCGGGCGGATCGACGACAGCGGCGAGGATTCCGCCCCGACGACGTCGAGCGAGATGGCATGGGCAAGCCCCTTCAACTCGTCCAGCGCCGCCTCGGGCGACCGGCGGCTGTCTCCACCCTTGAGGTAGGGGTGAAGCAGCAGCGCGCGGGTGCCCTTGGTGACCGACTGACGATCGTCGAAAGCGTTGGAGACGCCATTTGGGGAAGCGCCATTTTGGGCGCGGGAATCGCCCCGCGTCCCGGTAGTTTGGGTCAAACCTTAATCTCCGTCGGCCTCACCATCGGCCGGTTCGAATAACTGGATCGGCGCCGAAGGCATGACCGTCGAAATGGCATGCTTGTAGACCAGCTGGGAGTGCCGGTCGCGGCGCAGGAGGATACAGAAATTGTCGAACCAGGTGATGACGCCCTGCAGCTTTACACCATTCATCAGGAAGACGGTAACCGGGGTCTTCTCTTTGCGGACGTGGTTTAGAAAGACGTCCTGAACGTTTTGAGACCGGTCGGAAGCCATTGAGGGGTTGTTCCTTCTCTTATTTTTAGGAGGCACCTTGGGAGGGTACCTTCACAAAATGGGGCGTTTTAAGCCCGAGGACAAGGTGCGATCGTCACGGGAATGGAAGACCGTCGCGAGACGCAAACCGGGATCCGAACCTGCCCAGCCGCGCCGACAATGACGGTCATTCGTCATCTTCGCCGGCCCGCCGTTCGCCGGTCTGCAGCCCGAGGGACTTGAGCTTGCGGTGCAGGGCCGAGCGTTCCATGCCGACGAAGCTGGCGGTGCGCGAGATGTTGCCGCCGAAACGGGTGATCTGAGCCTGCAGATATTCCTTCTCGAAAGCCTCGCGGGCCTCGCGCAGCGGCACCGACATGATCGCCTCGCCCTGGCCGGCGCGCAGCAGCGCCGACCCCGACGCATTGATCTCGGACGGCAGCATGTCGGCACCGATCTGCTCGAGCACGTCCTCGGCGGCCATGATCAGCATGCGCTCGACCACGTTGCGGAGCTGGCGCACATTGCCCGGCCATTCATAGGCCTGCAGCGCGGCGATCACGTCGGCGGCGATTTCGCGCCGCGCCATGCCGCCCGATGTGGTCAGCCGCTCCATGAAGTAGTCGATCAGCAGCGGGATGTCGTCGCGCCGGGCGCTGAGCGGCGGCACGATGATCGGCACCACGTTGAGCCGGTGATAGAGATCCTCGCGGAACCGGCCGGTTTCGATCAGCTGGCGCAGATCCTTGGTGGTAGAGCTCATCACCCGGACGTCGACCTGCACCTTGCGGCTGCCGTCGACCCTCTCGAACATCTGCTCGACCAGGACGCGCAGGATCTTGTTCTGGGTCTCCACGGGCATGTCGCCCACTTCGTCGAGGAACAGGGTGCCGCCATGGGCCTGTTCGAACAGGCCGATCTTGCGGCTCTGCACCTGCCCCACCTGCTTGCGCTCGATGCCGAACAGCTCGATCTCCATGCGCTCGGGCGCGATATTGGCGGCGTTGACGACGACGAACGGGCCGTTGGCGCGCGACGACAGCTTGTGGATCTGCCGGGCGATCACTTCCTTGCCAGAGCCGGTCGGGCCGGCGATCAGCACGCGGCTGTTGGCGGGCGCCACGCGCTCGACGACCTGGCGCACGCTGTTGATGGCCGGCGATATGCCGACAAGCTCGTCGGTCGGCAGGTAGCGGGCGCGCAGTTCCTCGTTCTCGCGGCGCAGCCTCGCGGCCTCGGTCGCCGCCTGCACCAGATGCAGCAGATGATCGGTCTTGAAGGGCTTTTCGATGAAGTTCGAGGCGCCGCGCTTGATCGCCGACACGGCGGTTTCCACGTTGCCGTGGCCGCTGATGATGATCACCGGCACATCGGGATGGTCGCGGCGGATGAAGTCCAGCAGCTCCAGCCCATCGAGACGGCTGCCCTGCAGCCAGATGTCGAGAATGACCAGGTTGGGGCGACGCTGCTCGATCTGGGCGAGCGCGCTGTCGCTGTCGCCGGCGCTGCGGGTCTCGTAGCCCTCGTCCTCCAGCAGGCCTGCCACCAGGTCGCGGATATCGGCTTCGTCGTCGACGATCAGGATGTCGCGGGACATGGCTCAGGCCACCGTCGCGGTTCTGGCCTCGGGGACCAGCTCGGCCGCGTGCTCGCGTGAGAATACCAGCCGCACCCGCACACCGCCCAGCGGGCGGTCGTCCAGCAGCAGTTCGCCGCCATGGTCGCTCATGATCTTCTTGACGATCGCCAGTCCCAATCCGGTGCCTTTCTCGCGCGTTGTCACATAGGGTTCGGTCAGCCGGTCGCGGTGCTCCCTGGGCAGGCCCAGGCCGTTGTCCTCGACGCAGATAACCACCGACGCCGCATCCGCGGTCACGGTGAGGTCGATCCGGCCCGGCGGAAGGCTGCCGCCCTCCGGGCACTTGCGGCCGTGAATGGATTCCGAAGCATTCTTGATGATGTTGGTCAGCGCCTGCGCCACCTGGCGGCCGTCGCAGTTCAGTGTCACCGGGTGCTCGCCGGCATGGAAATCGAAGCGGATGTCGGGCGACGACACCTCGAGGAACAGCAGCGTCTGGCGCGCGATCTCCGTGACGTTCTCATGGCGGAAGGTGGGCGCGGGCATGCGTGCGAAGCCGGAGAACTCGTCGACCATGCGGCGGATATCGCCGACCTGGCGGATGATGGTGTCGGTGCAATGGCTGAAGACGTCCGGATCGGTGATGATTTCCTTGCGGTACTTGCGCTTGAGCCGCTCGGCCGAAAGCTGGATCGGCGTCAGCGGGTTCTTGATCTCGTGAGCGATGCGCCGCGCCACGTCGGCCCAGGCAGCGGTGCGCTGGGCCGCGACCAGCTCGGTGATGTCGTCGAAGGTGACGACGAAGCCGGTGATGACGCCCTCGACCCGCTCGGACGAAATGCGCACCAGCAGGTTCTTCGCCTGGCTGTCGCGGACGATGTTGATCTGCTGCTGGACGAACTCGTCAGGGTTCTCTTCGGCCTCGGTCAGCAGTTCGGCCAGTTCGGGCACGGCGGCAACCAGGCGGCTGCCCTTCAACGAAATCTCGGTTTCTTCCAGCATGGCGAGTGCGGCGCGGTTCGACAAGTCGACCTCGCCGCGGGCGTTGAGACCGATGACGCCGACCAGCACCCCTTCCAGCACCGCTTCGGTAAACCGGCGGCGCTGGTCGAGCTGGATGTTGGCGTCGATCAGCTCGTCGCGCTGGCTCTGGAGCTGGTCGGTCATGCGGTTGAAGGTGCGCGACAGCACGGTGATCTCGTCGTCACCCTCGCCTTCCGGCACGCGGATCGACAGGTCGCCCTCGCGGATGCGCTCGGACGCGCGCACCAGGTCGGTGATCGGCGCGATCAGCCGGCTGGCGAACCAGATGCCGACGAAGACGGCCACCATCAGCATCAGCAGCGCCAGCACCACGAAGGTGATGTTGATGTTGGTCTGCAACGAGCCTCGCCGCTGCTCCAGCCGCTCGTATTCGGCGGCGTGGTGGCGCGTCCGATCGAGCTGCTCGACCACCCGCTGCTCGACGTTGCGGCCCACATAGAGGTAGCGGTCCCAATAGCCGCTGAGCTTGATCAGCGCGCCCACATAATCGTCGTTGGCGTTGGTCATGGCGGCGACGCCGCCCGCCTCGGCCTGGGCCATGGCGCGGCGCGGCAGCGCGGAGGTGCGCGCCAGCGTGTCGCCGAACAGTCCGTTGTACTTGGAATAGATCGTGCCGTTGCGCGACAGGATGATGGCTTCGCTGAACGACCGGCTGCGCGCCTGGTTCTGCATCTCCAGGTCGAATTTTTGCGGCTCGAAGCGGAATTCGTCGGCGCGGCTGTTGAGGACCGAGGCCATCTCGATCAGGTCGCGCGAGATGCTCTTCTTGTGCTCCTCCATGTAGTCCTCGGCGATGCGCACCGAGTTGTGCACCGCGCCGCGAACCTGGTCGGAGAACCAGTTCTGCAGGCCGAGATTGAAGTACAGGGCCGAGAACATGGCGACGATGATGGTCGGGATGATGGCGACGAGGCTGAGCAGCGTCACCAGCCGCACGTGCAGCCGGGAACCGGCGAGCCCGGTGCGCCGCGCCACCCACAGGCGCACGACCCGCCGTGTGATCAGCACCGCCAGTATGGTGACGATGGCGAGATTGCCAAAGATCAGCGCGATGGCGCCGCTGGAATCCATGGTCACCAAGCCGCGGCTCAGCAGCACATAGGTCACCACGCCCCAGATGGCGGCGACCACCGCGAGCGCGGCGGGAACCCAGCGATTATGCGTAAGTTGCTTGACCCAGCCGGGGACGAGGGCCCGCTTGGGTCTGTCAGACATGCCGCCGAGGCTCGACATTCAGTGGGGCTTCAGATCCCGAATCAACCAGCGCGCCCGGATCGGACGCGGGCGCAGGGTAACACAATGTTGCAAAATTGCATCACCCGTTTTGGCGGCCGGCATGACGCTACTTCAGGCCTCGGTTTACCGGAATGTCCAGCTCACGGATCTTCTTGCGCAGGGTGTTGCGGTTGAGGCCCAGCAGCTCGGCGGCGCGGATCTGGTTGCCCCGGGTCGACGCAAGCACGATGTTGAGCAGCGGCCGCTCGACCTCCTTGATGATCCGGTCGTAGAGGCCCTTTGGCGGCAGGCCGTCGCCATGGGCGGCGAAATAGCGCTCCAGATGGTTTTCCACCGCACCGGCCAGGTTGTCGGCCTCGACGCCGGCAGCCGGCGCCACACGCCGCTCGGTTTCGGCGAGCTCGGCGCTGATCACCTCGACGCCGATGAGCTCCTCGGAATAGAGCGCGACGATGCGCTTCACCACGTTCTCCAGCTCGCGCACGTTGCCGGGCCAGTTGTGGCGCTTCAGCCGTTCAATCGCGAAGCTGTCGAGTGATTTCTGCGGCAGGCCTTCCAGCCCAGCCTGGTTGAGGAAATGGCGCACCAGATCGGGAATATCGTCCAGCCGGTCGCGCAGCGGCGGCAGGCGCAGCGGTACCACGTTGAGCCGGTAGAACAGGTCCTCGCGGAACAGGCCCTGGTGAATCTGCTGGCGCAGGTCGCGGTTGGTCGCGGCGATGATGCGCACGTCGGTCGAGATCGCGGTGCGGCCGCCAACCGTCGTGTACTCGCCTTCCTGCAGCACGCGCAGCAACCGGGTCTGCGCCTCGGGCGGCATGTCGCCGATCTCGTCCAGGAACAGCGTGCCGCCCTGGGCCTGCTCGAAACGGCCGCTGTGGCGCGAGGTGGCGCCGGTGAAGGCGCCCTTCTCGTGGCCGAACAGCTCGCTCTCGATCAGCTCGCGCGGGATGGCGGCCATGTTGATGGCGACGAACGGCCCGTTGCGGCGCTTGCCGAACTGGTGCAGCGCCCGGGCGATCAGCTCCTTGCCGGTGCCTGACTCGCCGAAGATCATCACGGTGAGGTCGGTGGGCACCAGACGCGCCAGCACGCGGTAGATTTCCTGCATGGCCGGCGACCGGCCGACCAGCGGCATGCCGTCGTCGTCGGGCGCCTGCTCCGGAGAGTCGTTGCGCTTGGGACGCGCCAGCGCGCGCTTGACGACGTTGGTCAGCTCGGTCAGGTCGAACGGCTTGGCCAGATAGTCGTAGGCGCCGCGCTCGGTGGCCTTCAGCGCCGTACTCAGCGTGTTATGGGCGCTCATGACGATGATCGGCAGGTCGCTGCGCACCTTGCGGATGCGCGGCAGCAGGTCCAGGCCGTTCTCGTCGGGCATGATCACGTCGGTGATGACGAGGTCGCCCTCGCCGTTCGATATCCAGCTCCACAGCGTGGCCGCGTTGCCGGTGGTGCGGACATCATAGCCGAGCCGCCCCAGTGCCTGGTTCAGCACCGTGCGGATCGCACGGTCGTCGTCGGCTACCAGGATCGTTCCGTCGCTCATGGGCGCTGCCTATTGCTTTTTGTTGGTCTTGGCCCGGTGGGGAGCAGGACGCGGAAGGTGGTTTTTCGCGGAATCGAGTCGCACTCGATGATCCCACCATGGTCGCCGACGATCTTGGCCACCAGCGCCAGGCCAAGGCCGGTGCCGCCGGGCTTGGTGGTCACGAACGGGTCGAACAGGTGGGATTGCAGGTCGTCGGGGACGCCGGAGCCGTTGTCGATGACGCAGATCTCCAGCGGCAGGTTCATGCGTTCCCGGGTTCCGGGCACCGAGACGCGGACGCCGTGCCGGTAGGCGGTGGTCAGGGTGATCTCGCCGCCGTCCTCGGGCGCCGCTTCGGCCGCGTTCTTCACCAGGTTGAGGAACACCTGGATCAGCAGGTTGCGGTCGCCCTGCACCGGCGGCAGCGACGGGTCGTAGAGTTCGCTGAACTTCACCGACCGGGCGAAGCCGTTCTCGGCCAAGCGGCGCACATGCTCCAGCACCTCGTGGATATTGACGGGCGAGCGGTCGATGGGACGCGGGTCGGAGAAAACCTCCATGCGGTCGACCAGCGCGACGATGCGGTCGGTCTCCTCGCAGATCAGCCGCAGCAGCGCCTTGTCCTCCGATCCGACCGAGCTTTCGACAAGCTGGGCCGCGCCGCGGATGCCCGACAACGGGTTCTTGATCTCGTGCGCGAGGACCGCGGCCATGGAGACAATCGAGCGATTGGCGCCGCGGTGCAGCAACTGGTGGTCGATCTTGCTGGCAATGCCGCGCTCGCGCAGGGTCACCACCAAGAGCGTCGGATCCTCGGAAACCGGCGATATCTGCACGTCGACGTTGTGGATGCCGATGCGCGGCGTGGCGACGACCAGGCCGTATTCGGACACCGAGGAGCCGCGCGTGCGGACCTGGCCGACAAGCGCGATCAGTGGACTATCGAACGGGATGATCTCGCTCAGGCCCTGCGTCTGCAGAACCTTGGCACTCGCCTGGAAGAACTGCTCGGCGGCCAGGTTGGCGAAGCGGATGCGGTCCGACTGGTCGACCACCAGCAGCGGATCAGGCAGCGCGTTGATCAGCACGTCGGTGCTGACCGGCGCTTGTCCCTTGCCCTTGAACAGACTGGCCACGGAGGGCATCAGGCCGCCAGCCTTTCGAGTTGTGGCTCGTAGAAGGCGCGCACCATGGTGCGGACCTGCTGCGGGTCGTCCAGGCGGTTGACCCGGTCGCGGAACTCGCCCGAATTTTCCATGCCCTTGGAATACCAGCCGATATGCTTGCGCGCGACGCGCACACCGTTCTCGACCCCGTAGAGGCTCAGCATCGCGTCGTAGTGCTCGAGCAGCACATCGAGCTGCTCGGCCAGCGACGGATCCGGCAGCCGCTCGCCGGTGCGCAGATAATGGGTCACCTGACCCGGGAACCACGGCCTGCCATAGGCGCCGCGACCGATCATCACGCCGTCGGCGCCTGATTGCCTGAGCGCCTCGTCCACGTCATCGAAACTATTGATGTCGCCATTGACGATCACCGGGATGGTCACGGCGTCCTTCACCTGGCGCACGAACGACCAGTCGGCGTGGCCCTTGTAGAGCTGGTTACGGGTGCGGCCGTGGACGGTAACCATCTGAATGCCGCGATCCTGGGCGATTCGCGCCAGCTCGGGCGCGTTGCGGCAGTTGTGGTCCCAGCCCGTGCGCATCTTCAGCGTCACCGGCACAGAGACGGCCTCGACCGTGCCCTCGATGATGCGCGACGCGTTGTCCAGGTCGCGCATCAGCGCGGAACCGGCCTCGCCGTTCACCACCTTCTTCACCGGGCAGCCCATGTTGATGTCGATGATGGCCGCGCCCAGATCCTCGTTGAGCCGGGCCGCCTCGCCCATCACCCGCGGCTCGCAACCGGCGAGCTGCATGGACAGGGGCTGCTCTTCGGCCGACTTGGCGATCATTTGCTGGGTACGGCGCGTCTCGCGGATCATCGCCTCGCTGGCGATCATCTCCGAGACCACCAGTCCCGCGCCGTAGCGCTTCACCAGCCTGCGGAATGGCATGTCGGTCACGCCGGACATCGGCGCGAGCACGACAGGGTCTTCTATGGATAGTTGGCCGATCTTGATGGTCATTTTTTATGCAACCTCAGAGGTTGCTGTTTTCCTAAGCAAAGATGCCATTTTGTGCAAGCGTTATCCCACAGTTGACCGACGATGAAAACTCTCGCACACAGTCAATGTGAACCTTAGCTTACAGCATCAACCGGACCAATCGTGAAAGTTGCAGCCCTGATCGTCGCGGCGGGCCGAGGCCACAGGGCCGGTGGGCCGCTGCCCAAGCAGTATCTGGACCTGAACGGCCAGACGATCCTGCGCCGTTCCGCGAAGGCATTCCTGGACAGTGGCTTGGTCCATGTTGTTCAGGTGGTGATTCATCCTGATGACCGGGTGCTGTACGACGAGTCGACGATAGGATTAGGGCTTTGCGAGCCGTGCGCGGGCGGCGCGAGCCGGCAGGAGTCCGTCCGGCTGGGCCTCGAGGCGCTGGCCGCCGAAAGCCCCGATCTGGTACTGATCCACGACGCCGCGCGCCCGTTCGTTTCGACAAGTCTGATTCATGCGATCAT
This sequence comes from Candidatus Kuenenia stuttgartensis, assembly GCA_943329845.2. GTDB lineage: Bacteria > Pseudomonadota > Alphaproteobacteria > SMXS01 > SMXS01 > RI-34. Next base: position 4,872 of record CALQFM020000054.1, on the reverse strand, counting down.
CGGCGCATTGTCCATTAATGAGGCAGTTATTCCCGGGCTGGCCGTGACCGACACGATCAAGCAAATCGATGGCGGCATCATCACCGGCAACGTCGACCGCGACAGGCTGCGCCGGGCGCAGACGCCGCAGGGCTTCCGCTACCGCACCATCCTCGACGCGCACCGGGCGCTGGCGGATGTGGCCGATCTGACCGATGATGCGGCGGTGGCCGAACGCGCCGGCCACGCGGTGCACGTGATCGACGGCGACGAGAGGAACATCAAGGTGACGACTCCGGAAGACGTTGCCGCACTGTCTGGGCCAGCGCTGTCCGCGCAGGCCATGATTCCCTGCAGCGGCACCGGTTTCGACGTCCACCGGCTCGGCCCCGGCGACCACGTGATGCTGTGCGGCCACCGGATTCCCCATTCCCATGGCCTGATCGGCCATTCCGACGCCGACGTGGCGCTGCACGCGCTGGTCGATGCGATCCTGGGCGCCGTCGGCGCCGGCGACATCGGCCGGCATTTCCCCCCCAGCGATCCGCAATGGAAGGGCGTGCCGTCGCGGCTGTTCCTCGAGGAAGCCGTCCGGCTGGTGCGCGCGCAGGGCGGCCGCATCGCCAACGTGGACGTGACCATCATCTGCGAGGCGCCCAAGGTGACGCCGCACGTTCAGCCGATGACCGCCATTCTGGGCGAAATCCTCGGCATTCCCGCCGCACGCATCAACGTCAAGGCGACCACCACCGAGAAACTCGGCTTCACCGGGCGTGGCGAGGGCATCGCGGCGCAGGCCACGGCCAGCGTGCTGCTGCCCGACACGGCGTCATGAGACCGCCCCTCTTCCATCCATCCACATTGCTGTCCACCTGGTTCTGGGTCGGGCTGATCCCGAAGGCGCCGGGCACGTTCGGTTCGCTGGCCGCCCTGCCCTTCGCCTGGATCATTCAGACCTACCTGGGACCGCTGGCGCTGCTTGCCGGTGCGCTGGCCGTCTTCGGGCTGGGCTGCTGGTCGTCGGCCCACTACATCAGGGACTTCACCGAAACCGACCCCGGCGAGGTGGTGATCGACGAGGTCGCCGGCCAGTGGATCGCCTGTCTGCTGCTGCCGCCCGGCATGCTCTGGGCGTGGCTGGCGGCGTTCGTGCTGTTCCGCATCTTCGACATCTTCAAGCCGTGGCCCATCTACCTGCTCGACAAGCATGGGCGCGGCGGCATCGGCATCATGCAGGACGACATGCTGGCCGGCCTGTTCGCCTTCATCCTGCTACAGCTTTTCCTGATTATTTTCATGGGGGGACCATGGATACCGACGCTTTGATCCCGCGGGCCGCCGAGGTACTGGCGGCCGCCCGCGCCAAGGGCCTGAAGCTGGCCGCCGCCGAATCCTGCACCGGCGGCCTGGTCATGGCCTGCCTGACCGAGGTGCCCGGCTCCTCCGACGTGGTCGACCGGGGCTTCGTCACCTACAGCAACCATGCCAAACACGACCTGCTGGGCGTGCCGTGGGACATCCTCAACCGGCCCGGCCCCGGCGCGGTGAGCGAGGCGTGCGTCCTGGCCATGGTCGCGGGCGTGCTCGCCAATTCCGGGGCCGACGTCGCCGTGGCGATCACCGGCATCGCCGGGCCGCCCAAGGACGACACCGACAAGTCCGTGGGCCTGGTGCACTTCGCCGCCGCGCGCCGGAACGGCGAGACGATCCACCGCAAGATGCAGTTCGGCGACCTGGGCCGGTCCGTGGTGCGCCGCAACTCGGTGGAACTGGCGCTAGAGCTGATGCAGTCGCTTTTCTGAGCCGTAGAGCGCGTCGGCGCGGGCGACGAAGGCGCTGACCATGCGCTTGACGATCTCGTCGAACACGCCGCCGATCAGCTTCTCCAGCAGCCGGCTGCGGAACTCGAACTCGATCAGGAAATCCACGGTGCAGGTGCCATCCGCATTGGGGATGAACCGCCACTCGTTATTGAGGTGCCGCATGGGTCCGGTCAGATAGGTGACCTTGATCCGCTCATGCGGAAAGAGTTCCACCTTCGAGCTGAACTTCTCCCGGATCGCCTTGTAGCCGATCATCAGGTCGGCGAGGAACATGCCCTCTTCCCGCCGGAAGACACGCACGCCGGTGCACCAGGGCAGGAAGTCGTCATAATGCTCGACGTCGGCGACGACCCCGAACATCTGTTCGACCGTGTGCGGCAGCACCCGTTTTTCCGCGTGCCTGTGCATTTCCCCCGTGGCGTTCAATCGCGAGGCGCTTCAGCGCGCCTTCGCCAGTTGTGCTTCCCGGTTGGCCCGGAGTTGTGCGAAATCCTGTCCGGCGTGGTAGCTGGACCGGGTGAGCGGCGACGCCGACACCATCAGGAAACCCTTGGCCCGCGCCATCTTGGCGTAGGACGCGAACTCGTCCGGCGTCACATAGCGGGCGACTTCGGCGTGGCGCTGCGTCGGCCGCAGATACTGGCCGATGGTCAGGAAATCCACGTCGGCGGCGCGCATGTCGTCCATCACCTGATAGACTTCGCGCTTGTCCTCGCCCAACCCCGCCATGAGACCCGACTTGGTGAAGATCGACGGATCGAGCTGCTTTACCCTGTCCAGCAGGCGCAGCGAATTGTAGTAGCGCGCGCCGGGCCGGATCGAGGTGTAGAGCCGCGGCACGGTCTCCAGATTGTGGTTGTAGACGTCCGGCCGCGCCTCGACGACCGCCTCGATAGACCCCTTCTTGCGCAGGAAGTCCGGCGTCAGCACCTCGATGGTGGTGCCGGGGGAATGTTCGCGGATCTTGCGGATTACCTGGACGAACTGGCTGGCGCCGCCGTCCGGCAGATCGTCGCGGTCCACCGAGGTGATCACCACATGCTCGAGGCCCAGTTCGCCAACCGCCGTCGCCACATGCTCGGGCTCATCATGGTCGACGGTGCGTGGCATGCCGGTCTTAATGTTGCAGAACGCACAGGCGCGGGTGCAGATGTCGCCCAGGATCATCACCGTGGCGTGCTTCTGGGTCCAGCACTCGCCGATGTTCGGGCAGGCCGCCTCCTCGCACACCGTGTTGAGCTTGAGATCGCGCATCAGCTTGCGCGTCTTCATGTACTCCTCGGAGCCCGGCGCCTTGACGCGCAGCCAGTCCGGCTTGCGGACGTGCTCAGGCTTGTCGCCCTTGATGACCTCGACGTTGCTCATGGTTTACCACATAGGCCAATGGGTCGATTATGTCCAACCCATGGTCGCATTCCCAAACCGGATTTTGCGAGCAAGGCTAAACAAAATCACGGAGGTTAGTGGTCGTGATCATGCCCCTCCTCCGGTTCCATCAGCCGGTGCAGGTGCACCACGAAATAGCGCATCCGCGCATCGTCGACGGTGGACTGGGCCTTGCCGCGCCAGGCTTTAAGCGCCTCGGCGTAGTTGGGGAACACGCCAACCACGTCGACCTCGTCTAGATTCTCGAACTCGGTCGATTTGGTGTTCTTGACCCGGCCACCGAGGACCAGGTGAAGGAGCTGCTTCGTCATGTGCTTATCTCGCCTGTCTAAGGGTTTACCTGAACAGACGCGATGCTTCCCTTTGGCGCTTTCGATTAAACCAGCAGCCTTACCGGATGCTCCAGAAGCGCCTTGAATACCTGAAGATATTGCGCGCCGATGGCGCCGTCCATCGCGCGATGATCGCAGGCCATGGTGACGCTCATCACCGTGGCGATGGCGAGCTGGTCGTTCTTCACCACCGGCCGCTTCTCGCCCGCGCCGACGGCGAGGATCGAGGCCTGCGGCGGGTTGATGACCGCCAGGAATTCCTTGATCCCGAACATGCCCAGGTTGGAGATCGAGATGGTGCCACCCTCGTATTCCTCGGGCGCCAGCTTGCCCTTGCGCGCCCGGTCCGCCAGGTCCTTCATCTCGGTGGAGATGGCGGCGACGGTCTTGCTCTCGGCGCCCTTGACGATGGGCGTAATCAGGCCGCCGTCGATGGCGACCGCCACGGAAACATCGGCGCGGCTGAACCGGCGCAGCGTGTCGCCGGCATACTGCACGTTGGCGTCGGGGAACTGCTTCAGCGCCAGCGCCGCGGCGCGGATGATGAAATCGTTGACCGACAGCTTGGGGCCGTCGCCCGCCACGTCATTCAGGTCCTTGCGCACATCCAGCAGTTTGTCGATCTCCACCTCGATGGTCAGGTAGAAATGCGGCACCGTCTGCTTGGCCTCGGTCATGCGCCGGGCGATGGTCTTGCGCATGGTCGACAGCCGGACTTCCTCGAACGGCGCGTCCCCGGTCACAGGTGCGGCGGCCGGCGCCGAGGCTGGCTTCGCCTTCGGCACGAATGCGATCACGTCGGCCTTGATCACCCGGCCATTAGGTCCAGACCCGCCGATCTCGGCCAGTGCGACGCCCTTCTCGGCCGCCAGCTTGCGGGCGAGCGGGCTGGCGAAGACGCGGCCGGAGGCATCGGTCTTCGCCACCACGGATTTGGCGGCCGGCGCGGAACCGCCGCCCGCGACGGCGGCAAGCACGTCGCCCTTGGTGATCCGGCCGTCCGGACCGCTGCCCTTCACCGCGGCAAGGTCGACGCCTTCCTCCTCGGCCAGGCGGCGTGCCGACGGATTGGCGAGGACGTCATGATCCTCGGCAGGCGCGGTCATGGCTTCCGCTTTTGGCGCTGCTTCGGCCTTCTTCGGCGCGGGCGCGGCGGGCGCCTTCAGGTCGGCGGCCTTCTCGCCATCTTCCAGCAGCATGGCAATGACCGAATTGACCTTCACGCCCTCGGCGCCTTCCGGCACCAGCAGCTTGCCGACGACGCCTTCGTCGACCGCTTCCACTTCCATGGTCGCCTTGTCGGTCTCGATTTCGGCGATGATGTCGCCGGCCTTGACCGTGTCGCCCTCCTT
>CALQFM020000053.1 GCA_943329845.2 Candidatus Kuenenia stuttgartensis | reverse complement strand
TCGTGGAATTCCCGCGACGTATAGCGGTCGAACGGAATGTCCGCGTCGCCGATGAACTGATACTGCTCGGTGACCAGCGGAACCGGCGCCGCGTTGGGATCACGCAGGATGATGTCCTTGGTGCTCTGGCCCGGTGTGCGGGCCTCGCCGGGTTTCATCGCATTCGGATTCTGAACGTTCATCCCACGTCTCCTGATCTGTCCCTACGGTATCAATCCGCCGCGTTGAGGTACTTGTCCAGCGTGATGTGCAGCTGCCGGACCCGGACCTCCTGGTAGTTGGCCAGGGATTGGGCACCCTTGGCCGATGCCTTGAAGCCGCGCTGCTGGCGTTCCAGGTTGGAGGTGTCCTGCTCGTAGATCACCGCCAGCGGCCCATCCATGTTGGGCACCTGGGAGTAGGTCTCGTGCACGTCGAGCTTCACGACACGCGGCGGCTCGGGATGCTCCTCGCCGTCGTTCAGCGGGCGAAGGAACATCAGGTCGAACCAACAGGTGTCGACGTCGGTGCCCGCGGGCCGGAACCGGTAGATCATCGGCAGGCCGATGCCCGGGAACAGGAACATGTTGGGGAACAGAAAATACTCGATGGAATCGAGCATCTCGCTCTCCGAGAACCGGCTCATGTCCACCTTGTATTTCGGCTGCAACTCCTTGCGCTTGGCCTCTGCGGCCATGATGCGCTGGGCCATGGCGTTGGCGATGTCCTCCTCGCTCTCCGGCTCGGGCCACTTCGGCGCCAGATAGCCGCGGGTGTGGATGAAGCGGGTGACGTTGTCGCCGAAGATGTCGTACTGGGCGTTGGTCTGCGCGTTGCCGATCTCGCTGCCGCCCATGTGGGTCTCACGCACGTGATACGCCTCGATGAACGCCTCGGCGGCGGCTTTCCAGTTGCACGGCAGGGTACGGCGCAGATGCACCTCGATATAGCGGCGGTCGACCGGGAAGAAGTGCTTGAAGTGCTCGGGCAGCACCTCGAGATGCTCGGCCAGCGGCTTGCAGTTCGGGTCCATGTTCATGAACACGAAGCCGCCCCAGGTATCGACCTTCGCCTCGGGCAGGTTCAGCTTGTCCTTGTCCAGGTGCGGGAAGTCCCACTCGCAGGGCAGGTCCTTCAGCGTGCCGTCCATGTTCCAGATCCAGGCGTGGAACGGACAACGGAAGTCGGTGCCCGACAGCGCATAGCCTTCCTCGTCCCGGCCGGGGCGCAGCTGGGTACCGCGGTGCAGGCAGGAATTGTAGAACGCCTTGATCTCGCCGGTGTCGGTGCGGGTGATGATGAAGGAATAATCGCCGATCTCGTAGACGATGTGATCGCCAGGCTCCGGGATGTGCTCCTCGCGGCAGACGAACTGCCACACCTTCGGCCACAGCTTCTTCATCTCCAGGTCGAAGAATTCGCGCGAGGTATAGCGGTCGAACGGGATGTCGGAATCGCCCAGATATTCGTACTTCTCGGTGACGATGGGCTCGGGCGCGGGGATCGGGTCGCGCAGGATGATGTCCTTGGTGGTCTGGCCCGGCGTGCGCGCCTCGCCCGGCTTCATCGAATTGGGGTTCTGAACGTTCATCCGTCGTCTCCTGGTCTTTCCCGTTTGCGGCTTCGGCTGCAGGCGGTCACACTACCTCCCACGCTGATTTCATACAATACAGCACGCGTGCTGAATCTCTCGTGCGGCATGCTATGCTGCCGCCCGATTGCATGATGGGAGACTGCGATGACCAGGGAAATGATTACGATCAAGACCGCCGACGGCACGGCCGACGGATACTTCTTCCATGGCGACGCGCCGGCGCCGGGCGTCATCATCTACATGGACGGCATCGGCCTGCGGCCGGCGCTCTATGACTTCGCCGACCGGCTGGTGGACAACGGTTATTCGGTGCTGCTGCCCAACCTGTTCTACCGCTTCGGTCCGGCCAAGCCGCTGAAACTCCCCGACGACCGCGACGAGATGATGAAGATGGTGGTTACCATCACGCCCACCACCTCGAAGCGCGACACGGCCGCCTTCCTCGACTATCTGTCCGGCCGGCCCGAGGTGAAGGGCGGCAAGGTCGGCACCACCGGCTACTGCATGGGCGGCGCGCAGTCGCTGACCGCCGCCATCGAATTCCCCGACCGGGTCGTCGCCGCCGCCGCCTTCCATGCAGGCGCCCTGGCGACGGATCGCGCCGACAGCCCGCACCTGCACGTGGGCAAGATCACGGGCGACGTCTACGTCGCCGTCGCCGGCATTGACCCGTTCCTGGGTCCGAACGAGACCGACGAGATCAGGGCCGCGCTGGAGCAGGCCAGCCCGCGCCACAAGCTGGAGATCTATCCGGACGTGCAGCATGGCTGGACCATGCCGGACCTGCCGATCTACGACAAGCCGGCGGCCGAGCGGCACTGGGACAACATGCTGGCGCTGTTCAAGCGAAAGCTGAAGTAAGGCCGGTCAGTCCGCCACGTTGGAAATCTTGACGAGCTGGACGCCGAAATGGTCGCCGCTCAGCGTGTTGCCGAGCGCGACCGGCGCCTTTTCCAGCCCGTCATGGATGTCCTCGGCATATTTCAGCGTCCCCGAGACCACCATGGGCGCGAGGCGTGAAACCGCCTCCTCGTAGCGGGCGGCGAAGTTGCCCACATAGAAGCCCGACATGGTGGCCTGCTTGTAGACCAAGTTGAAATAGTTCTTCGGCGCATACCAGTCGCTGTCGTGGCTGTACTGCGACGTGGCGCCGCACAGCACCACGCGCGCGCCCTGCGCCAGTTGGCCCATGGCCGCGTCGAGGGTCTCGCCGCCCACATTGTCGAAGAAGATGTCGATCCCCTTCGGGCAGAGCGCAGCCAGCTTTTCGGCCAGGCCACCGTCCTTGTAGTTGATGGCGCCGTCGCAGCCCAGTTCACCCGTCAGCCAGTCGCATTTCCGCTGGCTGCCGGCGATGCCGATCACCCGGCAGCCCTGCATCCGGGCAAGCTGCGCCAGGATCGAACCGACATTGCCCGCCGCGCCCGAGATCACCATGGTATCGCCGAGCTTGGGCCTGCAGAACTCGGTCAGGCCGAAATAGGCGGTCCGGCCGCCGCTGCCCAGCACATGCATCAGCGCGCTGGTCGACACGCCGTCGCGGCGGGTGACCTTGACGACCGGCGTCTTGTCGGCGCCGTTGGAGACAGCGTATTTCTGCCAGCCCAGGTCGCCGTTCACCAGCTGGCCAACCGGCCATGCCGGATTGTTCGACTTGACGATGCTGCCCATGCCGCCGCAGCGCATCAGCGATCCCGGCGTCAGCGGCTTGCCGCCCATGCCGCCCGTCGTCAGCCACATCAGCAATGGCGGCGTGACGATCGAATAGGCGATCTCGATCAGGAACTCGCCTTCGCCGATCTCCGGAACCGGGCTCGTCTCCATGCGGAAATTCTGCCCGGTGACGATGCCATCGGCGGGCCGGGACGCAACCAACCACCTGCTGTTTTCCATGCCTGTCTCCCTGTGTCGATGAACGGGCCGGCGACGCGCCGACCCCGAATCCTAGAGCGCCGCCGCCGCCGCGAGGGCCGGGCGCGCCATACAGGCTTCGAACCACTTCTTGACGCGCGGGTAAGGCGAATAGTCGAAGTCCATGATCCGCGACATCGACATGACGCCCGCCACGTTGACGTCGGCGACAGTGAAGCGGTCGCCCAGCATGTAAGCGTTGTTCGACAGGTGCTGCTCCAGCACCTTCAGCGGCCGCTCCAGCTTGGTGCGCATGTCGGCCTCGACCTTCGGATCGGGCGGCATGAAGGCGATCTTCGGATGCCGGACCAGGATGGCGATGAACGCATCCTCGAGCTCGGTCAGCGCCCACATGCTCCACTGCACCGCCTTGCCCTCTTCCTTGAGGTCTTTCGGCGCCAGGCTCCCGCCCGCCTTCTTGGCCAGATACAGGTTGATGGCGAGCGACTCGAACAGGATGTAGCCGTTGTCGTCCATGGCCGGCACGCGGCCGTTGGGATTGATCGCCAGGTATTCCGGCTTCTTGGCGTCGTTCATGAAATGCGTGGACACCATCTCGTAGTCGAGGCCGGTCTCCTGCTTCAGTTCCTGCGCCAGCCACAGGGTCCGGTTGGCCCGCGATCCGGGCGTGCCGTAGATTTTCACCGCGCTCATGTTTTGTCCCTCCCCGGAGAAATATGTGCCGAACGCTGGCATTCCGCGACGGCTGCGACAACGGAAATCGCATCCGAATTGCGTTTCTCGGGCACGGCGGTCTACACAGTCGGAAGATCAAGCGGGAGAAATCGGATGGTCGAGGCGGCGCAGCACTATGTTTCCGTGCATGACGAACCCATGCACCGCTTCCGGTTCAGGAACGACTACGCCTTCGTCTACGACGTGGGCATCCCGGTCGAGGCCGTCACGCTCTACCACAGCCACGACGAGGACTCGCTCTACGTCGCCATCAACGGCGTTCATTGCTGCGTCCAGGATCTGGGCTGCGAGCCGGTCACCAACCAGATCGACAAGGGCACGATCATGGTCGCGCCGTTCCGCAGCAAGCCGTTGATCCATCAGGTCACCAATGTGGGCGTCGAGGAGATGCGGATGATCGGCGCCGAAATCCTCGCCTCGCCCCCGGTCACGGCGGCCGCGCCGCTCGATGCGCCCGGACTGACGCTGCTGGCCGAGAAGCCGCGCATCCGCACCTACAAGATCGACCTCGCCCCGGGCGAAACCACCGGCGACCTGAAATGCGACTTCTCCGGCATCCTCATCGTCATGGCGGGCACCAGCCTGGAAATTTCCGGCCGCGAGGCGCGGACGCTGTCCGTGGTTCCCGGCGACGCCATCTGGCACGACGGGCCGCTCACCCAGCGATTCACCAATCCGGGCCGCACGCCGTTCGAGGCCGTATTGGGCGAGTGGCGGTAGCCTACCGAACTTCCGGCGCCATCGCCGCCTGGGCGGCCAGCACCCTCGGATGCCGGGCGACCTTGGGGAGCTGCCGCTCGGCGAAATGCTCGGTGACGCCGGGCGTGCTCGCCTCGTCGCGGTAGCCAAGCGACGCGGGATTCGTCCAGATTTGCCGCGCCATCCACCAGTAGCGGGCAAGCAGCCCGACATAGCGCGCGTGCTTGGTGACGGTTTCCCAGGCGAAGCGCGCATGGAACGCCACCACGTTCTCACGCGGCAGCTCGGGCCGCCGCTCGTCGCGGCTGCGCTGGCGGAACCAGCCGGCGTCGAGCGGGTGCAGGTTCTCGATGGTCCTGCAGCCGTTGAACCAAAGCGCCATGCCGATCATCTGCTCCCGGTCGATGCCGCTGGCCCGCGCCCGTCTCAGCAGGGTGCGGATATGATCGGGCGTATAGTAGGTCTTCCAGGCGGTCTCGTAGGCCTCCCACCACTGGTTCTTCGACATGCTGCCGGAATGAGCCGTGGTGACGTGGTTCAGGTCGTACTTGTTCAGGTCCGGATCCATCCACGCGCCCTTGCCGAACAGCTTCTGGTGATCCTCGGACCCGGGCAGCGGCGTCAGGATGAAGAATTCCAGGATGTCGAGCGGCAGCTCGCGCTTGATGATCTCCACGTCGCGGCGCACCGTCTCGGGCGTGTCGCCCGGGAAGCCGATGATGTAGCCGGCGAAGATGATGATCTGGTGGTCATGCCAGGCCTGCATCATCTGGCGGTATTCGTCGATGTGGTTCTGACGCTTGCCCGCCGCCATCAGCGACTCCGGGTTGATGCTTTCCAGCCCGATGAAAACCTTGTTACAGCCGGCGCGGGCCGCCTTGTCGATGAAGTTCTCGATCCGGTGGCACAGCGTGTCGACCTGCATGGTGAACTTGATCGAGATCCCGTCGCGCTCGCGCAGCAGGATCAGCCGGTCGAAGATCTCTTCCCAGTCCTTGTTGCGCGCCAGATTGTCGTCGGTGATGAAGAAGTCGTTGATGCCCTGGTCGACATTGGCGCGGATGATGCGCTCGACGTCGTCGGCGCCGCGCCGGCGCGATTTGCGCCCCTGCACGTTGATGATGGTGCAGAAGCTGCACTGGAACGGACAGCCTCGGCCGGCGTCGAAGCTGGTCTGCATGCCCATGCTGCGCACGATGCGGTCGCGCGGCAGGAACGGCACCGGTTCGTGGCCGATGTCGGGCAGGTCATTCAGGTAGTTGTAGACCGGCTGCAGCGTGCCGTTCCGCACATCGCGCAGCAGGTCGTCCATGCGGCCTTCCGCTTCGCCGGCGAACAGCGTTATACCCAGGTCGATCGCCTCCTGCAGCTCGGGCTGCATGCCCGGCAGCATCGACAGGCTGCCGCTGACGTGAAAGCCGCCGATCATCACGGGGACGCCTGCCGCGCGGAACCGGCGCGCCAGGTCCATGGCGCGCGGGAACTGGTTCGACTGCACGCCGATCATGCCGACGAAGCCGCAGCCCGCCGACTGGATACGGGCGATGATCGCGTTTACGTCGACCTTGGTGTTGGTCTCGTCGATGGCGTCGCAGACGATGGGAAGGTCGAGCACGTCCCGGTCGGCGCAGTCCATGATCAGGCCATAGACAGCCGCAAGGCTGTTCGACGGAATGACCGACCGCCGCCAGCGGATGACGTAGCCGTCGTCGTCATAGTGGGACGGCTTGATCAGAATGACAGGAAATGCTCCCGCGTCGTGCATCGTGGCTCTCCAGGCGGACACTTTTCCGCTGCGCTGACCTCGTGCCCCGCCCTGTCAGTGTCTCACAGTTGGGGGCAAAAGGGAAAAGCCGACGGTATGGAAGCCTCGCCGGACGCGCAAGGCCTTGACGCGGCGGCCGATGCACGGGAAACGCTAGGCCGACCACGACGGGATAGACGCCATGTGCGGACGCTTTACCAACACGCTCACCTGGGAGCAGATCTACCGGCTGTACCAGCTGACTCTGGACGCCCCGATGAACCTGCGGCCCCGCTACAACATCGCGCCGACCCAGGACGTGCTGACCGTGGTCGGCACCGAGGAAGGCCACCGCGCGGTGATGATGCGCTGGGGCCTGGTGCCATTCTGGGCGAAGGAGATGCCGAAGGCGTCGACCTTCAACGCCCGCGCCGAGGGCATCGCCGACAAGCCCATGTGGCGCGACCCGTTCCGCAAGCGGCGCTGCATCGTGGTGGCCGACGGCTTCTACGAGTGGACCGGCAAGCCCAGCGACCGCCAACCGCAATATTTCACCCGCGCCGACGGCCAGCCGCTGTCCTTCGCCGGCCTGTGGGACAGGAACACGACGTTGGACACGGTGTCCTGCACCATCGTCATCACCGAGGCCAACAGGCAGATGCGCGACTATCACGACCGCATGCCGGTGCTGCTGGAACAGGACGACATCGACCGCTGGCTCGCCGAGCCCGACGCGAGCCTGCTGAAACCATCGAAAGCCGAGTTGCGCATCCACCCGGTGTCGAAGGCGGTCAACAATGTCAGGAACGAAGGGCCGGACCTGGCGGAACCCATGGGACAAGATTTGCTGCCGGGGCTGATCTAAGCGAGCGCCCGCGGCGCCTCCTGCGGCCCAACGAGTGGCAAACCGCGTCATATGCATCATTATGGTCGGCAATGCCCAAACGCTAGTTTGGGCGCTTGATCAACTCAGGCCGGTCCCCCAAACTCCGTCGCTGGGAGAAAGTTACACATGAATAAAATCCGGGCGTCGGCCGCTCTATCGCGGTTCACGGTGATAGACCTGACGCGGGCGCGCGCCGGGCCGACCTGCGTGCGCCAGCTGGCCGACTGGGGCGCCGACGTGATCAAGGTGGAGATGCCGCCCTCGGCCGGCGAGCCGCAGGATTTCGCCAACCGGGGCGATTCGGATTTCCAGAACCTGCACCGCAACAAGCGCAGCCTGACGCTTAACCTGAAGAAGGCAGAAGGCGTCGCCGTGCTGAAGCGGCTGGTGGAAAAGGCCGATGTGCTGGTCGAGAACTACCGGCCGGACGTGAAGACGCGGCTGGGCATCGACTACGAGACCATGCGCCAGGTGAACCCGCGCCTCGTCTATGCCAGCATCTCCGGCTTCGGCCAGGACGGCCCCTATGCCGACCGTCCCGGCCTGGACCAGATCGCCCAGGGCATGGGCGGGCTGATGTCGATCACCGGCGAACCCGGGCGCGGCCCCATGCGTGTCGGCATCGCGATCGCCGACGTGGCCTCGGGCATCCTTGCCGCCTCGGGCGTCCTGACGGCGCTGCTGGAGCGGGAAGTATCGGGCGAAGGCCAGTGGGTCACCACGTCGCTGCTCGAATCGCAGATCTTCATGCTGGACTTCCAGGCGGTGCGCTGGCTGATGAAGCAGGACGTGCCGGGACAGGTCGGCAACGATCATCCGACGGCCGTGCCCATGGGCTGCTTCCGCACCTCGGACGGACACGTCAACATCGCCCCCATGCCCGGCGCGTGGGGAAAGTTCTGCGCCATACTGGGCCTCGACCATCTGGCCGAGGACGAGAACTTCCGTTCGCCCGGCCGCCGGGTGGGCAACCGCGACACGGTCAACGCGCTGGTCGAGGCGGTCACCGCCACCAGGACCAGCGCCGAGTGGATCGACCTGCTGAACGGGGCGGGGATTCCGTGCGGCCCGATCTATTCCATCGACCAGACCTTCGAGGACGAGCAGGTGCGCCACCTCGGCATCGCGCAGACCGTGGAGTCGCCGGCGCTGGGCGAGCAGACCCTGGTCGGCCAGGCGTTTCATCTGAGCCGCACCGACAGCAGCCTGGCCGCCGCCACGCCGGAACTGGGCGAGCACACCGACGACATCCTGGCGGAGATCGGCTACTCGGCCTCCGAGATCGACGGCCTGCACGAGCGCAACATCATATGAGGTTCCCCCCATCATGAGGCTCCAATGACCGAGCATGTCCTGACCCGCCGCGACGGCGCGGTGCGCTGGTTGATCTTCAACAAGCCGGAAAAACACAACGCCCTGTCGCTGGAGATGAACGAGGCGGCGCTGAAGGTCATCGAGGCGTTCGCGGCGGCAACCGACGAACGGGTACTGGTGGTGGCCGGCGCGGGCGGCAAGGCATTCGTGTCGGGCGCCGACATTTCCGAATTCGAGGATCGCCGCTCCAACGCCGATAAGGCCGACGACTACGCCCGTCAGACGCAGCGCATGTTCTTCGCCCTGCGCGACGTGGAAAAACCCACCGTCGCCATGATCCGGGGCTATTGCCTGGGCGGCGGCGTGGCGCTGGCCACCTGCTGCGATATCCGGATCGGCGCCGAGGCCTCGGTCTACGGCATCCCGGCCGCGCGGCTTGGCATCGGCTACAGCGCCGATTTCATCAAGCTGCTGGCGGATCTGGTCGGTCCGTCGCGCGCCAAGGAATTCCTGTATACCGCACGGCGCTATTCCCCGGTCGAGGCCTATGACATGGGCCTGCTGAACCGGGTCGTGCCGACCGAGGAGCTGGAAGCCTATGTGGCCGAATACGCCGCCACCATGGCCGCCAACGCCCCGTTGACCCAGCGTGCCACCAAGATCGTCGTCTCGGAGTTGCTGGCCGATCCGGATGGGGCCGGTCCGCGTGGCCGCAAGGCCGTCGCCGACTGCGCCAACAGCGAGGACTTCCGCGACGCCCGCCGCGCCTTCCTAGAAAAGCGCAAACCCGTGTTCCACGGCCGCTGATGGACACGCTGGAGAGTTTCCGTCTCGACGGCCAGGTCGCCGTTATCACCGGCGGCGGGCGCGGCATCGGCGAGGCGATGGCGCGGGCGCTCGCCGAGGCGGGCGCCGCCGTGGTCGTGGCGGCGCGCCGCGCGGCCGAGGTCGAGGCCGTCGCCGCGTCGATCAACGCGAGCGGCGGACGGGCGCTCGGCGTCGCCGCCGACGTTACCGATCCCGAGGCCGTCGAGGCGCTCGCCCAAGCGGCTGTGGACACGTTCGGCAGCCTGTCGATCTGGATCAACAATGCCGGCGGCTCGCGCTATTTCGGCCCGCTGGGCGGCATCTCGGCGAAGGACTGGAACGACTGCGTGACGCTCAACATCACCGCCGTCGTCACCGGCACCAACGCGGCGGCGCGGCGGATGACGAATGGCGGGTCGATCGTCAACATCTCGTCGCTATCCGCGCAGGGCGCCGCGCCCGGCAGCGGCCACTACGGCGCCGCCAAGGCCGCGGTGAACAGCCTGACCAAAACCTATTCGCGCGAACTGGCGCCAAGCATCCGGGTCAACGCCATCCAGCCGTCGACCATCCCGACCGAGACCTACATGGACGCGCTGAGCCTGGGCGACAACGACCTGCCCGCCCTGCTCAAGCGCAAGAAGGTGCCACTCGGCCGGCTCGGCCGTCCATCCGACGTGGCCGGCGTGACCGTATTCCTCTGCTCACCCGCCGCGAGTTGGATCACCGGCGAGGTCTGGACGGTCTCCGGCGGGCTCGGCTGACGCGATCCCGAGGCAATGAGTATCGGGCCGCCAACACGGCGGCTCCGGCGGGACGCTTGGTCCGGACACGGTCTTCGGCTACCGTTCCGGCAAGCACGCGGCGGAACGCCTGGCCAACCGGCAACCGCCGAACGGGGAGCATGCGATGGACGCCTTCGACTACATCATCGTCGGAGCTGGCTCGGCCGGCTGCGTCCTCGCCAACCGGCTGTCTGAGAACCCTGCGCACAAGGTGCTGCTGCTGGAAGCGGGCGGCGAGGACAAGGGCCCGCTGATCGGCATGCCCAAAGGCATCGGCAAGCTGGTGAAGGACCCGCAGCACGCCTGGCACTTCAAGGTCGACCAGGAGCGCGTCCCCGGCGTTCCCTCACGCGAGATCTGGGTGCGCGGCAAGGTGCTGGGCGGCTCGAGCTCGATCAACGGCATGATCTATTCGCGCGGCCATCCCAACGACTACGAGGACTGGGAGACGCTGGGCGGCCCGGGCTGGGGCTGGTCCGACATGAAGTCGGCGTTCAAGGCCATCGAGGATCACGATCTGGGCGCCACGGATTATCGCGGCGCCGGCGGCCCGCTGCATGTCAGCGCGGGCAAGTTCCGCTATGCCGCCACGCGCGCGATGATGGAGGCCGGCACGCAGATGGGCCTGCCGGAGCGCGACGAGCTCAACCATCCGGAGCTGGAAGGCGTCGGCTACTATGCCCACACCATTCGCAATGGCCGGCGCGTCAGCTCGGCGCGGGCGTTCCTCGACCCGGCGCGCAAGCGGCCCAACCTGCGGATCGAGACCGGCGTCATGGTCGACCGCATCCTGTTCGAGGACAAGCGCGCCATCGGCGTCGCGGCGCGCCAGAACGGCCGCCCGGTGGAATTCCGCTCGGCGGGCGAGATCATCGTCTCGGCCGGCACCATCATGTCGCCGGTGATCCTGCAGCGCTCGGGCATCGGTCCCGCCGCCGACCTCAAGGCAGTGGGCATCGACGTGGTCGCCGACAGCCCGGACTGCGGCCGTCGCATGCGCGAGCATGTGGGCTACGGCATGCCGCACCGGCTCAAGGGCATCAAGGGCCTCAACCACCGCTACCAGGGCATTGGCCTCGCCCTCAGCCTGCTGCAGTACTACGCGTTCCACAACGGTCCGATGGCGACCGGCCCCTACGAGATCGGCGCCTTCGCCCGCAGCACGCCCGACCGGGACCGGCCGGACATGCAGCTGTTCATGGGCGCGTTCACCTTCGCCCGCACCGCCGACAATTTCCCGGTGCCGCTGTCCCATCCCGACAAGCTGCCCGGCTTCAACATCTACGGCCAGCTGCTACAGGCGACCAGCGAGGGCAGCATCACCGTGCGCTCCGGCGACCCGGACGCGCCGCCCAGCATCGAGCCCAACTGGCTCAGCACCGCCCATGACCAGGAAACCGTCGTGCGCATGGTCCGCTACATGCGCGACTACGTCCGCCGGCCGGCGCTGCAGCCCTATGTGGGCGAGGAAGTCATTCCCGGCGAAAAGGCGCAGTCGGACGAGGACATCCTCATGTCGGCACGCCGCATGTCGACCAGCGGCCTGCACGCCACCGGCACCTGCCGCATGGGCCGCGACAATTCGGCGGTGGTCGACAACGAACTGCGGGTGAAGGGCGTCGAGGGCCTCCGGGTCGCCGACTGCTCGGTGATGCCGGGCCTCGTCTCCGGCAACACCAACGGCCCGGCCATGGCGCTGGGGTGGAGAGCTAGCGATGTCATCCGGGGACGCTGAGCAAGGCATGGAACAGGCCGCCGATTTCCGCGACGAGAGCGATGCGATCTTCGCCCTGCTGGAGCCGTTGGCCGATGCCGACTGGGATCGCGCGACCCAGTTCAAGGGCTGGACCATCAACGACGTCATCGCCCATCTGCACATGTGGAACTACGCCGCCTGCCTGACGCTGGCGGACGCCGATGCCTTCCTGAAGTTCCGCCGCGAGCTGGCCGACTACGTCAAGGCGGGAGGCACCCATCTGCAGTTCAACCATGCCTGGCTGGGCGGGATCAGGGGCCGTGCCCTGCTGGCGCGCTGGCGCGACCTCTACCGCGACACCGCGGAGCAATTCGCCGTCGCCGACCCGAAGGCGCGGGTGAAATGGGGCGGCCCGGACATGTCAGCTCGGTCCTGCATCACCGCGCGGCTGATGGAGACCTGGTCGCACGCGCAGGCGGTCTACGACCTGCTGGGCGTGGAGAGGATCGACGCCGACCGCATCCGCAACGTGGCGGTGATCGGCATCAACACCTATGGCTGGACCTTCATGAACCGCAAGCTTGAGGTGCCCGCAGATCCGCCCTATGTGCGGCTGACCGCGCCGTCCGGCGCCATCTGGGAATGGCACAAGCCCAGCGACACCAACCGCATCGAGGGCACGGCCACCACGTTCTGCCAGGTGGTTACCCAGGTCCGCAACGTGGCAGACACGACCCTCAAAGCGACCGGCGATACCGCGATCCGCTGGATGGCCATGGCCCAGTGCTTCGCCGGCCCGCCCGAGGACCCGCCGCCACCCGGCACGCGGTTCGTGCAGCGCCGGAGCGGCTGAGAGGCTGGAAGGCCCCCTCACCCTGCCCTCTCCCCGGCGGGGAGAGGGGAAGTATGAACGTTGTCAATGGCATCGTCCCCTCGCCCCGCCGGGGAGAGGGTTAGGGTGAGGGGGACCGCGAAGCGGTTCTCATTCGCGCGAAAATTTCAAACTACGCCGTCGCCATTTCATGCCACCATCGGCTGATGACCGACAGCGTCCTGATCGAGATCGCCCTGTTCATCGCCGCCTCGGTGTTCGCCGCGCCGATCGCGCGCCGGCTCGGCATCGGTTCGGTGCTGGGCTATCTACTCGCGGGCATCGTCATCGGGCCGTTCGGGCTGGGCCTGATCTATTCGGTGTATCAGGTGGAGACCATCCTGCACTTCGCCGAGTTCGGCGTGGTGCTGCTGCTGTTCATCATCGGCCTGGAACTGCGGCCCAAGCGGCTGTGGACCATGCGCATCCCCGTGTTCGGCCTGGGCAGCGCCCAGGTCGCGCTGACCGGGGCGGCGCTGGCGGGACTGGGCGTGCTGGCCGGCCTGCCGCTGCTGACCGCCCTGCTGATCGGCCTGACCCTGTCGCTGTCCTCGACCGCCTTCGCACTGCAGGTGCTGGAGGAGCAGAAGGAACTGACCGCCCGGCACGGCCGCACCGCGTTCTCGATCCTGCTGTTCCAGGACCTGGCGGCGATTCCGCTGATCGCGCTGCTGCCGCTGTTCGCGCTGGGTGGCGCGGGCGCGGTCGGCATGTCGACCCTCGATGCCCTCAAGGCCATCGGCTTCATCGCGCTGGTCGTCGTCGGTGGCAGGCTGCTGCTGAACCGGGTGTTCCCGCTGGTCGCCCGCTCAGGCGTGCGCGAGGCCATGACCGCGGCCGCGCTGCTGACCGTGGTGACCGCCGCGCTGCTGATGGAGCTGGGCGGCCTGACCGCGGGCCTTGGCGCCTTCATCGCCGGCGCGCTGCTGTCCGAATCCGACTACCGCCACGAGCTGCAGGCCGACATCGCGCCGTTCGAGGGGCTGCTGCTGGGCCTGTTCTTCACCGCCATCGGCATGTCGCTCAACCTGGCCCTGTTCCTCGACAAGCCGCTGCTGATCCTCGGCCTCGTGCTGCTGCTGCTGTTGGTCAAGGCGCTGGTGCTCTATGCGCTCGGCCGCTTCAGCGGACTGGGCGACCGGCCGTCCCGGCGGCTCGCGCTGGCGATCTCGCAGGGCGGCGAGTTCGGCTTCGTCATCCTGACCGCGGCGACCGCCGAGAAGATCATGCCGGCCGAGACCGCGAGCCTGCTGAGCGTGGTCGTCACACTGTCGATGATGGCGACTCCGCTGCTGCTGCGCCTCGACACCCTGTTCGCGCCGCCGAAAACCGCCGCCAAGCCGGACTACGACGAGATGCCCGAACCCGAGTCCGGCTTCGTGGTGATCGCCGGGCTGGGACGCTTCGGCCAGATCGTCGGCCGCGTGCTGCGGGCGCGGGGCATTCCGTTCACCGCGCTCGATGCCAGCGTCGAGCAGGTCGACTTCGTCCGCCGCTTCGGCAACGAAATCTACTACGGCGACGCATCGCGCCCCGATATCCTGCATGCGGCCCGCGTCGGCGAGGCCAAGGCGTTCGTGCTGGCGATCGACGATCCCGAAGCGGCGGTGCGGACGGCGCAGATCGTCCGTACCAACTTCCCGCACGTGCCGATCTTTGCCCGCGCCCGCGACCGCAACAACGCCCACGCGCTGATGGAGCTGGGCGTCACCAACATCCGCCGCGAGACCTTCCATTCGGCGCTCAAGCTGACCGAGGACGTGCTGCTGGGCCTGGGCCTGCCCCGCGCCCATGTGGACCGGACCATCGACACCTTCCGGCGCCACGACGAGCAGCGCCTGCAGAATGACTTCGCGCTGGCCGGCGACGAGGAGCGGCTGAGCCAGCGCGCCCGCAAGGCCGCCGAGGAGCTCGAGCGCCTGTTCGCCCAGGACGCGGCCGAGATGGATCGCCTGGACGACGGCAACAAGAAGGCCGCCGAGTAACCGCCATGACAGGCGCGGAACCGGGCGTGGCCCGCCGCGTTAGCGCTTCGACCGCCGGCCCGCTGCCGGCCCCGTTTCCCTGGAGACTCCTATGTTCCGCAAGCTGGCTGCCCTGGTCCTGTTCGGCTTCATCGCCGCGCCCGCCGCCCATGCCGAGCAGGCGCGCCTCTATATGGCGCCCGTCGAAGGCATCTTCTCGTTCACCCCCGGCCAGCTCGACCTGGCTGGCCAGTCCAGCGTGGGACCCGTGCTGCGCGCCGGTCCCGCCGACGCGGTCAGGCTGGAGGCCTTCCTCGACGCAAACCAGGCCAATACCCTGCTGATCGTGCGCGGCAACCGCGTGCTGCGCGAGGTGTCGGAAGACGAGGATCTTTACGACGACAACGGCGTCATCCCGCTGGTTGAGAGCGGCGTGGCCAGGGACGAGATGGACGCGCTGCAGGCGCCCGACCGCATCGACATCTGGGCCGTCAGCACCTCCATCGACCTGTCCAACCAGATCGAGGCCGTGGCGGAAGGCGAGAACATGCGCGGCGCCGGCGCGGTCATGCTGAAGCTGACGCCCGAGGGCCGCGACATGGTCGCCGCGCTGACCACCGCCAACGCCGGCCACCAGATTGCCACCCTGCTGGAGCGCAATATACTGTCCTCACCGGTCGTGCAGGGCACGGTCGACAGCGCCGGGCTCGCCGTTTCGTTCTCCTCGCCCGAGGATCCCGCGCGCGAGACCTGGGTGCTCGAGACGCTGCGCGCCATGGCCCAGGGCCCGACCCAGCAGGCGTGGCCCGCGCCGGAGCAGTAAGGCGGAGACACCGTGAAGCAGGCCAGGACCATCCTTATCGTCGATACCACCGGTCCCGGCCTGACCCTTTTCACGCCGCCAGTGGCGAGCTGGGTCAGCGCACAAGGCATCGGCGACGGCCTGCTGACCCTGTTCATCCGCCACACCTCCGCGTCGCTGCTGATCCAGGAAAACGCCGATCCCGACGTGCTCGCCGACCTGCGCGACTTCTTCGCCCGCATCGCCCCGAAGGCCGGCCCCTACCGTCACGACGCCGAGGGCGCCGACGACATGCCGGCCCATATCAGAGCGTCGCTGACCCAGACCCAGCTTTCGATTCCCGTCAGCAGCGGCCGGCTCGACCTGGGCACCTGGCAGGGCCTCTATGTGTTCGAGCACCGCGACCGGCCGCACCGCCGCGAAGTGGTGCTGCACCTGATGGGCGACTGACGCGGCGTCAAGCCGGCTGCGCTGCCGCATTCTTCGCATGCCGCCCGATCAGCGTCGTGAGCCGCATGTTGAGCTGTGGCGGCAGGTTGTGGCCCATGCCTTCGATCACCTCCAGCGCCGCCCCCGGAATCAGCCGGGCCGTGTCGTGCGCGTGCTCGACGGGCAGCAGCGGGTCCACGTCGCCGTGGATCACCAGCGTCGGCGCCGTGACGCCCGGCAGCAGCGCGTCGCGGCTGCCCGAGGACAGGATGGCCGCGTAGTGGCGCGGCATGCCTTCCGGGTAGAATGACCGGTCATAGGTCCGTTCGGAAAAGGCGCGGACCTGCTCCTCGGGTACCGGATAGGCCGGGCTGCCGATCACGCCTGCCAGCATCACCGAATGGTCGACGATGGACTTCCTGTCGGTCCCCGCCGGCCGCAGCAGCAGCTTCTCCATGGCCTCGGGTTTTCCCGGCGGCAGACCGTAGCGCCCGCTGGTCGACATGATGGAGGTGAGCGACGCCACCCGGCCGGGATGATGGATGGCGACGAGTTGGGCGATCATGCCGCCCATGCTGGCGCCGACCACATGCGCCTTGCCGATCCCCAGCGCGTCGAGCACGCCGATGGCATCGGCGGCCATGTCGTTCAGCAGATAGGGCACCTTCATCGGCTTGCCCGACATCAGGCCGGCGATGATATCCTTCACATCCGGCACCGGCGCACCGTCGAACTTCTGCGACAGGCCGATGTCGCGGTTGTCGAACCGGATCACCCGGAAGCCCTGACCGGCCAGCATGTCGCAGAACATCTCCGGCCACAGCAGCATCTGGGCGCCCAGGCCCATGATCAGCAGGATGGCTGGGTCGTCCTTGCCGCCGCGCTCGTCATATTCGATCGTCAGGCCGTTGGCGGTGATCTGGGGCATGGCTGGCACTCCGTGAGCTTCGGGCCAGCATGGCATGCGCGCCGGTCAAAAGAAAAGGGCGCCCGGCCGTGCCGGACGCCCTTCCCCAATCCTACGCCCAGCGTTATTCGGCAGGCGGCATATCCGGATCGTTGTCATCGTCCGGACCGTCATGGCCATGATGGCCGCCCTTGCCGTGCGCCATCATCTCGTCGGCGGCGATCTTGCCGTCCTTGTTCTTGTCCATCCTGTCGAACATGCCGGCGCCCTCGAACTCGGCCTTCGTCACCTTGCCGTCCTTGTTGGCGTCGAGGCGGTCGTACATGCGCTTCTCGCGCTCGGCCTTGCGCTCGGCCATCTTCTTTTCGTGGAAGGCGTTCAGTTCGGCGGCGGACACGTTGCCGTCCTTGTTGGTGTCGGCGGCGGTGAAGTCGGCGTTCCGCCTGGCCTCGAACTCGGCCTTGCTGACCGCGCCGTCCTTGTCGGTATCCAGCTTCTCGAGCATCATGCCGTGGCCGCCCCAGCCGCGCCCGTCGCCGCGGCCATGATCGGCGCCCGCGAAGGCCGTGCCGATGCCGGTGAGGGCACCCGTCGTCAAGGCCACGCCGGCCACCAGCGCGGTAATCAGGACTTTGTTAGCCATGTCATCTCTCCGTTATCGTCTGCAATAGACATGGGCTTTAACGGAGAACTTGCGACAACCCTTCGCCCGAATGTTCAGCGTCCTGGATCTTCGGCGATCTTCACCAGTTGCTTGCCGATGTTGCGGCCCTCGAACTGGCCGATGGCAGCTTCCGGATAGGCCTCGAATCCATCAGCCACATCAAGCACTTCCTTGATCTGTCCGGACTTCAGCAGCGCCCCCAGCCGCTTCACGCCCTCGCCGAAGCGGGCGATGTAGTCGAAGAAGAAGAAGCCCGACATGGTGACCCCGCGGATGGCCAGCATCATGTGGTTCTGCAGGCCCGGACCGGGCGCATTGTAGGTAGAAATGCCGCCGCAGATCACGATGCGGCCGCCATGCGCGATGTTGGCGAGCGCGGCGTCGAGGATGGCCCCGCCCACATTGTCGAAGAACACGTCGATGCCCTCGGGCGCCAGTGCGGCCATGCGGCTCGGCACGTCCTCGGCCTTGTAGTCGATGGCGGCATCGAACCCAAGTTCGCCGGTCAGCAGCGCGCATTTCTTCGGGCCGCCGGCGATGCCGATCACCCGCGCGCCTGACAACTTCGCGAGCTGGCCCGCCACGCTGCCGATGGCGCCCGCGGCGCCCGAGACGACGACCGTGTCACCCGGCTTCACATGGCCGAAGTCGCCCATGCCGAAATAGGCGCACAACCCGTTCATGCCCAGGGTGGCGAGACCCGAGGCCAGCGGAAACCCGTCCGGAATCCGCTGCAGCGCGGTGCCGGTGCGGTCCATGGGGCCGGTGGCCACGTAGTCGGCGAATTCCATGAAGCCGGTGACCGCGTCGCCCGGCTTGAAGTCGGGATGGCGCGATTTGACGACGCGGGCGGCGACGCCGCCACACATGGGCTGGCCGATGGGGATCGCCTTGAAGCGTTCCTCCATGCCCTTCACCCAGGCATGATTCATCGGGTCGCAGGAGAAATAGACGCTACGCACCAGCATCTCGCCGTCGCCGATCTCCGGCACGGTGGTCTCGCGGTATTCGAACTGGTCCCGCGTCAGGCCCAACCCGTTGCCACCCGCCGCGTCCGCGACGACCCATTGCCGGTTCACGTCGTTATTCATGCGCGGAACTCCTTGATCAGGTTGCGGGCGATCAGCAGCTGCTGGATCTGCGAGGTACCCTCGTAGATGCGGAAGATGCGCACGTCGCGGTAGAAGCGCTCTACCGCGTATTCCGACATGTAGCCCGCGCCGCCATGGATCTGCACGGCGCGGTCGGCGACGCGTCCGACCATCTCGGAGGCGAAATACTTGCACGCGGCGATGTCGCCGACGTTGCGGTTGCCGGCGTCGTAGTTGCGGGCGGCGTCCAGCACCATGCACTGTGCGGCGTAGGATTCGGTGCGGCTGTCGGCCAGCATGGCCTGGATCAGCTGGAACTCGGCGATGGCCTGGCCGAACTGCTTGCGGTCGATGGCATAGCGCACCGATTCTTCCACTAGCCGTTGCGACACGCCGACGCACAGCGCCGAGATGTGCAGCCGGCCGCGGTCGAGCGTCTTCATGGCGGTCTTGAAGCCTTGGCCGGGCACGCCGCCGATCAGGTTGGCGGCGGGCACCCGGCAATCCTCGAAGATCACGTCGTACACGTTGGCGCCGGCCTGGCCCATCTTCCTGTTGGGCTTGCCGACGGTGAGGCCGGGGCTGTTCTTCTCGACGATGAACGCCGAGACGCCGCCCGCGCCCTTGTTCGACGGATCAGTGCGCGCCATCAGGGTGAAGATCGAGGCGTCGGCCGCGTTGGTGATGTACCGCTTGGTGCCGTTCACCACATACTCGTCGCCGTCGAGAATCGCCGTGGTGCGGATGCTGGCCGCGTCGGAGCCGGCGTCCGGCTCGGTCAGCGCGAACGACGCGACATATTCGCCGGCCGCCACCTTGGGCAGGAAGCGCGCCTTCTGCTCGGGGGTGCCGTCGATGACGATGCCCTGCGAACCGATGCCGTTGTTGGTGCCGATCTTCGAACGGAACGCCGGCGAGGCGCGGCCCATTTCCATGATGATGTAGGCTTCTTCCTCGGTGGTCAGGCCCAACCCGCCATATTCCTCGGGCACGGTCATGCCATAGAGGCCCATCTCGCGCATCTCCCTGAGGATTTCCGCCGGCACGGCGTTGTCCTCGACCACCCTGTCCTCGGCGGGGATCAGGCGTTCGTTGACGAAGCGGCGGATGGTGTCGCGCAGCTGGTTGAAGATTTCCTGGTCGCGGATCATGGCATCTTCCCGGTTTCTGGGATTGTTGGTCGGGCTTCGCTTATAAAGCGTTCGCCGGACGCCGCAAACGGTACATGGCGTGGTACTAAGAGACTATGCGGTACCGTTGTCACCCAGCACACAGACTGCCTGAATGACCGACAAGCTTCAGCTCCTGGACCTCGCCATTGCGCTGGGAGTCGGCGCGATGATCGGCGTCGAGCGCGGCTGGTCGCAGCGCGAAATGCCGGAGGGCACAAGGGTGGCCGGCCTGCGCACCTTTTCGCTGTTCGGCCTGTTTGGCGGCGTCGCCGCCGTGATGGGAACACTCTACGGCGTCGCCATCTTGGCGGCAGTGGCCCTTGGCGCCGCCGGGATCGTGGTCGTTTCGCTGGTCACCGGCCGAAGGGACCCGGCGAACCGGGACATCACCACCGAGGTCGCCCTGCTGCTGACATTCGCTCTTGGCGTACTTTCGGGCTTCGGCAAGCACACGGAGGCGGTGGCCTGCGCTGTCGTGGTCACGGTGCTGCTCGGGCTCAAGCCGTCGCTGCATGGTTGGCTGAAGACGCTCGAACGGGAGGAGATGACAGCCGCGTTCCGGTTGCTGGTTATGTCGCTGGTAATCCTGCCGGTTCTCCCCAACAAGGGCTTTGGTCCATGGGAGGCGCTCAATCCCTATGTGATCTGGCTGATGGTGGTGCTGATCTCCGGGCTTTCCTTCGCCGGATACATAGCTGTGAAACATGCCGGGCCGCGCTGGGGGCTGATCGTCACCGGGCTGATGGGCGGACTGGCGTCGTCGACCGCCGTCGCCGTCACCATGGCGCGCCTCGGCAAGGCCAGCGGCGGCGTTCAGCCGGCGGCCGCCACTGCCACCATCGCCAGCTCGACTGTCGCCTACGGCCGGCTGCTGGTGGTATCGGCGGCGTTCGCACCCTTGTTGGCGTGGAAGCTGGCGCCGGTGCTGGGCGCCATGGCGCTGACCGGCGCGGTGTGCGTGGCCATCATGTGGCCACGCGACAAGTTCGACGAGGGTCAGGGCGGGCAGGCCCTGGACGACATCAAGCCGTTCAGCCTGGCGACGCCACTTCGTTTCGCCGCCATCCTGGCCATCGTCATGGTCGCCTCCGCCGGGCTGCAATCCTGGCTGGGCGAGACGGGGCTGCTGCTGGTATCGGCGATCGCGGGCCTGACCGATGTGGACGCGCCATCCCTCACCGCCGCCGGACGGGTCGCCAACGGCCTCGACGCCGGGATCGGCGCGCTGGCCATCCTGATCGCCGTTGCGGTCAACATCGTCGCCAAGTTGGTCATCGTCGGCTGGATCGGCGGCATGGGCATGGCGAAGCGGGTCGCGCCGGGCCTGCTGCTGGCGCTGCCGGTGGGCGCCGCCGTGTGGTGGTTCGTCGCCCGCTAGTCGCGCCAGAACGGGTCGGCGATGCGCAGATCGCCCCAGGCTTTCGACAGCGCCTTGTCCGACACCTGGCCGCGCTGCTCGTGGAATGTGACCAGCGCCGCGGTGCCCGACGCCAGCGTCTCGTCGTCGGCTGCTTCCAGCAGCGCGCCGCACAGGCCCTGGGCCACGGTGAGGTCGTTGAGCTTGCCCAGCAGGTCGAGCATCTCGGTAAGCGCGTCGCGGAACCGCTTCACGTCCTTGCGGGGATAGAGGCTGCGGAAGAACTCGCCCGCGTAGCGGAGCTTCTTCAGCGCGATACGCACCTGGTGCTTGGCTTCGGCGTCGAGATCGTCGAAATCATCGCCCGCCTCCATGGCCCGGCGATACAGCCGGTCGAGCAGGCCGCCGGCATGATCGGTCATGGGCCGCTTCACGGCCTGCATCCCGTCCTCGGACAGGCCGACCCGCCAGCCGCGGCGCTCGACCCATCCGGCCAGGCGCAGCGCGAACACGGTATAGGCCGGCGAACTCATGGCGACCCGCGCCTCCGTATAGCCGTCGTCGCGCATCCGCCGCGCACCCTCGTAGAGCGCCCGCAGGCCGCGGTGCTCGGGCCACAGTTCCATCACCGGCGGCAGGGTCTCCAGCAGGAACACGTCCCAGTCGCGCGCCGGGCCAAGGCTGCCCGCCACCCATCTGGATTGGTCCCGGAACTCCTCGAGCGGCGGATCGGGAATGAAGTCCTTGAAGAAGTTGATCGCCGAGCGCAGCCGGCGCAGCGCCACCCGCATCTGGTGCACGCCTTCCGGATCGCGGCCGTCGAGGGCCGATGCCTGGTTGGCCAGCCACTGCCGCAGGCAGGCCTGCAGGCTTTCGCGCATGCCGTCTTCCAGCGAGATGTCGTCGGGGAACTCCAGCCTGTCGGCCTTGACCGATGGCGGCGGCGCGTCGTCAGCCAACCGGAAGCCCCGCGCCGACTTGGCGTCGACGCAAAGCCGCAGCGGCACCAGTTCGGCGAGCCGCGCGCCCAGGTCGAACAGGTCGGCGGCCGTGCCGTCGATCAGCTCCAGCTCCACCTCGCTGACCGGCAACTCGCGCCCGCCCGCGCGGATGACGCCGATGTCCATGGCCAGCTCGATGCGGCTTGGATCGGATCGCCATGCCGGAAAGCAGGCGACCAGCCTGTTCCGCTCGATGCTCGTAAGGAAGACCTCGGCGAGCCCATCAGCTTGCCCGTCCATCTCGGGCGCGAACGACGCAACCGGCTTCTCCCATTCGCCGCGGGAAAACAGGCCCTTGCCCTCGGTCTTCACCGTCTGGATGAACCGCCGGCCGCTCCGCCGAACCCGCAGCGTCATGCCCTTCGACTTGAGCTTCCGGCTCGGTGTGTCGTAATAGCGGCTCTCGAGCCGCTTCGTGGCGGCCGGTTCGACGACGGTGGCAACCTCGCCAACCGCCCGCAGCAAGGCGGGCAGGTCGCCTGAATGGACGCTCAGTTTGATCTCGATTTCCATGTCAGGGAGCGATCAGTCCGCTTTCCACATAGTCCGGGTCGTATGTGAACACGATGGCGGGATTGGGGCGGATCACCTTGGCCTTCTTGCCCTCGTAGTCCATGCGCGACAGCAGGTCCGAGATCAGGTTGATCCGCGCGGTCTTCTTGTCGTCGGCCCTGACGATGCTCCAGGGCGACGCCGGGCTGTGGGTGTGCGCCAGCATGTCGTCGCGCGCCGCGCTGTACTGCTTCCACATCTTGTTGGCGACCGCGTCGATCGGGCTGATTTTCCACTGCTTCAACGGATCGCGCCGCCGCGCCTTCAGCCGCTTCTTCTGCTCGTCCTTCGAGATGTCCATATAGTATTTGAACAGCATCATTCCCGACCGCCTCAGCATCTGCTCGAACGGCTCGACGCTCTCGTAGAATTCCTGCAGCTCTTCCCCGGTGCAAAAGCCCATCACCCGCTCGACGCCGGCGCGGTTGTACCAGCTGCGGTTGAACAGCACGAACTCGTCGGCCGAGGGCAGGTGTTCCACCCACCGCTGGAAATACCACGCCGTTTTTTCCCGGTCCGTCGGCTTGCTCAGCGCCACGACCCGCGTCTCGCGCGGGCTGAGGTGCTCGACGATGCGCTTGATGGTGCCGTCCTTGCCGGCCGCGTCGCGGCCTTCGACGATCACCAGCACCTTCCGGTCGTTGGCGATGTTGTGCCGCTGCAGCTTGACCAGTTCGATCTGCAGTTCCTCGAGGCGCTTTCGGTATTCGTCGCCGCTAATGATCGGCGCGTCCTCCTCGTCCGGCTTTTTCATGCGCACGTTGCCCTTTGCCCTGCGGGATGGTGGTATGGTTGGCAGGGCGCAGTATGTCACAGAAACGTGCTACGGCATAAATCGGCGGAGCCAGCCAATGACCACCAATCGCCAGTGGACGCTGAAGCGCCGCCCCGGAGGCATGCCATCCGACGAGGATTTCGAGCAGATGCCCACGGATTTCCGGGCGTTGTTCGACGGCTCGACCACCGGCAAGCTGATGGTCAGCCTCGAAGGGTCCTGAAGACGCCATGATGCCGGAGAGCCCCGCATATCGCGCGCGCCGGCCGGTCCGGTTGCTGCGTTCGTGGCTCTTCATCCTGCTGCTGGCCAGCGCCCCGGCATTCGCCGCCGCGCCGTCCGGCCAGAAGATCGACCCGACCCGGCCCGATTGCGGCCTGGCGTCCGGCATGGAGTGCGAACAGAAGACGCCGCAGCAGGAGCCCGACGACGGCGTGCGCGAGTGGATGGCGGTCAGCACCGCGTTCCAGGCCTATGACTACGCCATGACCTTGAAGGCCATCGACGCCCTCAACGCGAGACAGCCGTTCAACGGCGACGTGGCGTTCATGCGCGGCTATGCCCTGATGCGCCAGCACAGGGACGCCGACGCCATCGCCGCCTTCGACCGCGCCATCGCGCTCGATCCCCAGAACTCCGTGGCGCTGGCCCATCGCGGCCTGGTGCGCGCGGGCATGGGCGACACGGCCCAGGGGCTCGCCGACATCGACGCGGCGCTCGCCATCGTCGGCGAGAATCCGGCGGCGCTGGCCTACAAGGGCCTGATCCTGCTGCGCGCCGGCAAGGAGAACGACGGGTTGACGCTGCTCGACAATGCCGCGTCCCTCGCCCCCGACTTCGTCTGGCTGCGGCTGGTCAAGGCGACGGCGTTGGCCGACCTAGGCCGCCTCGACGTGGCGGCCGCCGACGCCGAAAAGGCCGCCGAAGCGGCGCCCGACGATCCGTCGGTCTACGCGGTGCGGGCGCGCATCCGGCTCGACCGCCGCGACGCGGACGGCGCGCTGGCGGACGTGGACAAGGCGCTGACGCTGGGCGGGCAAGATCCGTTCCTGATCGTGCTGCGCAGCCGCGCCAGGGCAGCGAAAGGCGACGCGGAAGGCGCCATCGCCGACCTAGCGGCACTGCACCGGCAGCATCCGGGCGCCGACCCGGCCATGAAGGCCGAGCTGCCGTCGCTGTTCGGCGACGGACCGGGCGACCCGCTGCCCCGGCTGATGCTGGCGGTGATCAAGATCGAGAAGGGCGACCCCAAAGGGGCCCGCGCCATCGCCGAGCAGATCCTGGCGACGGCGCCCTGGGCGCGCCCGGCGGTGCTGATGGTGCGCGCCTATGCGTCGCAGGCGCTGGGCGACTACAGGCTGGCACTGGCCGACCTGGACGAACTCGAAGCCGCCATGGGCAAGACCGCCGAGAGCCAGTACATCCGCGCCAAGGTGCTGTGGGGCAGCGGCGACCGCGACACGGCGCTCGCCACCATCGAGTCCGCCATCGGACTGTCGCCCGACGACGACATGTACCTGCAGACCCGCGCCACCTTCAAATACGAAGCCGGCGACCTGGCCGGCGCGCTGCCGGATTTCGGGCGGCTGCGCGCGTCCGAGGAATATGGCGACTGGGCATGGCAGATGCAGATCCTCACCCTCTACTTCCTCGACCGCAACGCCGAGGCCGGCGAGAAGACCCTGCCCTATCTGCGCGAGAAGAAGCCGGTCGACGATACGCTGTTGCGCGCCGTGGCCGACATGGTCTGGCAGCTCCAGTCCGGCGACACCTGGGCGCTGGCCGACGACCTCCTGGCCGTGGCCACGCCGCCGTCCCAGGGCGAGGACTTCGAGCTGTTCCTGAAGGGACGCTCGCTGGTCCATGCCGGCAAAAACGCCGAAGCCGAGGCGCTGGTCGGCCGGATCGGTGCCCATGACGTGCTGCTGGCGGCGAGCAGCGACGCCGTCTACGCGCCGCTGTGGGATGCGCCGGTCCTGCGGCTGCCACTCGATGGCTCCACCATGTACCGGCGATCATTCGAGGCCGCCTGGGAAAGCCACAAGCGTAACCCGGAAGACCTGTTCGCGGCGGTCTATGCCATGAGCGTGCTGCAGGAGATGGGATGCGGCGGCGAGGCCGCCGACGCCGCGCGGCGCATGATCCTGTCGCTGCCGCGCTACGTGGGGCGCGAGCAGTTCGGCGTGCCGGTGTTCGAGACCATCGCCAACGAGGCGCTGAAACGCGGCGACGCCGACGCGGCGCTGGCCGCCTGGAACGACGGCATCTCCGCGCTGGGGCCGGACAATCCCTACACCCTGTCGCTGATGCTCAATGCGGCGTTCATGATGCTGGGGAACGGCAAGTATGACGCCGCCCTGGAGCGTGTCGCGCGGGTCGAGGCGATCAGCCCGTCCTACGGCTATGCCATCGTCATGGCGCAGTACATTCGCGCCCTCGCCTATGACGCGCTGGGCGGCCGCAAGGAACGCGACGCATCGCTCGACTACGCCGCGGCGCATGCATCGGCCAACCCCATCGCCGCGGTCATGGCCATCGGCCTGCTGCGCGGCTACGACCAGGCGGTCGCCCTGGTGGAGACGCTGCGCGAACCCGGCGATGGCCGCACGCTGCTCGACAGCCTCCATGTGCGGCCCAGGACGCCGGCGACCTCGGACATCGAGCGCCGCGAACTGGCCATGCTCGACCGCCTCCGCGCCGACCCGCGCGTCCTCGCCGCGCTGAAGCCGGCCGGCCGCATCCTGACATTGCCGGAGAGCAAGACCTGTCCGCTGACGAAGCAGGAACTGGCCGCACGGCCGTTCCAATACCCGTTCGAGAACGCGCCGGTGACAGGGGATGCGGGAGCGGCGGAAAGCCGGGCGCGAGGAATTCGGTAGACGTCACTGAAACCCGAGCCGAACCAATCGAGCCGGGACATCCATCATCTGCCCGATACTTCGCATAAGCGTGTCACTTTGTGCCACGGCCCATCTCGGCGAGCCAACGCCTGTCGAATGGCGCGAGGCGACTGAAATTTGCTGACGCGCCTGGATATTTTGTCCTTGGGGCCGCGCACCTGAGGTGAGGTGGCATGAAATGATAAGACCGGACCGACGCGCCATCCCAGAGTGCCTGCCTTCCCTGGAAGGAAGGCATCGCTCAAAGGGTGGAGTGCGGACCCGTGCAACTGGTCAAGGACATAAGGACTGTACTGAGGACGAAGACGTCTTCAGCAAGGAAAAGCAAACTTGTTCATAAACTGCTGGCCGCCCTGATAGGGGTGGCCGCCGCGGCGGTATCCGGCCTTCTGGCGACACCGGCGCAGGCGGCCGAGAATGGAACAAGTTTCTTCCTAGGAGGCAACAAGGGCCCCATGGCCGGGGCAACGCCACCGCCGGGGCTCTTCGTATCCAACAATGTCTACATCTATTCCGGGTCGGCCAGCCCCAGCCTGGAGATTCCCGTGGGCGGCAAGATCGTCGCCGGTGTGGACGCCGACCTGGTCCTGGACATGCCCACCCTGCTGTGGGTGACCGGCGCCAACGTCTTTGGTGGAAGGCTGGCATTCGCCGCGACGGTTCCGGTCGGTGGACTGGACATTTTCGCGGAAGCCCAGTTTCAGACGCCTCTCGGCGCGCCCGGCCCCAGCATCGAAGACAGCGTCACGACGTTGGCTGACCCGGTGCTCACGAGCTTCGTTGGCTGGGATTCCGGAAACTATCACTGGCAGGCGGGCGTCTCGCTGAACCTCCCGATCGGAGACTACAAGGCTGGTCAACTCGCCAATGTGGCGCTGCATCGCTGGGCGGCCGACTTGTTTGTCGCAGGAACCTGGCTGGATCCGGCCCTGGGCCTCGACGTCTCGGCGGTCATCGGCTTCACGGTCAACGGTAAGAACAACGCCACCGATTACAAGACCGGCGAGGAGTTCCACGCGGAACTGGCCATATCCCAGCATCTGTCAAAGGAATTCACGGTTGGCCTGGTCGGATTCTACTATGAACAGGTGTCGGGTGATTCCGGCGCAGGTGCCGCGCTCGGCGAGTTCCAGGGCCGTACTGCCGGCATCGGCGCCACGATGGGCTACACGTTCCATGTCGGCAAGGCGCCGATCAGCCTCAATCTCCGCTACTACCACGAACTCGATGTGGAAAACCGGCTTTCCGGCGACATTGGCGTCGTCAGTCTGGCCATGCCCCTTTGGGTGCCAGGCCACTAGCAATCGTTCCCCAGAGTGACGAAAAAAAGGGCCCCGGACGTGCGCATCAGGTCCGGGGCCCCTTGTCTGGCGTTACTTCGACGCTTTGGTGACTTCCTCGAACTCGCCCAGCGGGCACGGCCCGTAACTGGCGCCGCCGCTCCTGACCGGCTTGATCACGTCAACATTGCACAGCTCGTTGTTGCCACGCAGGTCGTAGCTGAAGCCGTCCTGCATCTTCAAGCCCGAGCAGCGATTGGGCAGGTGGTTGATGTAGTAGGTGCCGCCGCTCATCTTGAACAGGACCGACTGGTTATCAAGGACATCCGTACTCTGGATCTGGCGGGTGTTGATGCAGCTCGCCTTCTTGCCCGTCGGCGTGTAAGGCGACGCCGCCGCGTCAGCTCCCGCGGCAGACGCGGGGACCGCCGCAGCAAACAAGGCGCCGATAGCGACTGCACATAAACAGTAGATTTTCATCGCTTATTTTCTCCTTCTTTATGGGGAACTGGATAGACAAGATCAGCGCCACATCTAAATCTATTACTGTCTATCTATACTTGTCATTTTACGCCAAATCGCCGAGCGTGTCAGGGCAGAGCTGGAGATACCATGCGTGATCTGCGACGGATTCCATTGAGGCCACACACAACTAGAGCGTCCTCACGTTGAGCGGAATCACTTAGCCTGTCTTATTCATGCGGCGTTTGGCCCGGGCTCTGACAGCTTGGTTTGAGGTTTTGCGCCTTACGCGGGACGCAGCTTCTGGTGGCGCTGGGAGCGGCGCGTTTTTGCAGGGTT
>CALQFM020000052.1 GCA_943329845.2 Candidatus Kuenenia stuttgartensis | reverse complement strand
TCAAGGCCTTGCTGAGGCACGAGCCCGCACGAACCGTCGATGCTCTGATCGAGCGCATCGGCAGCATGCTCGACCGCTTCCTTCCGGCCGAGTGCGCCAACTTCTTCCAGGCAGCCGGTTATCAACGCTCAAAGTGAAAATGCTCTAGAAGATGGATTGCTGCGCTTACAACAATCCCGATGATCGAAATGACGACGATGGCCCAAACCAATGCGTTCAAAACTCCCCTCCCGCAAAAAATTGAAACAATTGAAGCGAATTATTGACGGTCGTTGCTACTTCCGCCGAGTCTTATTGAGTGTCGTTGTAGTCCGCTTGGTGAAGCCGCCAACGGTCTTCTGAGTGACCGTCCGCTTAATCTTCCCCGTTGGGCCGACAGACGTCGTGACGCGGACGCCGTTCGTGCCGGTCTTATAGCTGGAGCTTTTAGTTGTTCCCTTGCCCTTGTTGAACGTCGTGGTCAGGCGACCGCCAGACGTTTTGCGCGTAATTCGCTTGATCCAGTTGGCCATCTGATCCCCCAACCCAATGCAAATAGGGTCACAGATTGGCCGATCACAAAAATTTTGTCGAGAATACTCCGTGGTGAAATACGCATCAAACGGCTGCTCTCTCGTACATGGAGATACGAGATGTGTTGGCGCTCAATCTGAGAAAACTGCGACGGGCACGCGGCCTGTCACAGGAGGAGCTTGCTCATCTTGCTGAGATTGATCGAACCTATATCAGCGCCCTTGAACGACGCGTATATGGTGCCGGCATCGATGTGTTGGAGCGATTGGCGGCTGCATTAGGAGTGGAGCCAGCCGATCTTCTCAAGCCGCCACCTCCAAAATAGCGACGGTGTGTGACCGGTGCGATGGTCCGTAGGGTCGTGTGAAAAGTCTATTTATCGACAGGCTTCCGTGGCCGCCCCGCTGGCTTCGTACCCGCCATGCCCGGCTTCCTGCCCAAGCCAATTTTCAAGGCCAGCTCCTTGCGCTTGGCCGCATAGACCGGCGCTACCATCGGGTAGTCTGCTGGCAACCCCCACTTCTTTCGGTAATCGTCAGGCGACATGTTGTAGGAAGTGCGAAGGTGCCGCTTGAGCATCTTTAGCTTTTTGCCGTCTTCCAAGCATATGAGGTAGTCGGGCGTAACGGACTTTCGCACGGAAACGGCCGGCTTCTGCTCAGCTTCGGGTTCAGATGGCGGGGTGACGCCCAAACCGTTCAATGTGGAAAAAACTTGCTGAATCAGGACCGGGAGGTCTGCGGTCGCAATGGAATTTTTGGAGATGTGCGCGGAGACGATATCGCTGGTCAGGGCTAGAAGGTCGAGATGGGATTCGTTGTCGTTGGCCATGATGGTTCCTAGTGAAATGCGGCCCGAAGCTCGTACAGGTTTTAACCACCTAGACAAGAAGTATTTTTCTGGCGTCGAAGAGATGCAAGTTTTTAGTTTCTTGCCACGCTCTCGGTAGGTTGAGTTGGCGTATAGACTCCGTGTTTTATATCCCCGCTGGGCCAAATATGTGCGTGGCAGTGCGTGCCAGCCTACCTGTAAGCCATTGAATCCAATGATGTGTAAAGATGCCTCCTGCTGTTTCTAACCTCTTGATTTAGCTTGATTAGAGGCTTTCACGGCGTAAACACGGGTTCGATTCCCGTAGGGATCGCCAATACATCCCCAGAAATCAGCCGTTTTTGAATGCCTGCGCCCCCACCGGGGCAATGTCGCGGCAATCTAGCCGTTCAGCGCGGCGTTCGGCAGGCGAGCCTGCGCCCCGCGATCCGCCCCGTCGATACATTTGACCTGCAATGCCGAAGCGGAAATTGATCCCTGCTATCCGCTTCGATCTACGGCGGAAGGTCAATGTCCGATGCGCCGCAACACCGCGTTGATTTCCTCCTGCCGGGCCTGCGGGCTGTCTACGCATATGCCCGGTCGCTGGTAGAGGCAGCATCGCGGCAATGGACCACGCGCGTTCGGTCCCGCCTCGAAACATCTCTTGAGCTGGTAGTTGGGCGGCACCCGGAGACCTTCTACCGCGATCAGCAGGTTGAAGGCCTGGCTGGTCACCTGCATCCGCCGGTCTGCGTCCGGCCCCACGAAGAGGTACATGGGCGTGTCGCGGTTGTAGAAGGTATAGGCGCCCGAGGGCATGCTCCACAGCCGCAGCAGGCCGAGCCCACAGGGCGACGGTGCCGCCGCCGCCGCGGCTTGCGCCAGCACCACTTCCCGGCCGCGCTGCCATTCTCGCAGGAACGGCTGGGTGAAGGCGCAGGTCGCGGAAACGCCGATCCAGAGCAATGCGGCGGCGGCAATCGCCGGCGGCGATACGGCGCCTGGCCACCGTCGCGACAGGCGCTGCAGGACGTCGGCGGTGCCGATGGCGGCCAGCACCACGAGCAACACGCCCGAGAACAGCATAAACCTGGCTTCCTTGTGGGGGATCGCCGAATGGACGGCCAGATTGGTGATCGCGCTCCAGAAGATGGCCGGATAGCGCTTCGCACCGATCAGTGCCAGGAACAAACCCGGAAACAGCGCAAATCCATAGATATACCAGGCATTCCTAAGGTACCAGTGCCAGGCCCCCGTGCCGTATTGCTCGCTCCGTCCCTCGATGAGGTTGACGGTGAAGTTACGCGCCATCCATGCGAACGGCATCTCGCCGGCGAGCAGATCGACCGCACCTGCCAGCATCAGCGCGGCGGCGCCGCCAGCCGCCAGCGGCAGCCATCCGCGGCGCAACCGCCTTCCGCAACCAAACGCCGCCAGGACGAACAAGGCAGGGGCAAGCTGGAGGCGGATGCAGAACGCCAATCCCAGCACGGCTCCCGCGACGGCCATGATCCGGCGAGTCTTTCGTTCGGCCGGCAGGGTGAGCAGGTAGAGCGCCGGGAACACGAAGGCCAGCGAGAGCGATTCCGACAGCGGCCGGGGCGCGAAATACACCAGT
This sequence comes from Candidatus Kuenenia stuttgartensis, assembly GCA_943329845.2. GTDB lineage: Bacteria > Pseudomonadota > Alphaproteobacteria > SMXS01 > SMXS01 > RI-34. The sequence continues at coordinate 26,840 of CALQFM020000052.1, read as the reverse complement.
TCGAACCATGACGCGGCGACCAGAGCGGAGAACAGGCCATGCAGCCTTGAAATCCTCAGTCCGAGGGCGGCGGCGCTGGCGATGATGCCCAGCGACGCCGCGGCAAGCAGCAGCCGCTGCAGCAATACGGGAAGCTGGCTCCCCGTCGCCAGCCATTCGCCGAGCATGGCGGCAGGAGCCAGCATGGCCGGCACCAGCCAGCTCCGCAGTCCCTCGCGAAACTCCCAGGGAACGACCGAGCGGCCGCCCGCCAGATGCCGGGCAGGCTCCATGTACTGCCAGATTTCGTCGGGAAAGTAGATGATGGGCAGCGGCACCACGGCCAGCCGCAGCAGGGCGCCGACGGCGATCGCGATGAACAGAATGTTTCGCTGGCGAAACCAGTCCTGCCGCGGCGTAGCCAGATCAGCCATGGCCCCTTCCACTATAGGGTCATTAGGCGAAAATCTTACGGGCGGCGCAAGCCGCGATCGGCTGGCCGTCTGTTACAAGGCACCGTTGATGTGCGGCCAGACCTCGTGCGCGCCGCGCCAGATCATGTCGAGCGACACGTAGAGAATGACCAGCAGGCCCACATAGGCAATCCAGCGGTGCTTCTGCAGCAGCCGGGCGATGAACGACGCGGCGAGGCCCATCAGCGCGATCGACAGCACCAGGCCGAACACCAGCACCCAAGGATGCTCGCGCGCGGCGCCGGCGACGGCCAGCACGTTGTCGAGCGACATGGACACGTCGGCGATGACGATCTGCCAGGCGGCCTGAGCGAAGGTCTTGCGCGGCGCGCCCTTGGCGATCGTGCCGTCGTGGTTGAGATCGGCATCGGCGAGCGCCTCCGTCGCGCCCTGTTCCTCGTGGGCCGGGGTGCGCAGCTCACGCCACATCTTCCACGACACCCACAGCAGCAGCACGCCGCCCGCGAGCAGCAGGCCGATGATCGCCAGCAGCTTGGTGGTGAGCAGCGCGAAGATGATGCGCAGCACGGTGGCGGCGAGCACGCCGATCAGGATCGCCTTGGTGCGCTGGTCCTTGGGCAGGCCGGCGGCGGCAAGGCCGATGACGATGGCGTTGTCGCCCGCCAGCACCAGGTCGATCATGATGACCTGAAGGAAGGCGGCAATGATCTCCGGCGAGAACAGGTCGCTCATCGGCGGACCTCGCCGGACCTGTCGAGGGAGCGGAAGGCAGGGTGGTGTGAGAGGGGCATGCGCGGACCACGGGCTTGATTCCAGTCCGACATCACAGCGACGCGCTGCCAGAGGGGCCCGGCCTAGTTGGCACGCAAGTTAGTCAACGCCCCGACAAGTTTCAACCCCCGCCGGGACAAGGCAGCCAGACCTTCGTACAAAGCCGTCTTCGATCCCGGCGGCCGGTGGGAACATCGTTGTTGACGGCGGTCAGGCAATAGGGATGCACTTCCAAGTGATTGATCAGAAGGGGAGAGACCGATGAATGAACTGACCGATTCCGAATACAAGCGCCTGCTGGCGGTGATCGACAAGGACGCCATCCGGGACGTCCTGGCGCGGGTGAGCCGGGGCGTCGACCGGCTGAACGCCGACATCCTGCGCACAGCCTACTGGCCCGATGCCCTGGTCTATTCGTCGTTCTTCGACGGTCCGGTCGAGGAGTTCGCCGCGTGGCTGATCGGCAACTACAAGGATACGGCTATCGGCGCGGCCCACAATATCTGCAACATCCATATCGAGCTGGAGGGGGATACCCGCGCCTGGGGCGAAACCTATTTCATCGGCATGAGCGAGAACCGGCCCGACGGGCAGGAACCGTTCAACAACCTGACCTCTGGCCGCTACCTCGACAAGTTCGAGAAACGCGACGGCGAGTGGCGCATCCTGCAGCGCACTTTCGTCTACGAACTCACGGCGAAAGTGCCGCACCATGTCGGCTGGACCCAGCCGCCGCTGGCCGACATGATCCGCCGCGGCCGCCGCGACAGCGGCGACATGATGTTCGCCATGAAGGACGTGGTGTTTCCAGCGCCGCGCTAAACCTTCGCCTTCAGCAGGTCGCGGATTTCGGTCAGCAGCACTTCTTCCTTGCTCGGCGGTGGCGGCGCGGCCGGCGCTTCCTCTTCCTTGCGGCGCATGCGGTTGATGCCCTTGACCATCAGGAAGATGGCAACGGCCACGATCAGGAAGTTGATCACCGTGTTGATGAACACGCCGACGTTGATGGTCGCGGCGCCGGCGTCGGTCGCTGCCTTGAGCGTGGCGTATTCGCCGCCGGAGAGATTGACGAAGTAATTGCTGAAGTCGATGCCGCCGGAAATATACCCGATCGGCGGCATGATGATGTCCTTCACCAGCGAGCCGACGATGGAGCCAAAGGCGGCGCCGATAACGACGCCGACTGCCAGGTCGATGGCGTTGCCCTTTACCGCGAATTCGCGGAATTCCTTGATCATACCCATGAAAGCTTCCCTCCCGAGGTTGCGTTGTGCTCAGTGTCGCGCAATAGCGGGAGCGCCGCAATCCGCCATTAACCCAAACTGGTAACAGCTATTTGATAACATACAGGGATTTGGGCAGCGCACCGGCGCCGAGGCGGGCCTTGAACACCTGCACCAGCTTGCCGAAATCGCTGACGTTGCAGCGCAGGTCGTCGCCTTTGCCGCGCAGGGAGTCGATCAGACCGGCGTTGACGTGGCGCTGGTCCTCGTCGCCGCAGGTGAAGTGGTAGAGATACAGGCTGTCGCCGTCGATCCGCGCGAGGTCGTAGTAGAACTCGCCGTCGCCGTCCTGCTGGGTCACGTAGAAGTCTTCGAACGCCTGGCGCAGCCTGATCGGCGCGTCGTCCTTGTCCTCGTCGGAATGGGCGACATAGCCGCCGTCGACCTGGCGCAGGGAGCCTTTCTCGTCCTCGACCCACGTCTTGCCGTCATCGGCGAGACTGGAGCGCGTATAGGTCGTCCTGCCATTGAAGACATGTGCGGCCTGATCGGGCTGGATCAGCGCCGTCTTGCTGACGAAGCATCCGGCGAGGGCCAACGCGAGCAAGGCCAGGAGGGACAGGCGGAAGGCGCGTGGCAAAGTGGACACCTGGATGCCGTAAGGGTCAATGTTGCGGGAAGCTCGTGGGCTTGGGCAGCGCCTTGGCGAGCGCGGCTTGCAACTCGGCCGAATCCGGCGTCACGTCCGACTTGAAGGTCTGGACGAATTTGCCTTCTGAATCGATCAGCACCTTGTTGAAGTTCCAGCTCGGCACCGCGGTCCTGCCGCCCGCCTCGCGTACCCATTTGTAGAACGGATGGGCGTCCTTGCCGGTCACCGGGTTGCTCTCGGTCAGCGGGAAGGTGATGCTGTAGTTGGCGTCGCAGAACTTCTTGATCTTGCCGTTGTCGTTGTATTCCTGCGCGAAGCTGTCCGACGGCACGCCGACCAGCACCAGCCCCTTGTCCTTGTAGGCCTTCCAGATTGCCTCGAGGCCCTTGTATTGGGGCGTGTAGCCGCAGAACGAGGCGGTGTTGACCACCAGCAGCGCCTTGCCTTGATAGGTCTTCAGCGGCATGGGTTCGCCCTCGATGGAGACGAACTCGAAATCGTAGGCGGAGCGGGACGTCGCGGCGTTCGCGTCATTGCCCATGAAGGGTGCCATCAATGCGCCGAACGCGGCGGTCGCGAGGGCACCCAGGACACGTAGCTGTCTGATCATGCGGCTTCCTCCTTGCGGGAGCGGGCAGCTTAGCCGGTTTTCCCATGGAATTGCATGATTTCGTCTGTGCGACATTCACGGGGGCATGTAGGGTTTGGCCACAAACAGGGGATTACGATGACCGATACCATTCCGAGCACCATGTCCGCCGTGACGTTCGCCGAAACCGGCGGGCCGGAGGTCCTGCGCCTGGCCACGGTGCCGACGCCCGAGCCGGGCGAAGGCGAGGTACTGATCAAGGTCGAGGCCGCGGCGCTCAACTGGGCCGACATGCTGGAGCGCAACGGCTCCTATCCGGGCTGGTCCGACAAGCCGGATTCGATCATGGGGCTCGAGGTCGCCGGCACCATCGCCAAGGTGGGCGAGGGCGCCAACCGGTTCAACGTCGGCGACCGGGTTTGCGCGCTGCTCGCGGGTGGCGGCTATGCCCAGTATGCGGTCGCGCCATCGCCGCAGGTGCTGCCGCTGCCGCGTGGCTTCTCCATGGCTGAAGGCGCCGCGGTGCCCGAGGCGTTCTGCACGGTCTGGACCAACATGATCGAGCGCGGCCATTTGCGCCCCAGCGACACGGTGCTGATCCATGGCGGTGCGTCGGGCATCGGCACTACGGCGATCCTGGTCGCCAAGGGGCTCGGCTCCAAGGTCATCGTCACCGCCGGCAGCGACGAGAAATGCGCCAAGTGCGAGCAGATCGGCGCCGACAAGGCGATCAACTACAAGACCCACGATTTCTCGGAGGAAGTCCGCAAGTTCACCGACGGTGCGGGGGTGGATGTTGTGGTCGACATCATCGGCGGCGACTACATCCAGAAGAGCCTCGACCTGTTGAAGCAGGACGGCCGGCTGGTCAGCGTCGGCATGCTGGGCAGCAACGACGTGAATATCAAGCTGTCGACCGTGCTGATGAAGCGCCTGACCATCGCCGGCTCGACCCTGCGCACCCGTACCGTCGCCGAGAAGGGCGCGCTGATGGCGGAACTGAAGCGCTGCATCTGGCCGATGTTCGACTATGGCGGGGTTCGCCCTGTGGTGGACTCGGTGTTTCCGGCCGAGCGGGCGAACGAGGCTCATGCGCGCATGGAGCAGAAGCTGCATACCGGCAAGATCATCATCACGTTCACGCACTAGGTACCATGCGGTAACAATCGGTTGCGCCGGCTTCGGCTGTCCGCGTAGGCTTTCGCAGGGGAGGTAAGACCATGAGTTTTCCCGAAGCGCGACTGATCAGGACCAACGGCATCGAACTGGCGGTGCACGAGGCCGGGCCGAAGGACGGCGTCCCCATCGTGCTGTGCCATGGCTTTCCCGAGTTGGCATACTCCTGGCGGCACCAGATCCCGGCGCTTGCCGCGGCCGGCTATCACGTCATCGCGCCAGACCAGCGCGGCTACGGCGACAGCAGCAAGCCGGAAAGCATCGTCGAGTACGACATCCATCACCTCACCGGCGACCTGACCGGACTGCTCGACCACTTCGGCATCGAGAAGGCGATTTTCTGCGGTCACGACTGGGGCGGGCTGGTGGTCTGGCAGGTGCCGCTGCTGCATCCGCAACGGGTGGCGGGAATCATCGGCGTCGGCGTGCCGTTCCTGCCGCGGGGTCCGGTCGATCCCATCGAGCAGTTCCGCAAGGCGTTCGGCGACCGGATGTACATCGTCAACTTCCAGGATTCGCACGAGGCCGACGAGGTGTTCGATTCCGACCCCTACCAGGTGTTCGACGTGCTGATGCGCAAGAACCCGATTTCGCTGGAGGACTTCAAGCGTCTCTCGAACGCGGATCGGGTGCCCGACCTCGTCGCCCGGGTCAAGCTGGGCCCTTGGGACACGCCGCGCATCGTCGGCGAGGAGGAGTTGCGCGTGTTTGCCGACACCTTCAAGCGCAGCGGCTTTACCGGCCCGATCAACTGGTACCGCAACTGGAGCCGCAACTGGGCGACGACGGTCCACTGTCCGCAGCGCATCGACGTGCCGGCCCTGTTCGTGCGCGCCGGCAACGACCTGGCGACCGCGACCATAGCCGATCTGGAGAAGGGCATGGCGGCGTGTGTTGCCGACCTGGAATGCCACGAGATCAAGGACAGCGGCCATTGGACCCAGCAGGAATACCCGACCGAGCTGAACGCGATCCTGCTCGATTGGCTGAAGCGCCGGTTTCCGGCCTAGTTCCCGTCGGAGCCGTTGAGCGCCTCGGCAAGCGTGACCGGCGTTCGGTTGCTCTGGCGGAAATTGATCGTGTCGCGGGCGACGGCGCCGCCCGAGATGATGAAGGTCATGGCCTCGTCCAGCGTCCAGTCGGTCTCGATGATCTGGTCGAGCGGCACCAGTTCGAGATATCCCGAGGTCGGCACCGGCGTTGTCGGCACGTAGATGGCGGCGATCTTCTCGCCGGTATGCACGTCGGTCAGGGTGCGGGTGACGATGCCGATGGCCTTCATCTCGTCGTGCGGGAACGAGATCAGCACCACCCGCTGGACGCCGTCGGGCTTCTGCTGCATGGCGACGAGCAGCTTCTTGGTCGCGCCGTAGATCTTCTCCACCAGCGGGATCCACTGGATGATCTTGTCGAACAGCGCAAGCAGGCGAGCGCCGATGAACTGGCTTGTCGCCCATCCGATCAGCAGGATGAAGGACAGGGTCAGGATCAGCGCCAGCGTGGTCTGCATCGCGTCGCCCGCGAACCAGCCGGCCAGCGGCCCGAGATATTCGGTGACCTTGCGCGCCGCGGGACGACCGAGAGCGGAAAGCTGGTCGAGGACGAATTTGAAGATCACCCAGGTGATCCAGATCGGAATCAGCGTCAATATGCCGGTCAGGAACCAGCCCTGGGCGCGGGTACCGATCGACTTGAACGGATTGCGGATTCTGGGCATGGACGATACTTCCCGAGGTCGCTCGCAACCCTATATAGCGTCCGCAGCCCGGTAAATCGACGCATTGCCGCCGACGAGCGGCTCAGAAACGGAGGATTTAGCCATGGCCAGGTTCTTTCCATGCCTCGACAATACGCTCAAGGCGTTCATCGCCGAACAGCACATGTTCTTCGTCGCCACGGCGCCGGGCGAGGGACGGGTGAACCTGTCACCCAAGGGCATGGACACGTTCCGGGTGATCGATGACAGCACCGCTTGCTATCTGGACCTCACCGGCAGCGGCAACGAGACGGCGGCGCATCTGCGCGACAATGGCCGCATCACGATCATGTGGTGCAGCTTGGGCGGTACCGCGCGGATCATGCGCATCTTTGGCAAGGGTAGGGTGGCGCGGCCAGGCTCGGCGGATTTCGATCGGCTGATCCGCCTGTTTCCGTCGATCCCGGGCACACGGCAGATCATGGTGATCGACATCGATGAGGCGCAAACGTCGTGCGGTTACGCCGTGCCGCAATACGAGCTGGTGCGCGAACGGCCGACTCTCGTCAAATGGGCTGAGCAGCAGAGCGACGACAGCCTGCGCGACTATTGGACACGGAAGAATGTCGAGAGCATCGACGGGCTGCCGACCGGTATCTTCGATGACGCCTGAAAAACTGTTCGCCGGCGCGACCGACCGCAATCGGGAGCCGATCCTGGCCGTGCTGCAGGCTGTGCTGCCGCCGTCCGGCACCGTGCTGGAGATCGCCAGCGGCACCGGCCAGCACGCCGTCCACTTCGCGCCGGCCCTGGCGCCGCGTTTCTGGCAACCGAGCGAACCCGACGAGCGGCTGCGGGGAAGCATCGCCGCTTGGGCGGCGGAGCAGCCTTGCGAATGGCTACGCCCGCCGCTCGCCCTCGACGTGCTGGCACGTCCGTGGCCGGTTGAGGTTCAGCCCTGCGTTCCGCCGCTGTCGGCCATCGTCAACATCAACATGATCCACATCTCGCCGTGGGACGCCTGTCGCGGCCTGATGCGCGGCGCGGGCGACCTGCTGCCGCCGGGCGGTGTGCTGTTCCTCTACGGTCCCTACAAGACGAACGGGCAGTGGCGCAGTCCCAACGACCCGGCGTTCGACCAGAGCCTGAAGCAGCGCGATCCTTCCTGGGGATTGCGTGACCTGGAGACCGTGGTCGCCGAGGCGGGGGCGAACGGCCTCGTCCTGGTGCGGACCGTGGACATGCCCGCCGGCAATCTGTCGGTCGTGTTCTGCAAATCCTGACAGCGCCGTTGACTTGTCCCTTGGCGTCTTTAGAAAAGGCGAGGGGACGAATACAGGGAGAGCTTCATGGCGCAAATCAGGGTCGAATCCGAAATCCCGGGCAAGGTGGTCTCGATCGAGGCGAATCCGGGCGATACGGTCGCCGAGGACGACGCAATCCTGATCCTCGAATCCATGAAGATGGAAATCCCGGTCTCGGCGCCATCCGGCGGCAGGATCGTGCAAATCCTGGTGGCCGTGGGCGACACCATCTCGGAAGGCGACGAGGTCGCCATCATCGAAGCATAAGGCGTCAGGGAACCCTGGGGTCGATATCGCGGGCGACCCGGAAGCCCTGATCGCTGCGCCGTTCGGTTGCCTCGGTCTTCAACCGCCGGGCCGTGCGCATATTGGCCGGCGGATCGAACCAGCCGCCGCCCCGGCTCGCCGCCGCGCCGCAATCGCCATCGATACGGGCCGAGCCGTCGGTCGCTGCGCCGCGGTAGTCGGCGGGCCAGCAATCCGCGGTGATCTCCCGGACATTGCCCAGCATGTCGTCGAGGCCGAAAGCATTGGCCCTGTGCTTGCCGGCAGGTGCGGTGAACGCGTAGCGGCCGTCGCAGGCGAAGAACAGCGCGAGATCCCGGCCCTTGAACTGGCTCATCAGCGCGGCGTCGGCCACGTTGGCGTGGACGCAGGCCGCGGTCTGGTCGCTGCCCCATATGTAGGCGCCGGTATTGCCGGCCCGCGCCGCATACTCCCATTCGCTTTCTGAGGGCAGGCGGAACTGGGTGCCGGCCTTGTCGGACAGCCATTTCACGTAGGCCTTGGCGTCCATCGGGCTGACGCAGACCGCCGGATGGTCGTCGTCCTGATAGAAACCGGGATCGCGCCAGCTCCTGCCGCGATTGAGGACCCAGGACGTGCCGTCGAAAACCTTGCAGCCGTTCGCCTGGTATCCCGTTTCCTTGACGAAGGCGGCGAATTGCCGCCGGGTCACTTCGGTCTGCTGCAGGGCAAAGCGGTGCTGAAAGGTGACGCCGTGGGCCGGCGATTCCGAGGCGATGATCGACGCCGGCACCTCGCCGGCACCGGCCTCGTCGATACCGGCGCCCATGACGTAGCTGCCGGCCGGAACGATGACCAGCGGCGGGCAGGCGGCGCAGTCGCGTAGCCTGTCGGCGCCGGCGGGCGCGAAGGCGGCCGGCTTCGCCTTGTCGGTCGGCGTGGCCTCGGCCTGTTGCTCCCCGGGCGGCGGCGCGATGATCGACGCCTGCTCGGGCTCCTTGCCGGGACCGAGGATCAATGCCGAGCCGAAGGCGACGAGCAATCCGAGCACCACGACGACGGCCATCGCCGCGGCCAGCTTGACGTTGGTCTCAAGCCGCTTTTCCGGCGTCCGCATGCGGTAATAATAGGCGCGCCCGGGCTTGGTCTTCGGCGGCGGCTTTTTCCGCGAGGCCATGGTCAGCTCACCGTGACCGGCAGTTCCTTCACCACCCTGAAACCCTGGTCGGCCCGGCGCTGGGCGCGGTCCTCGCGGAAGCGCCGCGCGGGACGGATGTTTGGCGGCGCGTCGAACCAGCCGCCGCCGCGCAGCACCGCCGTGTCGCAGGAGCCGGTGGTCCGCGCCACCGTTCCGAGACCCTGGCCCCAATAGGTGGGGTTCCAGCAATCGGCGACATATTCGCGGACGTTGCCGTACATGTCGGACAGGCCGAACGGGTTGGCCTGATAATGCGCCACCGGCGCGGTGAACGCGTAGCCGGTCTCGCAGGGGAAGAACATCTCCGCCGGCTTCTGGCTGAAGCGGGCCGCGTGGCTGCGGTCGGCGACCTTGGCGTGGGCGCAGGCCAGCGGCGGCTTGTCGGCCCAGGGTAAGCCGGTCGTGGTGCCCGCCCGGGCGGCATATTCCCATTCGGTCTCGGTGGGCAGGCGATAGCGCTTGCCGGTCTTGCGCGCGAGCCAGTCCGTGTAGGCCTTGGCGTCGTCGTAGTTCACGCAGACGACCGGGTGCTCGTCGTCCTGCGAAAATCCGGGATCGCGCCAGCTCTTGCTGCGGTCGAGCAGCCATGTCTTGCCGTTGTTGACCATGCAGCCGAGCGACTGGTAGCCGGTCTCGGCGACGAACACCGCGAACTGGCCGCGCGTCACTTCGGTCTGGCCCATGGCGATGGCCTCGCGCACCGTCACGCCGTGCATCGGCAGTTCCGCCTGCTGCTGCATCTGCGGAATGTCACCGGCCTGCGCCTCCTCGGCGCGCAGCCCCATCTCGAAAGTGCCCGGAGGAATGGTGACCAATTTGGGGCAGTCCGGGCAGTCGGTCATGGTGGCGACGCCTTGCGGAGTCTCGGTGGCTGCGGCCCGTGCGGCTTCGGCCGGTCGGGCCGCGGGCTTGACCGGCACCTCTGCCGGACCTGACGCGGTGAACAGGAAGACGAAGATCCCGCCAATCACGCCTACGACCACCAGCACGGCCAGCGCGCCGCTGACGATGGCGGCAAGCCTGCCTTCCTTGCCAACGGCCTCATAGCGGCCTCGTGGTGTGACTGGGTCCCTCACGCGGTCGATTCTATCGAAAAACACGGCGGAGGAAACAGCGGCTTGCAACCGTTCCGGCTGCGGTTCATTCGGACCAGTATAGCTTGAACACGCCGCTCATGGTCGCCACGGGAACGCCTTCCGAGGTGATCCTGCCGTGGACGAAGGCCAGGTTGCCGCCCTTGCGGTCGATGAATCCCGAGCCTTCGATCCATTTGCCGAGCTTTGCGGTGCCGAGGAAGTCCGTGGTCAGGCTGACGGTGGATACCGCCTGCAGCGTTTCGTCCGATGTGACGAGGGTAAAGCTGAGCGCGACGTCGGCGAGGGTGGCTAGCACGCCGCCATGGGCCATGGCGCGCAGGTTCATGTGCTTTTCCTCGAGCGGGAGGCCGACGAAGGCCTGTCCATCCCGCCTGGCCTCGTAGAACGGCCCCAGGAATCCCAGGTAGGCGCTGTGGAAGCGGAGCGGGGTGAAGCCGGGAGGGATCTCGATCGCGGTTTCTGACATACGGCGTATCCGTCGAGGAAGGAATACGTCTAGATAGACGGGAATTGCCGCCGGCGAAACGCGAAACCAGTCCCGGAATCAAAATGGCCGGCGCTGGGCGCCGGCCGTTCCGGAACTACAAATCCGGATCAGTAGTCGTCGCCGTCGTCGACGGGGTGCTGGCTGCCCTGGACGATATAGCCGCGACCATACGAGTCGTAGCAGAGGGTCGCCGCCATCTTGACGGTATAGCCCTCGACGTCCTCGAGCTTGTTGACCTGGCGGCAGGGCTGCTGCGGCGCATAGTAGACCGGAGGCGGAGGCGCGTAGGCGACCGGCCGCGCATAATAGCGATCGTCGCGGTCGTTGGCGGCGGATGCGATCAGCGCGCCTGCGGCGAGACCGCCTACCAGGGCAAACGGCCAGGCGCCGCCACCATGGTGATGATGGTATCCGCCGTGATGCCAGCCGCCCGCCATCGCCTGCGAGGGTACGACGGTGGCCGCAAGAACCGCGGCGCTGGCTGCGGCGATGGTGAGCTTCTTCAGGTTAATCATGGCACTCTCCCGCCAATCAAAGTCTCGATGCCGCAATTATGCGGCACGTGGATGAACGCTTGCTGAATGTAGAAGATAACCTTGCCGCATTCGAGGACAAGCGGTTCGCACATGTATCCGTCAAATATCCGGCAGACGAAGAGTCCGCCGCGAACTGGCGGCGGACTCTCGCGCTGGCCTGGTGGCCATCATCAGTAGTAGTTCAGCGGATAATAGTCGTCGTCGACGATGTAGGCGACACCATAGGGGTTGTAGCACTGCACGCCGCCAACCAGGGCCGGACGCCCGTCCCAGGTCCAGTAGCGGGTGACCGGGACGCAGCCGAGTTGGTTCCAGTAGGCATACCGGTAGCCGCTCCAGATCGGGCCGTAATAGGGGCGCCACGAGGCCCAGTGATGGCGATTGTTCCAGTAGTAGTCGCGGTCGCGCCACGACCGGCGGTAATCGTAGCGGTTGTTGGCATAGCGGTTGTGGCCGTAGTACGGCCCGCCGTGATAGCCGCTGTAGTACCTGCGATCACCGTGCCAGTTGTTGCCCCGATACCGGTTGTCGTTCCACCGCCGGTCGCCGTGCCAGTCGTCCCGGCCGCGCCAGTTGCCGTTGTTCCGCCAGTTGTCGTTACGGTATCGGCTGTCGTCGCGGTAGCGGTTATCGTTGCGGTAGCGGTTGTCGCTCACGTGCCGGTCACGGCCCCGCCAGTTGTCCGAACGGTAGTCCCGGTTGCCGTTGTAGGCATTCCGGTTGTCGTTATAGGCATGCCGGTTTCCGCCGTAGCCGTTGCGGCTGCCGTCATAGGCGCCCCGGTTGCCACCGTAGCCATTGCGGTTGCCGTCATAGGCGCCCCGGCTGGAGCTGTAGTCCGGGTTGCCGCGGTACTCGCGGTTGCCGCTATATTCGCGATTACCGCTGTATGCACGGTTGCCGCTGTACGCGCGATTGCCACCGTCAGGGCGATTGTAGGAACGGTTGACGTCCCCACCACGATAGCCATAGCCGCCGCGGTAATTGTCGCCGCCGCCGCGATAGCTGTTGCCCTGGGAATAATGGCCTCCGTCGCCGCGGTCGGCCGACGCCGCCGTGGTGACGCCGAAAGCAGCGATGACGGCGGAAAACGCCGCGATCACCGGAATCTTCGTAAGCCTGGTCATCGTACTCTCTCCAAGGTCCGAATCGACGAGTTTGGCCATCGTCTGACAGGAATATGCTGTTTGGAGTCTGTACGCCTGATGAACAAATTCAAGGTGTAGTATCCAAATACTCACCTTGGCGAAAGCTATTCGATACCCCGGAACTGCAGCCGCCGGTCGAACGATACCGACTTGATCAGCGCGAAGACCGTCATGCCTTCCCGCAGGCCGAGTTGCGCGCCGGCGTGACGGGTGATCCGGGCGCGGATCGCCTGCTCGCCTGCCAGCGCGAGACGCAAATCCAGATGCGAGTCGTCCAGTATGGTCATCGCGTCGATGATGCCGCTCAGCACGTTCTGCACGCTGACGCCGCGCGGCGCCTCCAGCGCGATGGCGACGTCATGGGCGTCGATGAACAGCCGGACCTTGCCACCCGAGGCATTGGCGCGGGGCAGGAACATCGGACCCGCAGGCGTCTCGAACCGGCACAATCCGTCCACATCGCCCGCCGTCGGCGTCGCCTCGATCACCGACCCGTCAGGCACCAGATGCCGGAGAGTTTCGTCGCCCGCGGTCAGCACCGACTGAAGCGGGCCCGCGGCGCGGACCTGGCCCTGTTCCATCAGCACCACCGTGTCGGCGAGGCGGATGATCTCCGGCCAGTTATGGGTGATGTAGAGGACCGGCAGCGCCAGGGTGTCGCGCAATGTCTCGATGAACGGCATCAGCTCGGCCCGGCGCGCGGCGTCCAGGTTGGCGAGCGGCTCGTCCATGATCAGCAGCGACGGTCCCGAAAGCAGCGCCCGCCCGATCGCCACCCTCTGGCGTTCGCCGCCCGACAGGCCGACCGGCTTGCGGTCGAGCAGGGGGCCGATGCCGAGGATGCCTGCGACCCGGTCGAGCGTCAGGTCGCCATCGCGTCGCGAGTAGGTCAGGTTGTGGCGAACGGAAAGATGTGGAAACAGCAGCGCGTCCTGCAGCACATAGCCGATCCGCCGCTCGGCGACGTCGACGTCGATGTTGCCGCTTGCATCGAACAATGTTCGGCCGTTGACCGTGATCCGCCCGCGCTCGGGCCGTACCAGGCCGGCGACCGCGCTCGCCACCGTGGATTTCCCCGAGCCCGACGGTCCGGTCAGCACGGTTATGCCCGAGCCTGCCGAGAAAATGGCCGACAGCGAGAAACTGCCGCGGCGCAGGCCGATGTCGATGTCGACGGCGCTCATCCGATGCCCGTGACCATCCGCGTCACCCGGCGCGCCATCAGCTCCGAGATTCCAAGCGCCAGGAACGCGAGGACGACGGACAGCACCACCAGCCGCAGCGCGTTGGCTTCGCCGCCCGGCATGTTGAGCGCGGTGTAGAGCGCCAGCGGCAGCGTCCGGCTGACGCCCGGGATGTTGGACGCGAAGGTGATGGTGGCGCCGAACTCGCCGAGGCAGCGGGCGAAGCCGAGAGCGGTGCCTGCGACGACGCCGGGCAGGGTGAGCGGCAAGGTGACGGTCATCAGCACCCGCGCACGTGATGCGCCCAGGGTGCGCGCTACGGATTCGAGCCGCGTATCGACCGCTTCGATGGACAGCCGGATGGCGCGGACCATCAGCGGAAAGGCCATCACGCCGGACGCGACGGCTGCGGCCATCCAGGTGAAGGCGATGACAATGCCGAAGGTTTCGTCCAGCCATGCCCCCACGATTCCCTTGCGCCCCAGCGTCACCAGCAGCAGGTAGCCGATCACCACAGGCGGCACCACCAGCGGCAAATGCACCAGCACGTTGAGCACGGACTTGCCGGGGAATTCCTTGCGCGCCAGCAACCAGGCGACGGCGACGGCGAACGGCAGGCTGCACGTGACGGCGGCCACCGCCACCTTCAGCGACAGCAACAGGGCCTCGGTCTCGAACGGGGTCAGCAGCGGCATGGTGCGAGAGCGTAGCCGCTCACCTGACTTCAGTCACCCGCCGTAGAGCGTATCCGGCGCGACGAGCACCGGCTCGGTCTCGGCGACGCCATCCGGCCGCACTGCCCGGAAGAAGCACGTCCGCCGTCCCGTGTGACACGCCACGCCTGTCTGGTCGACCAGCAGCAGCACCGTGTCGCCGTCGCAGTCGACGCGGAAATCGACCAGCTTCTGTGTCTGGCCCGAGGTTTCGCCCTTGTGCCAGAGGTTGCCGCGCGAGCGGGACCAGTAGTGGACCTCGCCGGTGTCGAGCGTGGCACGCAGCGCCTGCTCGTTCATCCATGCCATCATCAGCACCTCGCCGGTGTCGTGCTGCTGGGCGATGGCCGGCACGAGCCCCTTGTCGTCGAACTTCACCAGCGCGAGCGCGTCGTCCTGGACGGCGGTCATCTGCATGCCTTTCCGCGGCTTCTCTCGATTGAACGGCGCCTTATGTAGTATGATACAGTGTATCAGGCCATACGGGATTAAGGAGCCCGATGACGGACGCCGCCCTGCATATCCATCCGACCGGCCACGACCATGCCGCCTGCGTGGACGAGGCGCTGGAAACCGCCGAGACGCTCTGCGTCGAGCGCGGCGCCCGGCTGACGCCGCTGCGCCGGCGCGTGCTCGAGCTGGTGTGGTCGTCGCACCGTCCGGTCGGCGCCTACGACATCCTCGGCAGGCTGGACGGCAGCGCCCGCAAGCCCGCGCCGCCGACGGTCTACCGGGCGCTGGACTTCCTGATCGAGCATGGCCTGGTCCACCGCATCGAGAGCATGAACGCATATCTGGGATGCAATCATCCGGAGCAGTCGCATACCGGACAGTTCCTGATCTGCCGGGAATGCGGGAACGTTACGGAGATGGATGACGACGACGTGCGCCAGACGCTGCGCCGCAAGGCAGCGGAAAGGGGCTTCGACGCGCGCAGCCAGACCGTTGAACTCGTTGGATTGTGTGCTACTTGTAGAGCAGGTTAGGAGATTGTCATGAACAAGCTGATCGCTGCTACGGTCATCGCGCTGCTGCCGCTGGGAGGCGCCGGCGCGTTCCAGGTGATCACACCCGGCCAGATGCAGGACGCGGGCATGGGCTTCACCCAGAGCAACTCTTTCCGCCAGCAGGTCGATCCCAAGACCGATCCCAATTTCCAGGTCCAGTTCACCGGCGGCACCGGCGCCTTCGGCGGCGCGGGCGACAACCGCCTGAGCTACAACCGCTGGGGCCGCATGGACGGCGGTGGCCGCTACCTCGGCGACAGCGACAGCAACTTCAAGAGTTGCTCGGAGTATTCCGACAGCAACACCGCCATGCTCGACAACATATCGCGCGGCGGCAACAACTACCCCTGCCAGCGTTTCCGGTAAGCTGACGTGAGCGCCCTCCGTACCCGGCGCGTCATCGCGCTGCTGGGTGCGGCCTTTCTGCTTGCCTCGACACCCTCGTTCGCCGCCGGGGATGTGTCCCACGGGTCTCTCGCGCCGGCCGTCAAGCTACTTGAAAATGGCGACCTGGAGGCGGCCGAGGCAGCCTTCACCAAGGCATTGGCCGGTGAACTCGGCACCCAGGACCGGGCGGCGGCGCTGATCTATCTCGCGCGCATCCAGCTCGGCAAGCGCCAGTTCACCGAGGCCGACGCCACCGCCGCCAAGGCGGTCGAGGAATTGGGCCGTATCACCGAGTCCCGCGACCAGGCCATGCTGCTGGCGCTGATGATCCGTTTCGAGGCGGCCAAGGCGCAGGGCGACGAAGCCAAGGCGACGGAAATCGCCGAGGTGGCGGCCGGCCTGTCGGCGCGGCAGGATCAGCTCGCGTGGTCGGACCGGATTCCCGGCGCGTTCATCCACAAGGCCTCGGGCACCGTGCTGCCGAAGGCGGTCGCCGGGCTCGCGGAATACGAGATGAACACTTATGACGCGACCGGACTGGATGCATCCGTCACCTACGCCGTCGACGACGCCGATGTGAAGCCGTCGGAAGCGCCGTCCTACGTCACCACCCAGGTGACGGTGAACCAGGGGCGCAGCATCGACGAGCAGTTCCAGTCGTCGAGGCAGGAAATCCTCGAGCGTTTTCCCGACGCCCGGGAAATCACCACCGGTCCGATCGCGGTGGTCCAGGGTCAGCGGCGCCTGGAGGGCACCATGGGCGTATTCTCGGTGCGCGCCAATGGCGAGCAGGCATTCACCACGCTGCATGTCTTCCGCATGGAACCCGACATTCTGGTGCGGTTCATGGCCGGTTATCCGGCCTCGAATGCCGAAACCATGCGTGGGCGCGTCGCCGCGCTGATGCAAACCATGGTGTGGCCGGAAGGCGCGACGATCCGCTAGGGATCGTTACAGCCGTTTTTCCATGAACAGGCTGATATGGTCGTCGGCGTAGCCGCCGAAAGGACCGCGCGGCTTGTAGCCATGCGAGCGGTACAGGCTGATCGCCGCGCTCTGGCGCTCGCCGGTCTCCAGCCGCAGGATCGGTATGCCGTTGGCGATCGCGTAGCCCTCGATGGTGTCGAGGATCAGCGAGCCGACGTTGCGCCGCCGCGCCGAAGCGGTCACGTACATGCGCTTGATCTCGCCCCAGCCGTCATTGCAGGTGAGCGCGCCACAGCCGATCGCCTTGCCGTCCTCGCGCACGATCCAGAAGGTGGTGTCGGGCTGCTGCAGGTCGACGATCTGTGGCAGCCGGCTGCGACCGCCGGGATACATGGTGAGGTAGAGGGCCCGGGCTTCGTCGAACATGGCCTGCACTTCAGGCTGGTCGGGGCTTTCGATGGCGATGGTCGGTTCGGTCATAGTGCCGCGTTGAACCTTTCAAGGCCGGCTTCCAGATCGGCGATCAGATCGTCCGCATCCTCGAGGCCGGCATGGAAGCGGATGAGGGGGCCAGCCCAGGTCGTTGCCGTTCTGACACCCGACGGGTTCGACGGTAACACCAGGCTCTCGAAGCCGCCATAGGAGAACCCGATGCCGAAGTGCTCATACCCGTCCAGCATGGCAGAAACGGCCGCATCGCTGCTTTGCTTCAAGGTGATGGCGAAGATGCTTGACGCGCCGGTGAAGTCGCGCCGCCAGATGTCGTGGCCGGGGCAATCGGGAAGGGCGGGGTGCAGCACGCGGTCCACTTCCGGGCGCTGCTTCAGCCACTGGGCGAGCCTGAGCGCCGTCTCGCCATACTGCTTCATCCGCGGCGCCAGCGTCCGCAGACCGCGCAGCGCCAGGTAGCAGTCGTCGGGAGAGGCCGCATGCCCGTACAGATAGCCGCTCCGCTGCAGCCGGGCCAGCGTGTCCTGGTTGGCGACGGCGGCGCCTAGCATGGCGTCGGAATGGCCGACGACATATTTGGTCAGCGAGTGGATCGCCACGTCCGCGCCCAGGTCGAGCACCCGCAGGTTCAACGGCGAGGCGCAGGTGTTGTCGTTGAGCACTACCGCGCCGCCCGCGTGGGCCGCGGCGGCGATGGCCGGGATGTCCTGGATCTCGAAGGTCAGCGAGCCCGGGGATTCGGTGAACACCACGGTGGTATTGGGGCGCATGAGCCCGGCGATGCCGCCGCCGATCAACGGATCGTAATAGGTGGTCTCGACACCGAGGTCCTTCAGCACGCTGTCGCAGAACGCGCGTGCCGGCTCGTAGACGCTGTCGGTCATCAGCAGATGGTCGCCGGTCTTGACGAACGCGAGGATCGAGGCGGTGATCACGGCGAGGCCGGAGCCATAGAGTACGCAGCCGGCGCCGCCTTCCAGCTCGGTCATGGCGTCGGCGAGCGCCCACTGGGTCGGCGTGCCGCGCCTGCCGTAATACAGCACCTGCTCGTTGCGCCGGGCGACCGCCTGGCGGAACTCGGCGACGGTAGGGAAGACGATGGTCGAGGCATGGTAGACCGGCACGTTGATCATGCCGGGCGCGTATTTGCCGCCGCGGCCGCTGTGGACGATCCGCGTCGGCTTCTTCATCTCAGCTTTCTACAGGGAGGTCCGCGCGGCCGCCCCATTCGGACCACGAGCCGTCGTAAAGCGCGACCCTCCGGTGGCCCAGGATGTGCAAACCCAGCGCCAGGATCGCGGCGGTGATGCCCGAGCCGCAGGTGGTGACGATGCCCTTGTTGAAATCGACGCCGGCGTCGACGAACACCTTCCGCAGCGCGTCGCGGCCCAGCAGGGTGCCGTCGTCGTTCAGCAGGGTGCGGTAGTGGACATTCTTGCTGCCCGGAATGTGACCGCCGCGGATGCCGGGGCGCGGCTCCGGCTCCTGCGCGTTGAAGCGCGCAGGGCTGCGGGCATCCAGGATCTCGTCGTGGCCATGGCCGAGATGGGCCAGGATCTGGTCGGCCTCGCGCACCATGGTGGCGTTGGCGCGAGCGGTGAAGTGGCGCTCGCGCGACATCTCCGGCAGGTCGGCCAGCGGCTTGCCTTCTGCTTTCCATTTCGGCAGGCCGCCGTCGAGCACCGAGACCTCCTCATGGCCGAACACCCGGAACATCCACCAGACGCGGGCGGCGCTGAACAGGCCCGAGCCGTCATAGACGACGATGCGGTTGCCGTCGCCCAGGCCCAGCTTGCGCATGCGGCTGGCGAACTTCTCCGGCGGCGGCAGCATGTGCGGCAGCGGGTTGTCCAGGTCGCAGATCTCGTCGACGTCGAAGAACACCGCTCCCGGAATATGCTCCATGGCGTATTCGGCGCGGGGGTTGCGCTTCTGGTCGGGCATGTACCAGCTGGCGTCGACGACACGCAAATCGGGCTGCTCCAGATGGTCCAGCAACCAGTCGGTGGATACGAGGGCTTCGGTGGTGTCGATCATCTATGCCTCCAGCCAATGGGGCACGGGCAGGCCCTTCTCATGCAGGAACTTCGGGTTGAACAGCTTGCTCTGGTAGCGGGTGCCGTAGTCGCAGAGCACGGTGACGATGGTGTGGCCCGGACCCAGCGCCTTCGCCAGCCGGACCGCGCCTGCCACGTTGATGCCGCTCGACCCGCCCAGGCACAGCCCCTCGAACTCGAGGAGGTCGAAGATCAGCGGCAGCGCTTCCTCATCCGGGATCTGGAACGGAAAATCGACCGGCGCATCTTCAAGATTGGCGGTGATGCGGCCCTGGCCGATGCCCTCGGTGATCGACGTGCCTTCAGACTTCAACTCGCCGTGCGCATAGTACTCGAACAGCGCCGCGCCCTTGGGATCGGCCAGGCCGATCTTGATGTTGGCGTTGCGCTCCTTGAGGAACATGCCGACGCCGGCCAGCGTGCCGCCGGTGCCGACGGCGCAGATGAAGCCGTCTACCTTGCCGTCGGTCTGCTCCCAGATCTCCGGACCGGTGGTCTCGTAATGGGCGCGGCGGTTGGCCTGGTTGTCGAACTGGTTGGCCCAGATCGCGCCGTTGGGGTTGGTCCTGGCGATCTCCTCGGCAAGGCGGCCCGATACCTTCACGTAGTTGTTCGGATCCTTGTAGGGCACGGCGGGCACCAGGCGCAGGTCGGCGCCGCACAGCCGCAGCATGTCCATCTTTTCCTGGCTCTGGGTGTCGGGAATGACGATCACCGACTTGTAGCCGCGCGCGTTGCCGACCAGTGCCAGCCCGATTCCGGTGTTGCCGGCGGTGCCCTCGACGATCACGCCGCCCGGCCGTAGCAGGCCCTTTTCCTCGGCGTCCTTGACGATGCCCCAGGCCGCGCGGTCCTTCACCGAGCCGCCCGGATTGAGGAACTCGGCCTTGCCCAGGATCTCGCAGCCCGTCGCGTCCGACACGCGGCTAAGACGGATCAGGGGCGTGTTGCCGATGACTTCGACGAAATCTCTGCGGACAGTCATGCTCGCGGTGGGTTCAGTGGGCAGGAAGGGACAACTTAGAGACTGGCTCCGAGGGGTTCAAGCATCCGCATGCGCCAGCATGGATTGTCCGGCGCCGGGGCCGAGCGGCTGGTCGTAGCTGAACTCCACCACATTGCCGTCGGGTGCCCGGACACCGCAATAGTAGCCGACAGGATAGGCCTCGTCGCGCGGCGGCCAGGCCAGCAGACCGGCGTCTCTTGCCCGTGCGGCGACGGCATCGACAGCGGCGCGGCTGTCCATGGCGAAGCCCAGATGGCTGAAATCGCCGTCCGCCTGCGGGTGGACCTTGCCGCCCGAGATCATGACGATGACGAACAGGTGCTCCTTGCCCGCCTCCGCCATCCACACCACGCGGCCATGGGCGTCGGCGCGGTCGTGGCTGATATGCAGGCCGCAATAGTCCCGGTAGAAGGCGATCGACGCGTCGAGGTCTTCGCAATGCAGGGCGATATGGGTTAATGAAGGCATCGGAAAGGTCTCCCCATGTCCGAAGAAACATATATGCCGCTCGGCCAGCTCGGCCACCAGACGCCGCTGCCGAAATCGCCCGACGAGGCGGTGCTCGAGGTGGTGCCCAACCCGCACCAGGACGCCACCTATCTGATCCGCTTTACCGCGCCGGAATTCACGTCGCTGTGCCCGGTGACAGGCCAGCCCGACTTCGCCCATCTGGTGATCGATTATGTGCCGGGTGACGTGATCGTCGAATCCAAGTCGCTTAAGCTGTACCTCGCCAGCTTCCGTAACCACGGCGCGTTCCATGAGGCGGGCACGGTGGCGATCGCCCGCCGGATCGTCGAGGCGGTGGAGCCCAAATGGTTGCGGATCGGCGGCTACTGGTATCCGCGCGGCGGCATCCCGATCGACGTGTTCTACCAGACCGGGCCCGTACCCGATGGCCTGTGGCTGCCCGACCAGGGCGTGCCGACGTACCGGGGCAGGGGATAGCGCCTCGCGCGCTGGAAGGTTAAGGAATCCCGATCATCTTGTGGGTCTGCAGCGACAGGCGCCATCTGGGGTGCGCGAGGCAATAGGCCGTAGCCGCGACGGTATTCGCTTCGCGTGACGGACCGTCCATGGGCTGGAGGAAGAAATGCTCGAAGCCGAGGGCCTCGAAGCGTTCCGGCCGGGCACTGTCCTGCGGGAATACCAGCTTCAGCTCATGGCCGCTGGTCTGCTTCAGCGGCGCGTCGGCCTTGGGGCTGACGCAGATCCAGTCGATGCCGGCTGGTGCCTCGATGGTGCCGTTTGTCTCCACCGCGATTTCGAATCCCGCCGCATGGAATGCGTCGATCAGAGGGGTGTCGACCTGCAGCAATGGCTCGCCGCCGGTACAGACCAACAGCATCCCTTGTGACGGTACGCCGCCGGGCAGCTGGCCCAGCGCCGCGATGACGAGCGTATCGGGAGTCGCGAACTTGCCGCCATTCACGCCGTCGGTGCCGACGAAGTCCGTGTCGCAGAAGCTGCAGACCGCGTTCGCCCGGTCCTGCTCGCGGCCGGACCACAGATTGCAGCCGGCGAAGCGGCAGAACACGGCGGGCCGGCCCGCATTGGCGCCTTCCCCTTGCAGCGTGTAGAACAGCTCCTTGACCGCGTAGCTCATGGCCAGATGCTCATGGCGCGTAGCGCGTCGGATCCTGCATGCCGGCCTCGGCGAAGCCCTTCTTGCGCAGGATGCAGGAATCGCACTGGCCGCAGGCCGCGCCGTCAGGCGCGGGATCGTAACAGCTAACGGTCATGCCGTAGTCGAGCCCCAGCGCGGTGCCCGCCGCGATGATCTCGGCCTTGTACATGTCCATCAGCGGCGTGTGGATGCGCAGCGGCCGTTTGCCCTCGACACCGGCGCGCGTCGCCAGGTTGGCGGTGTGCTGGAAGGATTCTATGAAGGCCGGCCGGCAGTCCGGATAGCCGCTGTAGTCGAGCGCGTTCACGCCGATGAAGATGTCGTTGGAGCCGCGCACCTCGGCCAGGGCGAGGGCATAGGACAGGAAGATGGTGTTGCGCGCCGGCACATAGGTGATCGGGATGCCGTCGGTCATCTCGGCAGCGCTTCGGCCCTTCGGGACGGCGATGTCGGCGGTCAGCGCCGAGCCGCCGAACTGGCGCAGGTCGATGTCGATGATGACGTGCTCGGCGATACCCGCCCAGGCGGCGATGCGCTTCGCCGACTCCAGCTCCACCGCGTGGCGCTGGCCGTAGCGGAACGAGATCGCATGGCAGATGTAGCCTTCCGACCTGGCCATGGCCAGGCAGGTGGCGGAATCGAGGCCGCCGCTCAGCAGGATCACCGCGTGTATCTCGTTCATGCCTCCACAGATAGCGTCATCGGCGGTCCGGAAACAATCCCAAGAAGATGAATGCCCGCTAAATGCCGGGTTCATGCCGCGTTCAGGGGGCGGGACTTATAACGTCAGGATCAACGGCGCCGGAACAGGTCAACACATCAGGCGCTGTCTTGGAAGGACAAGAACAATGACGAAGAGGACCAGCATTATCCCCAGCATCGTCGGCGCGGTTCTCACCGTGGGCGTCGTGACGGGCGTGTTCATTGGATTGAACAGCGCCAACGCCGCAACCGCGAACGCCATCAGCTTCGCCAATTTCGGTTCGATCAAGGACTGGAAGGCGGAATCCAGCCGCTCGATGATCATCACCACGACCTCGGGCGACAAGTACCGCGCAACGTTCATGAACCGCTGCCATTCGCTGCCCTACAGCGAGACGGTCGGCTTCGTGACCTCGCCCGGCGGCTCGCTCGACAAGTTCGGCGCCGTGCTGGTGCGCGACCAGAAGTGCAACATCAGGAGCCTCGAGCGGATTGGCTAATCCCCCCAGCTGATTTCTCGAACCCTGTGCAAGGGCCGCTTCGAAAGAGGCGGCCCTTTCCTTGTCAGGAGTTGGCGTAGCGCTCCATGTACATGTCGAGCGTCTGGTGGAAGTGGCGGATGCGCTTCTCCTGGTAGGAGGCCAGCGTAACGCCCGGCTTGAACGAGGCCTTCAGACCGTCATGGACGGCGGCCATGTTGGTGGTGTCCTGGTCCAGCACGAAACCGAGACCGCCCAGGGCCTCGACGCTGTCCCACTTGGTGTTGATGTCGAGCATGATCATCGGCATCGGCGCGGGCTTGGGCTGGTCCTTGGGGTGGCGCATGATGTAGCCCACTTCCATCAGCGTCTCCTCGTGGCTGTCGTTCCATGGCCGGAACCGGTACCACATGTTCGGCCCGAAACCGCCCCACAGCATGAAGTTCGGGAACACCACGTAGTACCAGCCATCGACCAGCTCGGCGTCGGACAGTTCGGGCACCTCGTAGCCGAGCTGCGCCTCGGTCTGCTGGCGCTTGAGGTCGGCGGTCTTCATCCGGGCAGTCTCGCCGTCCTGCAGGACGATCTTTTCCGCGTCGTCCCATTTGCGGCCCAGCCACTCGTCGAGCACGTCCTGCTCGTTGACCTGGTCGACCACGTAGGAACTGGGCACCGCGAATGCAGCCATCATCCGGTTGACGTGTGGCTTACCCTCCCAGACATCGTACTGGCAGCCGAAATCGTCGACGCTGCCGAGGATCTGCGGATGGGTGTCGAGCGAGTGGAACGCCTCCATGAAGGCTTCCTGGATGATCTTCCAGTTGCCCCTCAACACCTTGCCGGCATGCACGCCCAGATAGGACTGCTCCCAGGCATAGGGATGGTAGTGGCGCCATATCGGGTCCAGGAACTGCTCCAGCGGCATGGGGTCCGGATCGGGATTGACGAACACCCAGCCGGCAAAGGTGCCGACATGGATCTCGGGCAGGTGGAATTCGTCCTTCTGCACCTGCGGAAAATCCCATTCGCACGGGACATGGGCGATCTGGCCGTCCAGATTCCAGGTGAAGCCGTGGAACGGGCAGCGGAACTTCTCCACATGGCCTGACTCGAGCCGCAGCTTGCGGCCGCGGTGCAGGCAGGCATTCGGATAGGCCTTGATGCCGCCGTCGTCCTGGCGCACGACCAGATAGGAGCGGGTGCCAATGTCGTAGACGTGGAAGTCGCCGGGTTCCGGGATGTGCTCCTCGCGGCACGCCACCTGCCAGACATGGTCCCAGATCTTCTTTTCCTGCTCGTACCAACCCCGGTCGATATAGCGGCGCTTGTCCACATCCGCCGTGCCCAGGTCGGTGTTGCCTACCTCGCGCAGGCTGCGCGCGGGTTCGTTCCGGTCCCTGTCGAGATATTCCTGATAGGTGGTGTGCGGCAGCGCCTGCGCCGGCACCTTCTGCAGATCGTATCCCATCAGTCGTCTCCCCATCGTTCCAGTCCGCCGACTTTCCTGCGGCGGCGCCGGAAAAGCAAGATGCTGGATAGGCGGAACATTGAATTCCTGATCAGGAACTCCAGAAATGGCCATATTTGCCAATTCGCCGTCGACGGATTTCCCTGGCACCCGACTCGGGTCGTGGCCGAGCCTCGTGACGAAAACCATCCGCCGCCGTTGCGAACGGGGAGCGACCGGCGCATTCGGTCGCACTCAGCAAACGCCACGATTCGCAGCGGAGGAGAAGGAACCCGTCGTATTTGATTGAAAGATCGAAATAAATCCCACCGCGGCAGTTACTTGCAGCTGTTGCACAAATGGCACATCGGCGGGCGATTCCTCTCGCAGTTGCGATAGTAACAGAACTGTCATGATGGTTTAGCCCACCTGTCACAATCGCCTGCCACTACTTGCCTCGACACCGATGCGATGGGGTGCACACGGGGGGAAATGCGGGCGCGTCGTGCCCGCATCCGTCTCATCGCACGACAAGATCCTGCTCACCGATCAAAACGAGGCGGAAATGCTCAACAAAACCAAGGGAGTGGCCTGTACGGTGCTCGTCGGGGCCATGATGGCCGCGTTCACACCGTCTGCCCACGCTGCCGCGCCGACCAACGAGCAGTTGCTCGAGCGCATTGAAAAGCTGGAGGAACTTCTCTCCGAGAAAGCTGAAGCCGACAAGGAACAACGCCAGCGCGTTACGCTCCTCGAGGACAAGGCCAAGGACGTCGAATGGTCGTTCGCGAACACCCGTCCGCAGATCAAGACCGGTGACGGCCGGTTCTCCCTGGCCATCCGCGGCCGCTTCCAGGTCGATATGGCCAATTTCATGCAGAAGGACGCGGCGACGCTCGCGGCCAATTGGGGTTGCGCTTCGGTCACCAGCTGTCCCAGCGCGGGCATCCGCGACCTGTCGTCGGGCGTGATCATCCGCCGCGCCTATTTCGGCGTGGAAGGTATGGCCTTCAAGGACTTCTGGTACGAATTCCGCATGAACTTCGGCGGCTCCAACGCGGAATCTCCCGCGGGTGACGCCAACCTCAACCTGGCTCGCGTTGCCTACACCGGCATCCCGAACTTCCGCATCAACGTCGGCGTCATCCAGCCGGTGTTCACGCTGGGCGATACGGTCTCGTCGGGCGGCGTGATGTTCATCGAGCGTCCGGAAATCGACAACATCGCCGTCGGCAACTTCGGCGGTTCGGACAGCCGCCGCGGCGTCGAACTGACGTTCCAGAAGGAAAACATGTTCTACGACGGCACCAACGTGATCCTGTCGGCGGCCTACACCGGTGGCCAGACCGGCTCGGCGACCGGCCATGGCGGCTGCACCAACAGCACGATCCCGGGCGGGCCGATCATCCCCGCCAATCCCAACAGCCCGAGCGCCGATTGCGGCGAGCAGGCTCAGATCCTGGGTCGCGCGGCGTTCCGGCTGTGGTCCGACGGCACCTCCAACATCCAGATCGGCGGCAGCGCGGCGGAAATCCTGAAGGTTCCGCCGGCGACCGCTACGTCCCTGGCTCTCAACGACCGTCCCCTGGTTCGTGTCGACGGCCGCCGGCTGGTTTCGGCCACGGTCGGCTCCGCCGGCAACCCGGTGGTTGGCGGCACCTTCTGGGGCCTCGACGCTGGCGCCAACTTCAAGAACTTCTACGTGGCGGGCGAATACCACAAATACATCCTCGATCGCGTTACCGGCGACAGCCCGAAGTTCGACGGCTTCTATGTCGAAGCGTCGTGGGTGATCACCGGCCAGCCGAAGGTCTACAACGCGTCCTCCAAAGGCAACGAGATGGGTTCGTGGGGCCCGCCGAAGGTCAACGTTCCGTTCTCCCCGGCCGGCGGCTCGTGGGGCGTCTGGGAACTGGCGGTTCGGTATACCGACGTCGACCTGGACTGGCGTGACGATCTTTCCACCGGCATTGCCGGCGGCGAGCAGGAAGCCATCACGATCGGCCTCAACTGGTACCTGAACAACAACGTGCGACTGATGCTGAATGATATCATCATGAAGGTGAACCGCCGCGCTTCGGCCGGCAGCGTCCAGCGCGTTGACCAGAAGCTCAATACCGTCGCGGCCCGCATGCAGTTCTCGTTCTAACCGACAGTCCCTGGGAGGGGATGCCCCGCCGGATCCGTCCGGCGGGGCTCACCGCGCCAGAGGGCAGCCGCAACAAGCGTTTCGGGGCAGGAGCCCACAGCCCGACCCGGCCAAAACAAGGAGTGAGGAACATGACTTTCTCGATGACCAAATTCACCAAGCGGATCGC
>CALQFM020000051.1 GCA_943329845.2 Candidatus Kuenenia stuttgartensis | reverse complement strand
TGGTCTGAGCCCCAAGTCTCCGCCATTCATAAGTAGAGCCCGGCGTTCCTTTGATGCCCGTTGTTGGGCGTGATGGCAACCGGGTTGGGGGTATACCCCCGACCCGGTTGGCCGGCTGATCTGGCCGCCATCTCTGCCGGGGTCATATTGCCCAGGCTGGAGTGCGGCCGGCGGTAGTTGTAGTCGTTGCGCCAGGCGGCCAGTACCGAGCGGGCCTGGGCCAGGCTGCTGAAGATGGTTTCGTTCAGGCATTCGTCTCTCAGCCGGGCGTTGAAGCTCTCGATAAACCCGTTCTGCTGCGGCTTGCCCGGCGCGATGTAGTGCCATTCGACCTCACGCTCCTTCGACCAGCGAAGAATGGCCATGCTGGTCAGCTCGGTGCCGTTGTCCGAGACGCACATCGCCGGCCTGGCGCGCTCGGCAATGGCGGCGTCCAGTTCGCGAGCGACACGCAGCCCCGAGATCGAGGTATCGGCGATCAGCCGGACACACTCCCGGGTGAAGTCATCGACCACCGCGAAGATCCTGAACCGCCGGCCGCAGGCGAAGGCATCGGACACGAAGTCGAGCGACCAGCGCTGGTTGCGGCCCTGTGGGATTGCCATTGGCGCCCGGGTTCCCAACGCCCGCTTGCGGCCACCGCGGCGGCGGACCTGCAGACGTTCCTCGCGGTAGAGCCGCCTGAACTTCTTGTGGTTCATGGCCAGGCCCTCGCGTCCCAGCAGCCAATGCAGCCGCCGATAGCCGAACCGCCGCCGTTCCCCCGCCAGCGACCGCATCCGCTCTCGAATGCCCGCATCGTCGGAGCGCAGGCTGCGATACCGCACCATCGTCCGGTCGATCCCCAGAACAGTGCACGCCCGTCGCTGGCTCACCGCGAACAGACCTTCGAGATGAGCCACCGCGTCCCGCTTCACGGCGGGCGTCACCATTTTTTTGAGTTGATCTCCTTGAGCATCGCGTTGTCGAGCATCGCGTCCGCCAGCAGCCGCTTCAGCTTGGTGTTCTCGTCCTCAAGCTGACGCAGGCGCCGGGCATCCGACACCTCGAGCCCACCATACTTCGCCTTCCACTTGTAGAAGGTCGCGCCGCTCACGCCGTGCCGGCGGCACACATCCGCCGTCGGCATGCCCGACTCCTGCTCCTTCAGTATCCCGATGATCTGCTCTTCGCTGAACCGGCTGCGCTTCATTCGTCCGTCTCCCTCTAGCGGGCCGGACTCTACTCAAATCTGGAGGAATTTACGGGGCTCAGACCACAGGGAACGCGGCGCGTCGTGCATGCGGCCGACGCGGTGAACAGAACGCTACCCTTGCCCATGGCCGAGGCCCATGTCTCGAGATTGCAGTTTCCCGGGTCTTCGACGGCGGCGTCGTCGACCACATGCGCGCCGCCAGCGCCGCGGGCTTCGGTCGCCAGGAGCAATAGCATCGGCGTTGCGCACAAGAGTATGCGGCTGACAGTCGCCATGGCCGGATTGTGACATCGCCGCATGTCAGTTTTTCCTCGGGGTCTCCGCGACATAGGCGACCAGCGTGTATCTGGGGCCGGGCGCGGCGCCGATCCTGGCGAATCCCGCGCGCTCGACCATCCGGTGCGAGCGCATGTTGGGCGCATCGACCAGCGCGGCGACGCGGTGGCGGCCCAGCGCGCCGGCATGGGCCATGACCGCCGCGAGGGCTTCTCTGGCATAGCCATGGCCCCACGCTTCCGGCGCCAGGGCAATGGTGGGCTCGATGTCTCCCGCGAAATCCGGGAACGTCGCCACCGCGCCCGCGAACACCGGCATCAGGCCGGCCAGCCCGACGAATCCGCCGACCTTCGTCACCAGCATCCAGAAGCCCAGTCCGTCCCGGCCCAGCGCCAGCGCCTCGGCGAGCAGCCCGGCCACCTCGTCCATGGCGAGGACGCGGTCATCGAACAGGAACCGCCGGACCTCCGGCGCCACGAGCAGGGCGTGGAGTTGGCTGGCGTCGCCGGGTACCGCGGGCGTCAGCACCAGTCGCAATGTCTCGATGATCGGCTGCATCGGTCCGGCTCCAGACAAAGAAAAAGGGCGCGTGCCGAAGCACGCGCCCTCGATCTTGGCGTCAGCCCTGGATACTAGCGATAGATCCAGATGCCTTCCGCACGCCGGTTCTGCGGCTCGCGCACACCGTCGGCGGTCGGGACGAGGGGATCGGCTTCGCCGCGGCCTTCGACCGTGATGGTCGACGCGTCGATACCGTTCTTCGCCAGCTCAGCCTTCACCGCATTGGCGCGGCGCATGGAGAGCTTGTCGTTGTAGGCAGGCGGGCCAGACCGGTCGGTGTGACCGATGACCTGGATCGCGACTGCGCCGGTGTCCTTGGCCTTGGCGGCGGCCTGGGAGATGACCTGAGCCGATTCCGGCGTGATGTTCGACTTGTCGAAGTCGAAGAACACGAGGAACGGTTCCGGCTTGCCGGCCTCAGGTGCTGCCACCGGCGGCGGCATCAGAGCCTTCTCGAGCTCGGCCAACGCATCCAGGAAACCCTGGCGGCAGCGCGCGATATCCTGCGGCTGATAGTTTTCTTCCAGCTGCTCCAGCCAGCAATCGAACTGGGTCTGGGCGCGGGCGGCCGGATCGGGCGCCTTCTCGCGGCCACCGGCGTCGAACGCCGCCATCAGGCGGGCACGGCCATCGGTAACCTCGGCGATCGCCTCACCGGGGATCGGGCGGCTGTCAGGCACCGCGACGCAAGGCGCGGCAGTCTGAGAGGCACCGCAACCTTCCGGCGGCAGAGGACCGGCGACATTCGACGGCAACGGAGTCTGGCCAGCACCAGCGGCGGCGGCCTTCGTCGCGTAGTAGTCACGGTCGCGCGGATCAATGACGTAGGGCTCGTACGGAGTCTGTTCTTCCGTAGCGAGCTGATTGTAGCCGTTGCACAAGGCCGCATTGAACGCCGATCCGGCCGTGCATGCGCCCTTGGCTTTATTGTAAGTGTCCAAGTTGTCTGTCGTGGCACAGGCACCGAGCGTCAAAACGCCCAGTCCGAGCACGACATATTTTCCAATTCGGTTCATACGCACAACCCTCCTTGCGGTTCACCCATAGCCCAGCTCCGTTGATATATATCGCATATGTGCGACGAAAGTTGAAAGTTTATTCGCAGCTTGCGGCGAGTAGGGTCTTGGTTTCCTTCGGCCCTTGTCAAGGCCGGAATGGCGTCGTAGGCTCCACCTTCAAGCATGCATGTTAGCGCGCGGCCTGAAGCGGGGAGACGATCATGGCTGAGACGCAAACGGCAATCTGCCGTTTTTGCCACTCTTTCTGTGGCATAAAGGTAACAGTCCAGGATGGCAAGGCTGTAAAAGTCGTCGGCGACAAGGATAATCCGATGTATTTCGGATATACCTGCGTCAAAGGCCGGCAATTGCCGCAGCAACATTACAACCCCGAAAGGGTTCTTCGGCCTCAGCGCAAGGTGTCCGGCGTTCACGAAACTGTGAATTCGGAGGCCGCGCTCGACGATATCGCCGCCCGGCTGACCGAATTGATCGCGAAGCACGGGCCGCGCTCGGTCGCGCTTTACACCGCGACCTACTCGTTTCCCTATCCGGCGGGTTCCGCCATTGCCGGCGCCTTCATGCAGGCAATCGGCTCGCCGATGAAATTTTCCTCGGGCAGCATCGACCAGCCTGGCAAGCCCATGGCGATCGCGTTCCACGGTCGCTGGAGCGCCGGTCCGCAGCCGTTCGCCGATTCGGACACCTGGATGCTGGTAGGCGCCAACCCGGTGGTGTCCAAATGGGGCGGCATCCCGCAATACAATCCGGCCAAGCGGCTGCACGACGCGCTGCGCCGCGGCATGAAGCTGATTGTGATCGATCCCCGAAAGACCGAATGTGCCGAAAAGGCTCATTTCCACCTGCAGTGCAAGCCGGGTGAGGATCCCACGATCCTGGCCGGCCTCGCCCATATCATCATCGAAGAAGGCCTCTACGACCGAGAGTTCCTCGAAAGCGACGTCGAAGGGTTCGAGGCGCTGAAGCAGGCCGTCGCTCCCTTCACCCCCAATTACGTTTCAAAGCGGGCAGATGTTCCCGAGGAATTGCTGATTGAGGCGGCGAGAGTTTACGCGTCGGGCAAAAGGGGCATGACCACGGCGGGAACCGGGCCGAACATGGCGCCCCGGGGCACGTTGACCGAATACATGGTCCTCGTCATCAACACGCTGTGTGGCCGCTGGCTGCGCGAGGGCGAGAAGATGCCCAACCCGTTCGTGCTGATCCCGGAACGCCGCGGCAAGGCGCAGGCCGAGCCCAGGCCGCAGCAGGCTTGGGGCTATGGCGAGAAGCTGCGTGTCCGCGATCTGGGCGAGAACGTCAGCGGTCTGACCGCCGCCGCGCTCGCCGACGAGATCCTGCTCGACGGCGAAGGCCAGGTGAAGGCGCTGATCAGCGTCGGCGGCAACCCGATGGCCGCCTGGCCCGACCAGCTCAAGACCTACGAGGCGATGAAGAAGCTCGAGCTCAACGTCACCCTGGACATCAAGATGTCGGCCACGGCGAAGATGGCGGACTACGTGATCCCGCCGCGCCTCGGCCTCGAGGCGCCGGCGATGAGCCAGCCGAACGAGTTCATCTGGTTCTACGGCTTCTCGACCGGTTATCCCGAGCCCTACGCCATGTACCAGCCGAAAATCGTCGACCCGCCCGCCGGGTCGGATCTGGTCGAGGAATGGGAATTCTTCTACGGCATCGCCCAGCGCATGGGCCTGCAGCTCCGGGTCAACGGCCAGGACCTGGACATGGTCAACAAGCCGTCGACCGACGATATCTTCGAGATGCTCTGCAAGGGGTCGCGGATCCCGCTGTCCGAGGTCAAGAAGTACCCGCACGGTCACATCTTCGACGACCCCACGATCCTGGTGCTGCCGAAGGACGAGGATTGCGCGGAGAAGCTCGACATCGGCAACGTTCACATGATGGAGGAACTGGCCCAGGTGATGACCGAGCCGGTTACCGACCATGCCGGCTACACCGCTGTGCACTTCACTCACCGGCTGGTCAGCCGCCGCATGAACGACGTCTACAATTCGTCGGGCCGCGACATTCCGGCGCTGGTGCGCAACCACAGCTACAACCCGGCCTTCATGAACCCGGGCGACATCGCGGCGCTGGGCCTGAATCCGGGCGACGTGGTGAAGATCTCGTCGGACCATGCGTCCATTCTCGGCATCATCGAGGAGGCGCCGGATGTGCGTCCCGGGGTGATCTCCATGGCGCACTCGTTCGGCGACGCACCCGAGTTCGACAAACAGGTGTTCTTCATCGGCTCGAACACAGGCCGTCTGACCAACGTGGAGAAGGACTACGACCCGCGCACCGGCATGCCGCGCATGAGCGCCATCCCGGTCAACCTGACGCGGGTCGACCAGAGCATCGCAGCCCAATAGTACAGGGAGACATTGATGGGAATGCACGAGCGGTTCCGCTTGGACGGTAAGGTCGCGGTCGTCACCGGCGGCGGCAGGGGCATCGGCAAGGGGATCGCCATCGCCTTCGCCGAGTGCGGCGCGGACGTTGCGGTGATCGCCCGCCGGCAGGCGGACGTGGACGAGGTGGCGAAGGAAATCAAGGCGCTGGGCCGCAAGAGCCTGGCGATCTCGGCGGACGTGATGGACTGGACGGCGATTCCGAAGGCGCTCGACCGGGTCGTCGCCGAACTCGGCGGCCTCGACATCATGGTGAACAACGCCGGCGGCAATCTGGACCGCAAGATGTACCCGCTGCCCGAGATACCGCTCGAAAAGTGGGACGAGCAGATCGACCTGAACATGAAGACCAAGTTCTGGGGCTCGCAGCAGGCCGCCAAGCGGATGACCAACGGCGGCCGCATCATCAACATCATCTCGATCGCCGCGCACAATGCGTCGCTGGGCTTCGGCGCCTATTCCTCGGCCAACAACGGCATGATCGCGTTCACCCGCACCATGGCGGTCGAGCTGGCGCCCAAGAAGATCACCGTGAACTGCATCGCGCCCGGCATCGTCGTGACCGACATGTTCAAGGAGACCCTGAACATCTCGGAAGACCAGGCCCTGAAGATGGCCGCCGACGCGACGCCGCTGGGCCGTACCGGCTATCCGGAAGACGTCGCCGCCGCGGCCGTCTTCTTCGCATCGCCCGCCGCCGAATGGACGACGGGCCAATACCTTGACGTCGCAGGAGGACGCTGATGAGTGTGTCATTGAGAGGCAGGAGCGCCATCGTCACCGGCGCTGCGGTCGGCATCGGCAACGCCTATGCCCGGGCGCTGGCCAGGGAAGGCTGCAACGTGGCGGTGATCGACATCCGCCCGGATATCGCCGATCTGCCGAAGGAGCTTGAGAAGAACGGCATCAAGTCGTTCGCCGTGCAGGGCGACGTGTCCCAGCCCCAGGTCGTGCGCAAGTTTGTCGACCAGGTCGCCGCTCAGTTCGGCGGCGTCGACATCCTGATCAACAATGCCGGCCAATGCTGGGTCAGCCTGGTCGACGACGATCTCGACAAGGTCGAGAAGGACTGGGAGGGCATGGTCGGCACCAACCTGCGCGGCGAGTACCTGATGGGCCGGGCGGTGATCCCGCTGATGCTCAAGGCGGGCCGCGGCGGCGAGATCGTCAACATCGGCACCGACCACGGCGTTACCTGCGGCTCGCCCAACGAGATCTGCACCCATGTGGAATCGACCTGTCCGTGGCACGAGACGCCGCGCCCGACCGGCGGTGGCACCGTGCTCGACATCTATGACGCCAGCAAGTACGGCACCTATGCACTGACCTTCGCCTGGGCCAAGGCGCTTCGGCCCAGCAACATCCGGGTCAACTGCATCTGCATGGGCGCCACGGATTCGCACATGATCCGGGGTTTCTTCGGCGAGCGCGCCACACCAGAGGAAGTCGCCACCTGGATGACCGCCGAGAACTCGGCCCAGGTCGTCGTCGACATCCTGAAGGAAGGCCCGAAAGGCCGCACCGGCGAAACCATCAACCTCTGCATCGGTCGCAAGACCGTGCTGGAGCCGGAACGCAAGCCCATCTACGTGACGCCTGAGAGCGTCGGCTACAACGCGAGGGAGACCGTCGATGCTTAAGGGAAAGATCGCCATCGTCAGCGGCGCGGCACAGGGACTGGGCGAGGCCTTCGCCCGCCGGCTGGCGCAGGAAGGCGCGACCGTTCTCGCCTTCGACGTGCAGGACAAGATCGAGACCGTGGCGCAGAAGATCGCCGACGAGACCGGATCGACGGTGGTCGGCATGAAGGCCGACATCTCCAAGCGCGCCGATGTGGAGAAGGTTGTCGCCAAGGCCGCCGAACTGGGCGGGATCGACATCCTGGTCAACAATGCCGGCACCTGGAAGAAGACCCCGGTGGATTCGTCCTGGGAGCAGGCCGTCGCCGACTGGGACTTCATCATGGACACCAACTTCAAGGGCCTGCTGATGCTGACCCGCGCCAGCGTGCCGCACATGAAGACCCGCGGTTCGGGCGACATCGTCAACATCAGCACCTATTATGTGCTGCCGGCTCGAAGCGACGGCACCAACTCGCCGGACACGGACCTCTACAACGCCTCCAAGTGGGCCCTGAACGGCTTCACCGATTCATGGGCGAAGGCGCTGGCCGAGTTCAACATCCGGGTCAACGCGCTGTGCATGGGTGCGACCGACACGCCCATGCTGCGCGGCCTGTTCCCCGACAAGCAGTTGCCGCCCGACATGGCCAAGCAGGTGATGAAGCCCGAGCAGATCGCCCAGCAGATGATCGACCTGTTCAAGGACGGCCGCACCGGCGAGAACATCGGCGCCTGGGTCGGCTACCCGGTCGAGCTGGGTCCGCGCAAGGTCGCGCACAAGACCATCTCGGGCGTGGCCTGATCCGACAAGACGCCGCGTAAAGGATGCCGGGCCTTCGGGCCCGGCATTTTTATGTCCGTTTCCTTGCGATAGGATTCTGGTTCATTCGAAGGAGCAGATCATGCAGCTCTCCGTAAAGGAGCTCTGGCGCTATCCGGTCAAGTCCATGCGCGGCGAACGCCTCTCCGAGGCGACGGTGAGCGAGCGCGGCGTCGAGTTCGACCGGGGCTGGGCGGTACGCATCGAGGACACGCAGACGATTCGCGGTGCCAAGTATCTCGACGGCCTGCTGGACTGCGAGGCCCGATACTTGCCCGGAACCAGCGCCGGCCTGGTGCCGCACGCTGCGATTACCCTGCCGGATGGCGCGGTGATCAACACCGATGATGCGCGGATCAACGAGCGGCTCTCCGAGGTCACCGGCGAGCGGGTCACGCTGTGGCCGCTTCAGCCAGCAGAGGATCTCGATCACTATCTTGTCCATCAACCTGATCCGGGCGGCCTGCTGGCGGAAATGCGCCGGGTGATGGCGCTACGGGACGATGATCCGCTACCGGATTTCTCACGCATCCCCAGGGCGCTGCAGAAGGAACTGTCGAAATACGCGTCACCCCTCGGCACATATTTCGACGCCTTCCCCATGAATGTGCTGACCGAGGCTTCGCTCAGGCATCTCCTGAAGCTGCGGCCCGACATGCAGGCCGACGTCAGGCGGTTCCGTCCCAACATCCTGGTCGAGGATGCCGAAGGGCAGGTCGGAGCGCTGGAATCTTCATGGGTCGGCAAGACGCTCGCCCTCGCAGACCTGTCCATCGACGTCATCACCGATTGCCCACGCTGCGTCATGGTGACGAAGGCGCAGGCCGATCTGGTGAAAGACCCGACGATCATGCGTACGCTGGTTAAGGAGCTCCGGCAGAATCTGAGCGTCTACTGCACCGTGCGCGGCGAGGGCGTGATCCGGGTCGGCGATGCGATCACCGTCGGCTGAAGGTTTGCCGGCCGAAATCCATTGCCACCGGTGATCCGGAGTGCAATCGTTCACCCATGACTTTTTGGCTGACGGGGAGAAGGCCATGACAGTGTCTCTTATCGGAAAAACCGCCATCGTCACCGGCGCGGCCATCGGTATTGGCCGGGCCTATGCCAAGGCCATGGCGCGCGAGGGCTGCAACGTGGCGGTCATCGACCTCATGCCCGAGATCATGGACCTGCCGAAGGAACTGGAACGGCGCGGCGTCAAGGCCTTCGCCGTCACCGGCGACGTGTCCGACCCGGCCACCGCGCGCAAATTCGTCGACGACGTCATCGCCCGCTTCGGCGGCGTCGACATCCTGATCAACAACGCTGGCAAGTGCTGGGTCAGCTCGTCCCATGACGACCTCGACAAGACGCTGGCCGACTATGACGGCATGGTCGGCACCAATCTGAAGGGCGAGTACCTGATGGGCCGGGCGGTGATGCCCAGCATGATCGCGCGGGGCGGCGGCAACATCGTCAACATCGGCACCGACCACGGCGTCACCTGCGGCTCGCCGCGCGAGCTGTGCCCGCGTCTCGACACGTGCCCCTGGGCCGCTTCGCCACGGCCGACCGGCGGCAGCCTCGTGTTCGACGTCTACGACTCCAGCAAGTACGGCACCTACGCGCTGACCTATGCCTGGGCCAAGGCATTGCGGGACAAGAACATCCGCGTCAACGGCATGGCCATGGGCGCGACGGACACCTCCATGCTGCGCAACTTCCTCGGCGACGCGATCACGCCCGAACTCGCCGCTAGCTGGATGCGGCCCGAGGATTCGGCCCAGGTTGTCGTCGACATCATCAAGGAAGGCCCGAACGGCCGCACCGGGGAGATGATCAATCTATGTCACGGCCGTCCCACCGTACTGGAGCCCGAGCGCCCGCCGATCTACGTCACTCCCGAAAGCATCGGCTACGACAAGCGGGAAGGCGCCTGAGGCCGGTACCTGCCGGTCACCCGATAGTCACTAACGGGGCCGTTTATCGGAATACCCGGGTAATTTTTGCGAGAGCGGCACCCTCGCGGGTGTCCGAGCGTTGACACGGTCGGCGCAAGCTATACTTGCAGAAAGTGCGCCCGTGCCTGATCGCCGATCTCCGGCGGGCCACGGGCGACCGGGAAGGTCGACAGCATGCAGAGATCGGCCGACGTGAGAGAGGGATCGCACGCAAGCCTGCTGGCGGTCGCGACGGCGGTACCGCCGCATCTGTTGACGCAGGCCGAGGCGGCGCGTGTCGCCCGCGATGTGTTCTCGGCCCGGTTTCCCGATTTCAGCCGACTCGAGCGGGTGTTCGCCACCACGGGCATCGACACGAGACATCTGATCCGTCCGGTCGACTGGTATCTGGAGCAGCGCGGCTGGAGCGAGCGCACGGAATCCTACCTGGACGGCGCGGGCGACCTGTTCATCGACGCGGCACGCAAGGCGCTGGCCGCCGCGAACTGCACGGCGGCCGAGGTGGACACGGTCATCAGCATCTCCTCGACCGGCATCGCCACGCCCAGCCTGGAAGCGCGGGTGCATGGCCGCATGGGCTTCCGGCCGGACGTGGAGCGGGTGCCCGTTTTCGGTCTGGGGTGCGCCGGCGGCGTGCAGGGCCTCGCCCTCGCCGACAGATTGGCGCGCGCCCGGCCGGGATCGACCGTTCTGCTGGTGGCGGTGGAAGTCTGCTCGGCGGCGTTCCGGCTCGACACGCTGACCAAGGCGAACATCGTCGCGACCGCCCTGTTCGGCGATGGCGCCGCCGCGGCCGTGGTGCGCACCGGCGAGGCCGGGTTCGCGCGCATCGAAGGCGCGGGCGAGCATCTGTGGGCCGATACGCTCGGCATCATGGGATGGAACATCGACGAGGTCGGCTTCGGCGTTATTTTCGACCGCGAGATTCCGCCTTTCGCCCGCGATAATGTGGGGCCTGCCATCGACGCCATCCTGGCGCGTATCGGCGTCGACCGGGACAATGTCAGCCGCTTCGTCTGCCATCCGGGCGGCGCCAAGGTGGTGACCGCGCTGGAGCAGACCCTGCATCTGGAACAAGGCGCGCTGGACCATGAGCGTGCCGTGCTGGCTGCCCACGGCAACATGTCGGCGCCCACCGTGCTGTTCGTGCTGGACCGGCTGCTCAGGGAAGGATTGCCGCACCGGGCTGTGATGACGGCGTTGGGTCCCGGCTTCACCTGCGGCTGCCTATCGCTGGCGAGGGCCGCTTGAGCCTGGCGCTTGTCGTCCTGGTTTTCGTCACGCTGCAGCGGCTGGGCGAGCTGGTGCTGGCCCGCCGCAACACCGCCCGGTTGTTGGCGCGGGGCGCGGTGGAAATCGCGCCCGGACATTATCCGATGGTCGTGCTGATGCACGGCGCCTGGCTTGCCGGGTTGTGGTGGCTGGCCTGGGATGCGCCGGTCAACCTGGCCTTTCTCGCCGTCTTCGCCGTCCTGCAGCTTCTGCGGGTCTGGGTGCTGGTCACCTTGGGGCCGCGCTGGACGACCCGAATCATCGTCCTGCCGGGCGAACCGTTGGTACATGCCGGGCCATACCGCTTCCTCAGCCACCCGAACTATTGTGTCGTGGTGGGAGAAATCATGGTGCTGCCACTGGTGTTCGGCATGGTGTGGTACGGCATCGTCTTCACCATCCTCAACGCCGCCGTCCTCACCATCCGCATCGGCGCCGAGAACCGGGCGCTCGCGCGGTGATCCCGCTGTCTTCCGCCGACGACCATCCGGTTTCCCTGAAGACCTGGGCCGGCTTCGCCGCCATGTGCCTCGGGATGTTCATGGCCATCCTGGACATCCAGGTGGTGGTGACATCCTTGCCCGCCATCCAGGGTGCACTCGGCATCGCGCCCGAGCGCATGAGCTGGATCCAGACCGCCTACCTGATCGCCGAGATCATCGCCATCCCGCTGACCGGACTGCTGACGCGGGTGCTGACCATGCGGGGCGTGTTCACTGCCGCCGTCCTGCTCTTCAGCGCCGCCTCGCTGGGCTGCGCGCTCAGCGAGAGTTTCGCCCAACTTATTGCCTGGCGTGTGGTGCAGGGATTCGCCGGCGGCGTGCTGATCCCGCTGGTGTTTGCCGCCGTGTTCCTGCTGTTCCCGTTCCGGCTGCAGGGGCTCGCCACTACCGTCGGCGGCGTGCTGGCGGTGCTGGCGCCCACCGTCGGGCCGCTGGTCGGCGGCTGGATCACCGAGACGTTCTCCTGGCACTGGCTGTTCCTGATCAATATCGGGCCGGGCCTTCTGGCGGCGTGGGTGGCGCTGGCCTTCCTGCCGCGCGAGCGGCCCGACCTGGGCCATGTGCGCAGCGTCGATGCCGTGGCGCTGCTGTTCATGGCGCTGGCGCTGGCCGCGCTGGAGATCGGCCTGAAGGAAGCACCTCAGCGCGGCTGGGCATCTGGCCTGGTGTTGGCATTGCTGGCGCTGAGCGCCGCCAGCGGCGCGGCCTTCGTGCGCCGAACCCTGCGGCGCACGCGGCCCATCGTCGAACTGCGCGAATTTCGTGACCGGGCCTTCGCGGTTGGCTGCAGCCTGAGCTTCTTGCTTGGTGTCGGGCTGTATGGCTCGGTCTACCTGATGCCGGTGTTCCTCGGGTTCGTGCGCGGCTACGGCCCGCTCGATATCGGTCAGGTCATGCTGGTGACAGGCCTCGCCCAGCTGGCGACCGCGCCCATCGTCGTGCAGCTGGAGCGCCGGTTTGATGCAAGGGTACTGACGGCCTGTGGCTTCCTGCTGTTCGGCGCCGGAATGGGCATGAGCTATTTCCAGACGCCGCGATCCGGCTTCGACGACATGCTTTGGCCGCAGATCCTGCGCGGCTCGGCGATCATGCTGTGCCTGCTGCCGCCCACGCGCTTGGCGCTTGGCCACTTGCCCCCGGGCCGGATCGCCGATGCCAGCGGTCTGTTCAACCTGATGCGCAACCTGGGCGGCGCCATCGGCATCGCGTTGATCGATACGGTGATCTACAGCAGGGCCGAAGGCCACGGCAAGCGACTGGCCGGCGAACTGATGGCGGGCAGCCGAGAGGCGGCCGAGTTCGTCGGACTGCCGCTGAAGTTCTTCAAGGGCATGAGGCTGGAGAACCTGGACTCCTCGGCCGTCGACTTCGCCCGGCCGCTGGTCGAAAAGGCCGGCATGGTGCTCGCGATCAACGAGGCCTGGGCCATGCTGACCGGGTTCATGGTCTTGGGCCTGCTGGTGCTGCCGCTGGTCTCCTCATCCGCCTACCGGCGCGCAACCTGAGGAAATCCGCAAGACGGCCTCCCACTTATGCACAATTGCGTTTGCCCAATTGTGGGCGTAGCTTCCGCCTCGATGGTGCCCGAAAGGGCTTCAAAGGGAACACGGAAGAGCAAAACGCGCTCCAGCCGTGGCTGTCCCCGCAACTGTAAGCGGCGAGTTCCGATACGAAGAGCCACTGGGATCCGTCCTGGGAAGGTGTATCGGGGCGACGACCCGCCAGCCAGGAGACCTGCCATCGCGTCGTCCTTCCAGCTACCGGGGTAGTGGGTGGTGCGGGTTTCCGCTGTGGCGACACCTGTGAATGGGTTGGACGCCGCGGATGGGACGACAGACGCCCTCGCAAGCAATGACCGGCAGCGCCTTGGCGCGGCGGCATCCCGTGCGTCCAGCCTCTACTCAAGTGGCAGTGAGGAAATGGATGCCCGCCAATCGGACTTTTCGACAACAAACTACCGTGGTTCTCGCCTCGGCTCTGGCCGGCCTAATCGCCGGCCCCGCCTTTGCCGAGGACGGCGTGCTGCCCGGCGACACGGTGTTCGTCACCGCATCGATGACGCCCGCCGCGGCCTACACCATCGGCAACGCCATCTCGGTGCTCGACGAGGAATATATCGAGCGCCGGCAGAACCCCGTCGTCTCCGACCTGCTGCGCAGCGTGCCCAGCGTCGCCGTCAGCCGTTCGGGCGGCCCGGGCCAGCTGACCCAGATCCGCATGCGCGGGGCCGAGGGCAACCACACGCTGGTACTGATCGACGGTGTCGAGGCCAACGAGCTGAACTTCAACGGCGAGTTCGACTATGCCGGCCTGGTGGCGGTAGGCGTCGAGCGCATCGAGGTGCTGCGCGGCGCGCAGAGTGCACTTTACGGCTCGGATGCGCTGGGCGGCGTCATCAACATCATCACCAAGAGCGGCCATCCCGGGTTCCGCTTCGAGGGCTCCGCCGAGGGCGGATCGTTCGCCCAACGGCAGGTGACGGCGCTGCTGTCCGGCGGCACGGAACGGGTGAATGGCGCGTTCGCTGCCGGCTATTTCGGCACCAACGGCATCAACCTGTCGCGCTTCGGCAGCGAAAAGGACGGCGCCCGAACCTTCACCTTCAGCGGCAAGGGCATGGCCCAGGTCAGCGACAATTTCCGGATCGACGCGGTCGGCCGTTACGTGACCAGCAGGAACGACACCGACGCGCAGGACTTCAACTGGCCGCCGGCGCCGACCGAAGGCCTGGTCATCGACACACTCGACCAGCAGAAGAACCGCCAATTCTATGGCCGCGTGCAGGGCGAGCTGTCGCTGTTCGACGATCACTGGGTGCATCAGGCCTCGGTGCAGTACTCCGACACCGAGCGCGAATACATCAATCCCAGCAATGATCTGACCGGCAACCACGGCCAGCGGCTGAAATTCGCCTATCAGAACACGGTGAACTTCCAGACGCCCTCGTTCCTCGACGCCGATCACCACGTGACCATGGCGTTCCAGCGCGAGGAGCAGGATTTCGTCAATCGCGGCGCCGTGCCGGACGCGCTGGAGAACCAGGAGCGGTCCGAGCCGCAGAACAGCTATATCGGCGAATACCGCGTCGGTTTCGCCCACCAGCTGTTCCTGTCGGCGGGCGTGCGCCACGACGACAACCACATGTTCAGGGACGCCACGACCTACCGGCTCGCGGCGGCCTGGCAGTTCAGGGAGACCGGCACGCGGCTGCATGCCAGCCACGGCACCGCTGTCACCAATCCGGGCTTCTTCGAACTGTTCGGCTTCTTTCCGGCCTTCTTTCTGGGAAATCCCGACTTGAAGCCCGAGCAGTCGCGCAGCTTCGACGCCGGTGTCGAGCAGAAGCTCCTTGACGGCAAGCTGAAGCTGGACTTGACGTATTTCCACGCGAACCTGGAAAACGAGATCGTCACCGTCTTCGACTTCAACACTTTCCTCACGACGGTCGATAATCTGGTCGGCAAGAGCCAGCGCGACGGCCTTGAGGTGATGCTGTCGGCCCAGCTTACCAACGACCTCTCCATTGGCGGCAGCTACACCTACACCAGGTCACACCAGGCCGACGGCGCGCCGGAAGTGCGACGCCCCAGGCATATGGGCAATATCAACGCCAATTACGCATTCGCGGCGGGGCGCGGCAACGTCAACCTGGATGTCTCCTACAACGGCAAGCAGCTCGACAACGAGTTCGCGAGTTCGACGCCGGAATCCGTCGTCACGCTCAACGATTATGTGCTGGTGACGCTGGCGGCGAGTTACAAGCTCACCGACAACCTCGAGATCTATGGCCGGGTCGAGAATCTGGTCGACCAGAACTACGAGGAAGTGTTCTCCTACCGGTCGCCCGGGCTGGGCGCGTTCGCCGGCCTGCGGGTGAAGCTGGGAGACTAGGCGAATGAAGGCGGCGGGCTGGTACGGTATCCTGTTCGGCCTGCTCGCCGCCCTGTCCGCCGCATCCGCGGAGGCGGCGCCAAGGCGCATCGTCTCCATGGGCCTGTGCACCGACCAGCTCGTCATGCTGCTCGCCGATCCCGACACCATCGTCTCGGTCCACTGGGTCACCCAGGACATCGAGGATTCCGCCATGTGGAAGCAGGCGGCGCGTTATGTCCCCAATCACGGCCTGGCGGAAGAGGTATTGCGGCTGCGGCCCGACATGGTGTTCGCAGACGGCAGCAACTCGCCACTCGCCGTCGTCATGCTGCGGCGCCAGGGCATCAAAGTGTTCACCGTACCGGTGGCCGATACCCTCGGCGGCGTCCGCGCCAACATCCGCGAGATCGCCGCCGCGCTGGGCGAAAGGCAGCGGGGCGAGGCGCTGGTCGCTTCCTTCGACGCGGCGCTTGCGCAAACCAGGGGCTCGCTGGCCGACCTCCACTACCGGTCGCTGGTCTATGGCGCCAACGGCTTCTCGGCCGGCATCCCCAGCCTGTTCAACGACGTCCTGACCCATCTGGGCCTGGTCAACATCGCCGCCAAGCCGGGCCTGTCCGGCTGGGTGAGCATGACCGTCGAGGACGTGCTGCGCGCCGAGCCGCAACTGCTG
Source organism: Candidatus Kuenenia stuttgartensis (assembly GCA_943329845.2). GTDB lineage: Bacteria > Pseudomonadota > Alphaproteobacteria > SMXS01 > SMXS01 > RI-34. The sequence continues at coordinate 14,409 of CALQFM020000051.1, read as the reverse complement.
ATCCTCGGCGAATACCGCATGGGCTCGCCGTCGATGGCCAATCTGGTGCTGGAGCATCCGGCGCTCGACACCATGCGGCGCGACCGGCCGGTGGTCAGCGTCCCGACCGCCCTGTGGAACTGCGGCACGCCCTATCTGGCGCAGGCGGCGTTGACCCTGCACGACCAGGTCCGGCCGCTGGCGAGGCGTCATTGACCCAAGCGAGCAACACCCGCATCGCGCTGGTCTGCACCGGCCTTGCAGTGGCGGTGGCGGTGCTGTTCGCGCTGTCGATCTTCGTCGGCCGCGGCGGCGAATGGCTGCCCGCGACCCGCGACCTCGATCCGGGCGTGATCGACATCATCCTCTACCAGGTGCGCCTCCCGCGCGCCCTGCTGGGTCTGATGGCCGGCGCGGCGCTGGGCCTGTGCGGCGCCGGGCTGCAGGGCCTGCTGCGCAATCCGCTGGCCGAGCCGGGACTGGTTGGCGCGTCGAGCGGCGCGGCGCTGGGCGCGGTCGTGGTGTTCTATTTCGGCCTGTTCGGCGGCGCGCTTGCGGTGCCAGTGGGCGGGTTCATCGGGTCGATGGTGGCGCTGGCGCTGCTCTACGCGCTGGCCGGCCGCGGCGTCGACGTCATGACCCTGATCCTGGCCGGCGTGGCGGTGAACGCCTTCGCCGGGGCGCTGACCTCGCTTGCCCTCAACCTGGCGCCCAGCCCGTGGGCGGCGCTGGAGATCGTGTTCTGGATGCTTGGGTCGCTAGCCGACCGCAGCATGAGCCATGTGATCTTCGCCGCGCCGTTTGCCGTGGCCGGCATGGCGCTGGTGCTGACGTCGGGCAGGGCGCTCGATGCCCTCAGCCTGGGCCAGGATACCGCCCGCAGCCTGGGCTTCAGCCCGCGCGCCGCCACCGTGAAGGTGATCCTAGGTACCGGGCTCGCGGTCGGCGCCGTGGTGTCGGTCACCGGCATGATCGGCTTCGTCGGGCTTGTCGTCCCGCACCTGCTGCGGCCGGTCGTCGGCCATCATCCCAGCCGCCTGCTGCTGCCGAGCGCGCTCGCGGGCGCGGCGGTGTTGCTGGCAGCGGACATTCTGGTCCGCTTTCCTATCCGCGGGCCCGAGCTGAAGCTGGGCGTGGTGACGGCGTTGATCGGCGCGCCGTTCTTCCTGCACCTGATCCTGAAGACACGGCGGAGTGGCGAATGACGTCGATCCGCGCTACCGACCTGACCTTGTCTTTCGGCGACCTGCCCGCCGTCGCCGGTGTCAGCTTCGAAGCCGGACCGGGCGCGCTCGTCGGGCTGATCGGCCCCAACGGCGCCGGCAAGACCAGCCTGATCCGCGCGCTCGCCGACCTCGTGCCGTTCGGCGGCGCGGTCGAGGTCGACGGAAGCCCGGTTCGCCGGATCGGCCGCCGCGCCTTCGCCCGCTTGGTCGCCTACCTGGCGCAGAGCCAGCCGGTGCACTGGCCGTTCAGCGTCCGCGACCTGGTGGCACTGGGCCGCCTGCCGCACCGCGCGGCTTTCCAGGGACTGTCCTGGACGGACCAGGCGGCCATCGACGAGGCGCTGGCGCTGGCAGCGATGACCGGCTTTGCATCGCGGCCGGTCGATACGCTGTCGGGTGGCGAACGAGCGCGGGCGCTGCTGGCGCGGGCGCTGGCGGTGAAGGCGCCCATCCTGCTGGTCGACGAGCCGATCGCCGCGCTCGACCCCTATCACCAGATCGAGATCATGGAAGTGCTGCGCGCCTATGCCGAGGCCGGGGCCCTGGTGATCGCCGTGCTGCACGACCTGACCCTGGCCGAACGGTTCTGCCACCGGCTGCTGCTGCTGCGGGAAGGCAAGCTGCTGGCCGACGGCCCGCCCGCCGAGGTGCTGGTCGACGAGAACGTCCGCGCGGCCTACCGTGTGGCGGTCATCCACCATGTCCATGACGGCCAGCGGGTCACCGTGCCATGGAAGCGGGTCGACGATCTCTAGCCGGTTTGGCCCTGACCGTTTCGGGCGGCTCTCCTTGCCTGTATAAGCAGTTACCTCGTTCCCGGCCGGCTTCCGCATGCGCATCCTGCACGTCTTCGATCATTCCATTCCCCTGCACAGCGGCTATACCTTCCGCAGCCTCGCCATCCTGCGGCAGCAGCGGGCGCTGGGCTGGGAAACCGTGCACGTGACCGGACCCAAGCAGGGCAACGACCGGGATTTCCAGGAAACCGTCGACGGCTTCGAGTTCTTCCGCTCTGGCCAGCCGCCGGCGTTCACCCGCTCGGTGCCGCTGGTCAAGGACCAAGCCATCGTCGGCGTGCTGGCGCGGCGGCTGGAGACCGTGGCGCGGCAGGTGACGCCCGACATCATCCACGCCCATTCGCCGGTGCTCAACGCCCGCGCCGCGCTTTCGGTCGGGCGCAAGCTGGGCATTCCGGTGATATACGAAATCCGCGACTTCTGGGAGGACGCGGCCGCCGCCCACGGCACGTTCCGGGCCAACGGGATCCGCTACAACATCGCGCGCAAGCTGGAAACCGATGCCGTGCTCGCTGCCGACGCCGTCGCCACCATCTGCGAAGGCCTGCGCCAGGACATCCTCGAGCGCGGCGTGCCGGACGAGAATGTCGTCGTCATCCCCAACGCGGTCGACCCGGAAGAATTCGCGCACCCCGGGCCGCCGGATCCGGCGCTCAAATCCGGCCTCGGCCTCGACGGCGCGACGGTGCTGGGCTTCATCGGCTCCTATTACGGCTATGAGGGGCTCGACCTGCTGATGGAGGCCATGCCGATCATCCTGGCCCGCAGCCCGCAAGTAAAACTGCTGCTGGTCGGCGGCGGGCCTGAGGAGCAGGCGCTGAAGGCGCAGGCTGCACGGCTGTCGCTGGGCGAGGCGGTGATCTTCGCCGGCCGGGTGCCGCACCGGGACGTGGCGAAATACTATGCGCTGATCGACGGCTTCATCTATCCGCGCCACCCCATGCGGCTGACCGAGCTGGTCACGCCGCTGAAGCCGCTGGAAGCCATGGCCCAGCGCAAGCCGGTGCTGGCGTCGGATATCGGCGGCCACCGCGAGCTGATCGCGCACAACGTCACCGGCCTACTGTTCCCGGCCGGCAGCCCGGACGCGATCGCCGACGCGGTGAACGGCTGGGTCGCCGATCCGGCGCGGTCGGCGCGGCTGCTCGACGAGGCCTACCGTTACGTCACCGAGGTCAGGACCTGGGCCAACAGCGTCGCCCGCTACGCGCCGGTGTATGAACGCCTCGCCAAGAAACGGCTTGGCCGCTGACTCCTACTCGCCGCATAATCCGTCCGCTGAAACAACGGGCTACCATCGGCCCGGCGACCACGAGGGCATGGTGTCGGTTCCGCTGCTCGGCCAACTGAAGACAGGCGCCTGGATGACCCGCGACCGCGTGATCGGCTACGCGACCGTCCTGCTGGTCATCGACATCCTGCTGCTCGCGTTCTTCGCGGCCGGCACCCATGGGCTGATCGTGCCGATCGAGGAGCAGACCACCACCTCCTTCGCCAGCTTCTACGCCGCCGGATCGCTGGCCGCCGACGGCGCGCCGCACCTCGCCTACGACCAGGCGGCGCACCTGGCGGCCGAGCGGGCGGCCACGTTCCCGAATATCGCCTACATCTATTTCTACTACCCGCCCGTGTTCCTGCTGGTCTGCGTCCTGCTGGGCTTCCTGCCGTACCTGCCGGCGTTTTACGTTTTCCAGGCGGTGACGCTTCCAGCCTACCTGCTGGTCGCGCGCCGGACGTTGCGTGAGGCCGGATGGGCGGGCTGGGTCCTGGCGCTGGCCGCGCCCGCCGGCTACTGGAATTTCGGCTTGGGCCAGAACGGCTTCCTGACGGCGGCCCTGTTCGGCGGGGCGCTGCTGCTGGTCGACCGGCGGCCGGTTTTGGCGGGCATCCTGTTCGGGCTGATCTGCTACAAGCCGCATTTCGGCCTGCTGATCCCGGTGGCGCTCGCCGCCAGCGGGAACTGGCGCGCCTTCGCGGGCGCGACCGCTTCGCTGCTGGCAGTGGCGGTCCTGTCGCTGGGCATCTTCGGCTACGAGACATGGCACGACTACATCGCGCTGGCGACCGGCGCCCACGGCAGCTACGAGCATGGCCTGATCGATCCCGCCGCCTTCGTGACGCCGTTCGGCGGCGCGCGGCTGATCGGCATTCCGGTGCCGCTCGCCTACGCCTTCCAGGGCCTGATGACCGCGGCGGCGGGCGCCGCTGTCGGCTTCGTCTGGTGGCGGCGCCTCAGCCTGCCGGTGCGCGCCGCCACGCTGGCGTCCGCGGCCCTCGTCGCCGTGCCGGTGGCGCTGATGTACGACATGCTGCTCAGCACCCTCGCCATCTTCTGGCTGGTCCGCGCCGCCCGGGAGGCGGGCGGCTTCATGGCGTGGGAGAAGACCATCCTCGCCGTCGTCTTCATCACCCCCGCGCTGTCGCGCGCCGTCGGCATCGAAACCGGCTTTCCCATGGGTCCGCTCGCCCAGATGGCGCTGCTGGGCGTGGCGCTCGCGCGGACGCGCCATGAGATGTCGGGGCAAGGGGACCCGTCCACGAACGCCGCCGCACGCGGCGCTGGAGTCGTCTGATGTCGGACAAGCCTGTCGCACGTCCCCGGATCGCTGACGCTTGCATCTGTTGCGGCGGGCAAAGCCTCGAGAAGTCACCCGCGATCCTGATGCCGTTCGTGGCCCACCGCGTGTTTGGCTGGGCGCCCGTCGAGATCGACGACAGTTGGGGGCTGCGCACGATCCGGAACGGGAACGCCTACTCGATCTGCAATTCGGTGAGTTGCCTGGACTGCGGCATGCTTTTCCTCGACATCCGGTTTTCGGACCCGGAAATGGAGGCGCTTTACAGTGGCTATCGGCAGGCCGAATACACGGCGCTGAGGGACCATTATGAGCCGGGCTATGCCGAAAGGAATGATACGCTGAACCAGGGCATCGGGTTTATCCCCGAAATCGAAGCCTTCCTCACGCCATTTCTGCCTCTGCCGGTGCGCGTGCTCGACTGGGGCGGAGACACCGGCATCAACACGCCGTTCAAGAGCGCCAGCACGCTGTTCCACGTTTACGACATCAGCGGCAAGCCGGGCATCGCCGGCGCGGTCATGGTTGACCGCGATACCGCGCGGCGCACCGCCTACGACCTGATCGTCTGCAGCAACGTGCTCGAGCATATTCCGTATCCGCTCGATACGCTGTCCGACATTCGGGGCCTCATGTCCCGCGACACGGTGCTCTACATCGAGGTGCCGCATGAGGAGGTCGTCAGGCGAAATCCGGAGGGGACGGTGCTGTGTGCGCTAAAGCGTCATTGGCACGAGCATGTCAATTTCTTCGGCCTCGAAGCGCTGCGCCGCCTGCTGGCGGCGGCGGGAATGGATGCCGTCGCCGTCCGGGAACTCGGGAGCGAGCCGGACTCCGTCCACCCGCATCAGCTGATGCTCGCCTGCAGGCTCGCATGAGGGCGGCGGGCCGCTTCCGCCGGGCTGGAAGGGCGGTCCCCGCGCCATGATTGCGGGCCTGCTGAAGCAGTTTCGCGGAGACGGCGTGGATAGGTCGCCGACCGGGATGTACGCGCTCGGTACGCGGCTCGCGGGCGCCACGGCTATATTCTTTGGCGGCTTACTGACGCTTGCGCTGCTGGACCCGGAGCGCATCGGAGTCTTCCTGTCCGTCACCGCTCTTTCGGCCTTCGCGGGCGTGGGCGACCTGGGACTCACCTACTCGCTGTTGCTCGCCGCATCGTCCCGGCCTCCGGAAAAGGCCGGGTCGGTGGCATGGGCGGCGCTGGCGGCCGCCATTCCCACGGCGCCGATCACCAGCGCGGTGCTGTTCCTCGGCGGTTCCGCGCTCCTTCTCGAGGGCAACGTCGCCGTGGACCGCTGGCTCTGGCCGTGGATGGCGTTCTGCGCCATGTCGGGCATCCAGTTGGTGCTCACGCTGGCGTTGACCTATGTGGAAGGCACCGGCCGGCGGCATGCCGCGTGGCGGGCCAATTTCTGGATCGAGATCGCATGCGGCATTGTGTTCGTCGCGCTCATCGCGCTTCGGCAGGAGCTGTGGGCGATCGCTGCCGCGGCCGCCGTCCGGTCGGTTCTCATCGCGTTGCTCCTGGTGTTCCGCTTCAAGCTTCCCGACCGCGCCGGCGCCGGGTCCAGGTTCGCCCTCTGGCGCGAGGAGCTGTGGCCCATGCAATGGAAAAGCCTGGTCAACAGCGTCGCGGGCCTACTGACGACGCGGTTGCTGACTCCCATATTGCTGGCGGTCCAGGGCGCGGCGGCGGCCGGGCAGATCGGCCTTGTGCTGGTGCTTGCGTACCTGATGACGGCGACAGCCTCGGTGCTGCCGCTCAGCCAGACCGCGCTGTATGCGAGCCTCTACCATCAAGGCAAACGCGGCGAGCTCAAGCAGGCCTTCCGCCGCACCTTCGCGGTCGGCACGGCCCTGGCGATGCTGTTCTTCGTCGGCGTCGCCGCCGCGTGCGGCCTGATCCGCGAACACAGCCCCTACATGGCCGCGCGCCTGCCTGAGACGCAGGTGATCTGGCTGGTGCTGGCGATCACGCCGATTAGCCACGTGAGCAATTTCTTCGCCATCGCGATCCGGTCGCAGCGCAAGGACCCCGGCGTGATCCCGAACCTGTTGCTGACGTTGCCGTCGCTGGTGATCATCTGGCTCGCGGCACGGAATGGCGCGTTGGCCTTCTCGGCGACCTATCTGGCGACCACGACGGCCGTCGCGGTGCTGTATGGATACCTGTTCTGGCGGTTCATCCGCGGCATGCGGCCCACGCACCGGGCGCCCGAGGGCTAACCGGCCGCCAGCGCGTGCCCCGGCCGCGGTATCCTGAGAAAATCCAGCACTGGCGCGAGCGCCGGACTTCGCCACAGGAACGCAATTAGCAGGCTGGCTAGCCGCGCCATGACCCACCACCAGACCAGTTCACGCGCCAGCCAGTAGAGGAAGTGCAGGATGGCGAACGCTTCGTAGCGTGCGGTGAACGCACCGACCAACCTGTAGAAAAGGCCGTCCCAGAGCAGGAACAACACGCCGCAAACCAGCAGCATCGGGCGTCGGCCAGCATCGTCGGTTCTGGCGAGCATAAGCAGACCCGGCAATGTCATGAGCAGGAAGGTCGCTCTTTGCGGTACGTTCTGAATAGCAAAGAAGCAGCCCACCATCACCACGCAGCCGGCCGACAGGAATGTCAGTTCGGCGTTGGGCAAAGTGGACACGCGCTGGGCATCGGTCCGCACTCGCCGCCATACCGCCCACGCCGCGAACAGCAGCAGCAGTCCCATAGCAACTTGGCCCGGAGCTGACAGCGGGATGCGGAACAACTCATCATCAGCCATTGGCAGCGGCCCTGACGCGATCAGCGTCAGCCCCAGGGGCAGGTTACGGGCACCGAAGAAGTCAGCGAAAGGCGAACCGACCGGGGTCATGCCCAGCGCCTGCTGGGTTTGGCCCATCGTAGGGAGGAGGAAAATCAGTGCAGCACAAATGGTTGCCGCGGCTACCCACATGGCAGTGCGGAAGCGCTCGCGTGCCGCAAGAACCATCAGCACTGCGGGGTAATATTTCAGGAAGGCCGCAAACACCAATATCGCGTAGCCAGCGAACCGTGCGCGGGAAAACCGCAGTAGCAATAAAATTCCGGCCATGGCGATCATGAAGATTAGCAGGTCGAACTCCGTGCGCTCGACACCATAAGCCGTGATGGTCGATATGGTGGCAAGGCTCCGGATCCAGCATTCCTTCCACGAGTTGCAAGGGGGCAAAGCCGAGAGGACTAGGAGAAAAGCGATTCCGAAAACGATGCCGAACCAGGTGTGGTCGTCTGGTCCGATCGGCAACGTCGCAGCCCAGAGCAGGATCGGCGAGTAGCTGTACCATCCGCCGAACAGGCAGGAATTGCGTACGAAGACATCGACGGCATCGCGCCAACAGTCGAGTGCTATGAAGATGGTCTGAATATCCACGAATGGATAATGATACGGTATGAAGCCCCACCATTTGAGAATGTTGTAGTAGAGCTCACGGTCGCCTTGCGCGAAGAGCAGCCACAGGGTAGCGAACAGGTAAAGGCTGATTATGCTGGGGCCAAACCGGAACATCAGCCGCTCAAGGAGGCTGTGCTGTCCTACCTTCTGGTCCGATGGCGCCACGGATTCTCCCTGTAGGTGCTGAACTTTGCTGGCACCTATCCGTAGCATAGAGGAGCAAGCGCCTATAGACCATGCATACGCTGACTCATCCGCGGTTTATGCCCGGCCCCCTCCCATGGCATTATGGCGCAATCCTGTCATGACGGGATTTGTGCCGAGGCCAGGGAGTAGCCGTCATTGACGAAGAATATGCGTATTGCCGTGCTGGCGGTCCTACTCGTTATCGCGACAGCTATCCTGCTGAGCGTCGGTGAGCCGACAGTAAAGGAGTGGGAGGCAAACGCGTTCCTCGACAAGGCATACAAATCCGGAGATTTCGAGACCACTGCCAAGCTGGCGACGAAGTACGCAAAGCAAGGTAATATTCATGCACAGGTCATGCTCGGGACACTGTACTGGAAAGGAGAAGGTGTAGCAGCCGATCCCTTGGCGGCAATGGATTGGTTTGGCCTTGCGGCGGCCCAAGGCGACGCCTACGCCAGGAACATGCTTGGCGAGATGTATTTGCGCGGTGAAGCACCACGCCGCGACTACGGCCTGGCCCTGACGCATTTCCGCAAGGCTGCGCGGCAGGGCCTCAAGCAGGCGAAGCTTAACCTGTGCAGCATGTATTACGAAGACCAGGACACCGGTTGGGACTACTCAAGGGCGGTTGGGAAGCTTCGCATGCGGGCACATATGTCCAATTCGTTGGCTCCGTATGAAATGGGGCAGATGTATATGGACGGCACAGCAGCCGAGAGTCATGCCCAGGACTATGGCAAGGCGGCTCGCTGGTTTCAGCTAGCCGCGCAGTTGGGGCTGCCCGATGCGCAGGTACACCTTGGAAAACTCCATGAGCAGGGCCTTGGCGTAACGCAGGACTACGTCATGGCACATATGTGGTTCAACGTGGCAGCGTCATTGTTTAGTAATATTTATTCGGAACGCGAGCGGGTCGACGCCGTCCATCTGCGGGACGCCGTTGCCGCGAAGATGACGCCGCAACAAATTGCCGAAGCACAGTCGCGGGCGCGTGACTGGAAGCCGACACCCTGGGATTTGCTCATGGGAAGGCAAATCAAGCTCTCTGAGTGACGGTGACGGCTCAGGCGGGGCGAGACACGAGGCGCCGCAAGCCGGCAATCGTCTCGCTGGTCAGGAAAAAGGCGCCGAGCAGGCCGAGCAGCCGGGAGATAGTCCACCACCAGACGGCTTCACGAAACCACCAAAAGCCCACCTCGAACTGGATGGGCAAAGCGCCGACCACCAGCCGGCGGAATAGTTCCGCCCACATCAGGAACAGGATTGCCGCGATCAGTCCCACATAGGCACGGCTTGGGCCGCCCGTCAGCGCGAAGAGACCCGGTAGGACCATAAGGAGAAAGATGGCGCGATAGGCGACGTTCTGTGCGGCGAAAAAGCAGCCGCAGATAACGACGGCGCCGGCGACGAGGAAGGCGACCCGGCCGGGGTCGAGGAGGGCCAGCGCAGCGCTGTCCCGGCGCAGGTTGCGCCAAGCGATCAGGATGGCCGTAACCACCAGGGCGGCCAGAAGCGCGATAGCCGGAGCGGGGAGTGGCGCGCGCAGCCCGTCCCAGCTGTCGCCCGGCGGCAAGATTGGCACGACGAACAGCCCGAAAGGCAGGTTCATCGCGCCGAACATGTCATTATAAGGCGAACCGACGGGCGTGACGCGCGCGCCGCCGGTCAATGGCGCCAGCAGACCTACGACTGTGACGACCGCCACCATGACCATCGTCAGCGTAATGCGCGGCCGTTCGCGCACCGCCAGCAGCAGCAGCACGGCGGGATAGAATTTCATCAGCGCCGCCAGCACGAAGACCGCATAGCCCAGGTGCCGCCAGCCGTCGCGGCGCAATGCCAGGCACACGCCTGCGACCGTCAACAGGAAGATCACCACGTCGAGGTTGGCACGCTCCAGCGCGAAGGCGCAGGCAGAGGACAATACCGCCAGAATCCGGACCGCGAGTTCGCCATGTGTCGCCGCAGGCGGCAGCGCGGTCAGTGACAACAGGAATGCCAGCGCCACCAGAATGCCCAACGGCACTCGGTCGCCGATGTCGAGCGGCAGCGTCGACAGGTGAAGCAGGAACGGCGAATAGGTGTAATACCCGCCGCGCATGCAGGCGCTGGGTGTCCACACATCGATACCCTGACGCCAGCAGTCGAAGCCAAGGAGCACGGATTCGGTGTCGACAAAGGGATAGGCGAAAGGTTCCATCCCCCACCAGCTGAGTACGGTGCGATACACGCTGCGGCTGCCTAGGTAGAGAACGGCCATTGCCGTGAACGCAGCGAGTCCGACGAGGCTGGGTCCCCAGCGGCGCAGCGCGCCCCGGCGACGTCTGATGCTGCCAGGACTCTGCGTGGCACTCATCGCCGGCAGTGAACGGCAATCTGCCCGGCCACGTAGTCCATGTGGTCGTCGCAAAGTGCTGGATACACGCCGACCCAAAAAGTGTCGTTCATCACCTGGTCGCTGGCCGCGAGGTCGCCGACGACGCGGTAGTCGCGGCCGGCCATGTAGGGCTGGCGGGTCAGGTTGCCGCCGAACAGGTTGCGGGTGGCGATCCGCGCGGCATTGAGGTGGGCGACCAGCCCGTCGCGGGTCACGGCGCCGTTGCGCCGCACGGTGATCGGAAAGCCGAACCAGGACGGGTCTGAATTCGGCGTCGCCTCGGGCAGGATCAGCACGTCCTGCAGCGGCGCCAGCGCCTGCCACAGCCGGGCGAAGTTGCGCCGCCGGTCGGCGACGAAACCGTCCAGCCGGTCCAGCTGGGCCAGGCCCACCGCCGCCTGCAGGTCGGTCATCTTCAGGTTATAGCCCAGATTGCTGTAGATATATTTATGGTCATAGCCGGCCGGCAGGCTGCCGAGCTGCCAGCCGAAGCGCTGCTTGCACGTGTTGTCGGCGCCCGGCGCGCACCAGCAGTCGCGACCCCAGTCGCGGATCGATTCCAGCGCCCGTTTCATGTGGCTGCTGTTGGTGAACACCGCGCCGCCTTCGCCGGTGGTGATGTGGTGCGCCGGGTAGAAGCTCAGCGTGCCGGCGTCGCCGAAGCTGCCCACCGGCTTGCCGTCATAGGTTGCGCCGAACGCGTCGCAGCAGTCCTCGATCACCTTAAGGTTGTACTTCGCGGCGAGCGCCATCACGGTGCCCAGGTCGAACGGGTTGCCCAGCGTGTGCGCCACCACGATGGCGCGGGTGCGGGGCGTGATCGCCGCTTCGATCCGGTCGGGCCGGATGTTGTAGGTGGGGATGTCCACGTCGACGAACACCGGGACCAGCCCGTTCTGCAGGATCGGGTTCACGGTGGTCGGAAAGCCGGTCGCGCAGGTGATCACCTCGTCGCCGGGCTTCAACGCGTCCTTGCCGATCATGAAACTGGTCAGGGCGGTCACCGCCAGCAGGTTGGCGGACGAGCCCGAATTGCAGCTCAGCGCGTAGCGCGCGCCCAGCGCCTTGCACAGGCCGGCCTCGAAGGCGTCGTTGAACCGGCCGGTGGTCAGCCAGAAGTCGAGCGCCGCGTCGACCAGCGAGGTCATCTCCGGCGCGCCGTAGACCTTGCCCGAGACCGGGACAGGCGAGCGGTCCGGATCGAAGCCGGAAGGAGCGTGCGCCACTTCCGCATAACGGGCGACGAGCCGCAGGATCTCTTCCCGCAGTGCCCCGGCCTCGGTATTGCCGTTGGTCTTGGTGCTCATTGCGCGGCCTCCATCGCCGGCCCGCAATAGACGTCGATCTGGCGGCGGGTGACGGCGCGCATGTCCTCGCGGCGCTGGTGGGCCCGGAACCAGGCGACGGTTTCCGCCAGGGCTTGCGCGAGCGGCAGGCCCGGCGCCCAGTTCAGCTCCCGGCGTGCCTTGTCGGAGTGCAGCCGCAGCACAGGCGCCTCATGCGGGGCATCGGCCTCGGGCGCGACGCGGACCTGGGCGCCGTCGCCCCACAGTCGGCACAGGATGTCGGCGACTTCCCCGACCGTGACCTCGCTGGCGGCGTCAGGGCCGAAGTTCCACGCCGCCGGCGCGGTCGGACCGGTATGGGCCAGATACTCGGCGGCCAGCAGATAGCCGCGAAGCGGGTCGAGGACGTGCTGCCACGGGCGGACCGCGGCCGGGTTGCGCAGCACCGGCTCGTGCCCGGCGAGCAGTCCGCGCATGATGTCGGCGGCGAGCCGGTCCACGGCCCAGTCGCCGCCGCCCAGTACGTTGCCCGCCCGGACCGAGGCGACGGCGCAGCCGCGGCCGGTCAGGAACGAGTTGGCATAGGCCGCGGTCACCAGCTCGGCGGCGCCCTTGCTGCTGCTGTACGGGTCGCGCCCGCCCATGCTGTCGCCCTCCCGGTAGGGCAGCCGCTCCGGGTCCTCGGCATAGCATTTGTCGCTGGTCACCACGATGGCGACGTCGACGCTGGGCGTATGCCGCACGGCTTCCAGCAGGTTCACGGTTCCCATCACATTGGTGGCATAGGTTCCGACCGGGTCGGCGTAGGACGCCCGGACCAGCGGCTGCGCAGCCAGGTGGAACACGACGTCGGGCCGGAACGCGGCCATGACCCGGCGCAGCCCATCCAGGTCCCGCACGTCGCCCACATGGTGCTCGACAATCTCGTCGAGCCGGCACAGGGCGAACAGGTTGGGGTCGGTGTCGGGCGGCAGGGCATAGCCGGCGAGCGTGGCACCCAGCCGGTCCAGCCACAGCGTCAGCCATCCACCCTTGAAGCCGGTATGCCCGGTGACCATTACCCGCTTCCCGCGCCAGAACGGCGCCTGGGGGAAGGCGCTCATGGCGTGTTCCGCCACATGTGCCAGGGTGCCTCGCCGCTGTCCCAGAGCTGCTCGAGGTGGCGCAGGTCGCGCAGCGTGTCCATGGGCTGCCAGAAGCCGGCGTGGCGATAGGCCATCAGGTCTCCCTGCCGCGCCAGGGTTTCCATGGGCTCGTGCTCCCAATAGGTGCCGTCGCCCGAGATCAGGTCGAGCACGCTGGGCGCCAGCACGAAGAAGCCACCATTGATCAGGCCGCCTTCGCCGCTCGGCTTCTCCTCGAAGCGCTGGACCCGGTCGCCCTTGATGTTCAGCGCGCCGAAGCGGGCGATCGGCGTCACCGCCGCCACCGTGGCCGGCCTGCCGTGCTGGCGGTGGAAGGCGATCTCCCGGGCGACGTCGATGTCGGCGACCGCGTCGCCATAGGTCATGCAGAACAGGTCGTCATTGCCCAGATAGGAGCGGATGCGTCCGAGCCTGCCGCCGGTCTGCGTTTCCAGCCCCGTATCGACCAGCGTGATGCGCCAGTCCTCGGCTTCGTTCCGGTGCACGGTCAGGCCCGAGCGCAGTTCGATGGTCACGTCGCTTTCGCGCAGTGCGTAGTTGAAGAAGTATTCCTTGATCAGCGCGCCCCTGTAGCCGAGGCAGATGATGAAATCGCGGATGCCGGCCTGTTCGTAGATCTTCATGATATGCCACAGGATGGGTCTGCCGCCGATCTCCACCATGGGCTTCGGCTTGACGTCCGTCTCCTCGCTGAGGCGCGTGCCACGGCCGCCCGCCAGGATCACGGCCTTGATCGAACTCGCTTCGGTGTCAGCCATGGGTCTGAAAACGGAAGTTCATGAAGGAAGCAGCTCCCGAAATGTTGTCGGACGAGGTTACGGTATTTTGGATTTGGCAGCCACGCGCATTCCAAAATCCGTCGCCTGCCGGATGGTGCTCAGAGTTTTACGATCAAAGCTTGAGCCGTCGACAATGCAAGAGGCTTTTCAGGTTTCGTCTTGAAGAACTCTTCGACGGCTTGGCGTGCCCCTGGGCATGAAGCGTAGCCATAGTCGTCGAGGACGATCATTCCGCCTGGCGACAGGCGAGGATACGTGAACTCCAAGCAATCGATAATTCCTTGGTACAAATCCAGATCGATATGGACAAAACAGAATCGATTGTTCTGGATTTCGCTGAAAGTGTCCGGAATCCAACCTTTGATGTATCGTATGAAGGGCTGGTCTCCGACAAAGGATCTGACGGATTCAAGAGAAGTGTCCGAGAAGTCGCCTTCCCTATGCCGGTCACTCTGCGAGGTCTTTTTCATGCCCTCGAAAGAGTCGAGCGATCGTGTCCCACCGCGTGGTGTAACTGCGGCGATGTGGTCACCGCGCTCTCCGGCGGGGCCGGGTTGATCAGACGGCCACGGCGGGCAGGCTGACGAGGGGATCATCGCTCAACGGCGCGAGCGTTTCCACTGTCATGTAGCGCGA
>CALQFM020000050.1 GCA_943329845.2 Candidatus Kuenenia stuttgartensis | reverse complement strand
CAAGGCCTTGCTGAGGCACGAGCCCGCACGAACCGTCGATGCTCTGATCGAGCGCATCGGCAGCATGCTCGACCGCTTCCTTCCGGCCGAGTGCGCCAACTTCTTCCAGGCAGCCGGTTATCAACGCTCAAAGTGAAAATGCTCTAGGCCCTACGCGCTATCCACTCCCCCGTCATTGAGGGGCGGCCAAAGAAAAGGGCCCGGCGGTCTCCCGCCGGGCCCTTCGCTTTGGTGCGCGTGGCTTACGCGGCGGCGTGCGCCAGGATGGCGAGCAGCAGCAGGGCCACGATGTTGGTGATCTTGATCATCGGGTTGACGGCCGGGCCGGCGGTGTCCTTGTAGGGATCGCCGACGGTATCGCCCGTCACCGCGGCCTTGTGGGCTTCCGAGCCCTTGCCGCCGTGGTGGCCGTCCTCGATGTACTTCTTCGCGTTGTCCCATGCGCCGCCGCCGGCTGTCATGGAAATGGCGACGAACACGCCGGTGACGATCACGCCGAGCAGCATGGCTCCGAGCGCCGCGAAGGCGTTCGCCTGGCCGGCAATGGCGTTGAACAGGAAGTACACCACGATCGGCGACAGCACCGGCAACAGCGACGGGATGATCATCTCCCGAATCGCCGCCTTCGTCAGCAGATCGACCGAACGGGCGTAGTTGGGCTTGGACGTGCCCGCCATGATGCCGGGATTGTCGCGGAACTGGCTACGGACTTCCTCGACGATCGCGCCGGCCGCGCGGCCGACCGCCATCATGCCCATGGCGCCAAACAGGTAGGGCAGCAGGCCGCCGAGCAGCAGGCCGACGACCACGTACGGATTCGACAGGCTGAAGTCCACGCTCACATCGGTGAAGAAGTGGGCCAGGTCCTCGGTGTAGGCCGCGAACAGCACCAGAGCGCCCAGGCCGGCCGAACCGATGGCATAGCCCTTGGTGACGGCCTTGGTGGTGTTGCCGACGGCGTCGAGCGCGTCGGTCACCTTGCGGACTTCCGGCTCCAGCTCGGCCATCTCGGCGATGCCGCCGGCGTTGTCGGTGACCGGGCCGTAGGCGTCGAGCGCCACGACCATGCCGGCGAGCGCCAGCATGGTGCTGACCGCGATGGCGATGCCGAACAGGCCGGCAAGGCTGTAGGTGATGATGATGCCGGCGCAGATGACCAGCGCCATCGGCGCCGTCGCTTCCATGGAGACCGCAAGGCCCTGGATGACGTTGGTGCCGTGGCCGGTTGTCGACGCCTGGGCGATGCTCTTCACCGGACGGAAGTTGGTGCCGGTATAGTATTCAGTGATCCAGATCAGCAGGCCGGTGATCACCAGGCCGGTGACGCCGCAATAGAACAGCGACATGGCGGTGAATTCGAGGTCGCCGACGGTGTACAGCGTGTCCATCCCGCCGAGGATGTACTCGGTCAGCGGATACAGCACGAACAGCGACAGCACCGCGGTGGCGATGAAGCCCTTGTACAGCGCGCCCATGATGTTGTTGGACTTGCCGAGGCGGACGAAGAACGTGCCGATGATCGAGGTGATGATGCAGGCGCCTCCGATGGCCAGCGGATAGAGCATCAGGCTGGTCTGCTGCTCGCCGACGAAGTAGATGCTCGCCAGCACCATGGTGGCGACGATGGTCACCGCGTAGGTCTCGAACAGGTCGGCGGCCATGCCGGCGCAATCGCCAACGTTGTCGCCGACGTTGTCGGCAATGGTCGCCGGGTTGCGCGGATCGTCTTCCGGAATGCCGGCTTCGACCTTGCCCACCAGATCGGCGCCGACGTCGGCGCCCTTGGTGAAGATGCCGCCGCCGAGACGGGCGAAGATTGAGATCAGCGACGCGCCGAAACCGAGGGCCACAAGGCCGTCGATCAGGCTGCGGTCACCTTCCGGGAAATCAAGGCTGAGAAGGAACGCGTAGTAGCCGGCGACGCCGAGCAGCGCCAGGCCGGCGACGAGCATGCCGGTCACCGCGCCCGCGCGGAACGCCAGGCTCAGGCCGGCGCCCAGTCCGATGCGCGACGCCTCGGCGGTGCGCACATTGGCGCGGACCGACACGATCATGCCGATATAGCCGGCGGCGCCGGACAGCACCGCGCCGATCACGAAGCCGAGCGCGGCGAACTTGCCGAGCGCGAAGAACAGACCGATGGCGATGAGCACGCCGACGATGCCGATCGTGGTATACTGACGGTTCAGATAGGCCCTGGCCCCCTCCTGGATCGCAGCAGCGATTTCCTGCATCCGCGCATTGCCGGCGCTGGCTGCCAGAATGCTGCGTCCGGTTACAAGGCCATAGACGACGGCCAACAGGCCGCAGCCGATGACCAGCCAAAGTTCAAGTGACATCAGAGACTTCCCTCATTTGCTTGTTCGGTTCTCTTTTTCCCGAAGCGACACTTTCGAGAACCTGTGGAATCGCCCGATTTTCAAGGGCTTTGTTGCGGTCGGCACTGTGCCGTATCCGACCCCCAAACGCAAGCGCCCGACCAGCGCCAAAATGGTGCGGAATTGCGAGCCAGGCGGCATTCGCAGCTCGGCTGTCCGTCGCAATCGGTTTACGGACTTGCGGCAAGTTTATGCAGCCATACTCCAGAAATGGTGAACGCCGGGTTTCGATCGGGGAAAATGCCCTATCGAAACCCGGCGCTTATGCCGGCCCAAGTATACCCGGCAAAACTCCTGGCGCTTCCGCCTCGTGGTGAGGCGGTGCAGCCTGTGTTAATTCGCGCTGCCGCGAATCCACTTCGAGATATCGTTGATCGCGTCGTCGAGGATCTGGGCGACCTCGCTCAGCTCGGCCCACCGGGCCTCACGGGCAAGATACTGCAGGCCGGGGAGAAGCGACTGGGCGTTCTCCTGCGCGGTCTCGGCCACCAAACCACTGATACGAGTTTCCGGGGTCATGTTAAGCCACCTTTTCCTGAGTTTCGACGGCCACGAGGTCGTCGGCGGTCTGAAGAACGGAGTACGTGATGCCGAGCTTGCCGCGGACGCGCGCAAGGATTTCCGGCGATACTTTCGGAGCCACGGCGCGGACGGCTTCGCCGCCGATCATCCGGGTCTCACCCAGGACCGTCACCGGCCAGCCGGTGCGCTCCATGAGGATCGTCTGCAGCGCGACGGGCATCAGGATGTAGAATTCATCGATGCCTTCGCGGATGCCGAACTCGAGATAGCCGCACATCATCTCACCGACCACGCGCGCCCGTTCGGCGTCCGGCAGGTCGGGATCGACGGCGAGGCGGGTGCCTTCCCAGACCCGATCCGACTTCACGAGCGGCGCGAAGGTGACCATGTCGGAGAACACTTCCTCGAGCATGTACGGCATGCTGGTTGGGCTGACGCGCGTAACTGCGCGAACAACGCCCTGCTTGTCCCGATACGTGAGGTAGGTCGCGGCGGGGGTATCGAACTGGTCGAATTCCATGCCCCGATAACTCGGGACGTCATAGCCCTGCTGCTGAATGAAAACCTTATAACGAAGACGATGCTGGGATGCGATGGCATCGCCAAACAGGTGCGCGGTCTCGCAAGTTATACAATCGATCATGGCTCTGTCATCAGGTTACGGGTTGAAGCCTGTTGACGTTACCCCGCCGGCGCACGCCCCACACCTACGGTACTCCGTAGGGTTTTGCGGAAAACTACTTACGCCTTGAAATTACTCGGAGATTCAGCCCAGGCGTAACGCGTTCGAACCACCAAAGGGTGTTTTGGAGGCCGTTACCCGCTGATAGATAAAAGTTGAATTAGAAAAAACTGTGGCCGAGATGCAGCGGGTTTATGAAATGTCCCTGTCTGCACGGACCAAATTCCAGGGAAGGTTCGCCTGGCGCCATCTCAGCCGCAAGTCACAAAAATGCGAAGGCCGCGACGGGTTAGGTCGCGGCCTTCAAAATCGATTTCGTGTTGTGCCGTTACGGCAGGATCAGGCCCAGGTGAAGCGCCTTCACGACCGCAGTGATGCGGCTGTCCACATCCAGCTTCTTCAGCATGTTGCGGACATGGAACTCGACGCCGTGCTCGGAGATGCCGATGATCTCGCCGATGGTCCAGTTGCTCTTGCCCTGGGCGCACCAGTGAAGAACCTCACGCTCGCGAGCGGTCAGCGACACCGCGATCTGATCGCGGCTGCCCGGTTCCTCGAAGGACCAGTAATTCAGGTGGAACTGGTGGACGAGCGCATTGAGGACGCCCAGATGCCGCGGCGCATCGGTGTCACCGGCGCTGCTGGCCAGGCCGACGCCCGAGCTCTCGCCGCGCGGACCATGGAGTGGAATGCCGACGCCATCGAGCAGGCCGGCATCTTTGGCGCCTTCCATCAGGTTGCGCTGCTGCTTGGTCATGTGCATGTGCTTGGGCAGCCCGTCCCAGCAGAACGGACGCGGCGCGACGATGCCGTAGCGCACGACCGGGTCGAACTTGTCCCAGCGATTGGCGGCGTACTGGCTCAGCCAGTCATTGGAGTAGTTGGTCAGCACGACCGACGAGCCTTCTTCCTCGCCTTCGCCGACGGCGCGGGTGCTGTGATACATCACCCGGTCGAAGCCATACTGTCCAACCGCCTGGCGGAAGAGGACCAGTGCCTCGTCCCGCGACTGGGCGGCGTTTGAACGTTCGATGTACTCCAGGATCTCCATGGGTTTATCCGATCTCAGGAGAAATCAAATGCAGGCGAAGCGCGATAACCACCGCATGGACTTCGTTCTGCGCGCGGAGACTTTTCGTCGAGGTACGCATGTGACGGCGGAAATCGTCCGGCATCATGCCGTACGCCTTCAGCCGGGCCGGCGTGACTGCGCCTTCGGCCTGCAGCCTGAGGCAGCACTTCTCTTCTTCCGACAGCTGCGGCACCGGCGGAATGAAGCCATGCGCCTTCAGGGCCTGCGAGGCCAGGTCGTAGAATTCACGGCCCCGGTCGAGCAGATCGCCGGTGGCGACCTCGCCCAGCGCGTGGGGCATCAGGGTCAGCAGCGCCTTTTCGTCGTCGCCGCCGCGATAGGGGAGAACCAGGACCGGCGATTGGCTGCCGGCCGGGTCAGACCACCAGAAAGCGCCGCGGCCCATGGATTCGCCGATAGACAGAGGCGCCAGCACCGTGGCCATGCGGGCCAGGTAGCCCGGCTGGTCGGCAATGGACATGCTGGTGAGCGTGATGTCCGGGCACTCGCCATCGTTCCAGACGGTGTAGAGGTGGAATCCAAAATGCGCGAAGCCCCGCGTTCTCACGAACGCGCCAAACTTGCGCTTGATCCCTTCCAGTTCGCCCACTTGCTCGTACTCGGTCATTACTGATCTTTTGAACCCAGTCCCATGTCAGCGGGATAGTAGGAAATATTTTGCGTCCGCACAACGTTTCTCGGCTCGTCCCAGAGAGAAAACCCCACGATTCTGACACTTTCCGGACAAATTTCGGGCTTCCGGGCGGGTCTTCCCCGAAATCATGCCGGAAATCGGGTCGAGCACCCGCCAAAGCTGCAATTGGCGCACAACCGCCTCGAATCGTTGAAAGCAATTTGAAATATTCTCATCGATGCCGAAATCCGTGCCTTCGCGGCGTGACTTCCCGTCCCGCCCGGTCGATGACACGAACTCCCTCGCCCGCCACGATCGCGCCGATCCGGGTCACCGCGACACCGACGTTGATGGCGAGCCGTTCCAGCGCCTCCACATGCCCGGACGGCACGCTGAACACCAGCTCGTAGTCGTCTCCACCGGCCAGTGCCGCCTCGATCAGGGCCGGCGCGCCATCGATTGCCTGCCGGGCCTGCGCGGACAGGGGCACCAGCGCCGCCTCGATCACCGCCCCTGTGCCGGAGGCCGCGCACAGATGCCCCAAATCGGCGACGAGGCCATCCGAGACATCGAGCCCGGCCGAAGCGATGCCGGGCAATGCGGTGCCCAAGGCAAGCCGCGGACGCGGCAGGCGATAGCGGGAGGCGAGGAAGCCGTCGGGATCGCCGAACTCACCGCGCAAGGCGCGCAGGCCGAGCGCCGCGTCACCGAAGGTGCCGGAGACATACACCGCATCGCCTGGATGCGCACCTGAGCGGCGCAGCAGGCGGCCCGTCGGCGCGAACCCGAAGGCGGTCAGCGACAGCGTCAGCGGACCTGGCGTCGAGGTGGTGTCGCCGCCCAGCAGCTCGACGCCGAATTCCCTCTGGTCGGCGCCGAGACCGGCCGCGAAGGCGCGCAACCACGTATCGTCGATCTCCGCCGGCAGGCTCAGGCCCAGCGCATAGCCATGGGGCGTGGCGCCCATGGCGGCGAGATCGGACAGGTTGACCCTGAGCAGCTTACGGGCAACCAGATCCGGCGGGTCGCCCGGCAGGAAGTGGACGCCCGAGACCATCATGTCCTTGGTCATGACCACGTCGCTGCCCGCGGGCGGCGAAATGATCGCGGCGTCGTCGGTCAGGCCGAAGGCGCCAGGCGCCGCGAGGGGCGCGAACAGTTCGGCGATGATCTCGAATTCACCCAGACGCCGCGTGTCGCCCGGCATGGCGGCCGCTCAGCGGGCCGGCCCGGAGCGGACCTGCCGGGACACGTTGTCCAGGACACCGTTGACGAAGCCGGGCTCCTTGCCGGTGAAGAAGGCGTGGGCCACGTCCATGTACTCGTTGATCACCACCGCCGTCGGTACATCCGGCCGGGCGATCATCTCGTAGGTGCCGGCGCGGACCACGGCCAACACGAGCCGTTCCAGGCGGTCCATGGTCCGGCTGCCGGTGAGCGCGGCCTCGATGTGGCCGTCGATGACCGCAAGCCGCTCCCAGGCGCCGCCCACGATGTCGGCGAACAGCGCGTCGTCGGCCGGCGCATACATCTCGCCGTCGTCCATCTCCTTGCCGAGCCGCCAGGCGCGGAACTCGGAGATCACGAGCGCGGGCACCGGGTCGTCGGTGGATGCAAGCTGGTACAGCGCCTGCACGGCGGCAAGCCGCGATGCGCTGCGCGAGGCACCCTTTTCCATGGGAATGGTGGTTTCAGCCATCATGCTGGACCGAATTCCTGCTTCAGCGCGATCATCCGCAACGCCGCGTGCGCCACCTCCGCGCCCTTGTTCTTGCGATCGACGGACGCGCGCGCCCACGCCTGCTCGCCGTTCTCGCAGGTCAGCACGCCGAAGCCGATCGCCAGGCGGTCGCGGAACGCCAGCTCCTGCAGGCCGCGGGCACTCTCGCCGCAGACATAGTCGTAATGGCTCGTCTCGCCGCGGATGACGCAGCCGAGCGCCACATAGCCGTCATAGGACTTGGTCGCCGAAGCTTCCGCCATGGCGATCGCTGCCGGGATCTCGAACGCACCGGGCACGTCGATGATCTCGTAGGTGGCGCCTGCCGCGTCGAGCGCCTGAACGGCGCCCCGGGTCAGCTCGGCGATGATGTCCTGGTAGAACGGCGCGCGGACCACGAGCAGATGGGGTTTAATGGACATCGGCGGTCTCGACCTCGAGCGGTATCTGGTCCGTGACCGTCAGGCCGTAGCCTTCCAGACCGACGATGGTGTGATGGGTGTTCGACAGCAGCACCATGTCCTTGACACCCACGTCGAGCAGAATCTGCGCACCGATGCCATAGTCGAGCAGACGCGGCGACGGCACCCCGCCCGGCCGCATCGAACGGGCGGCGACGGCGCGTGACAGCACGGTCGGCTGGATGCGGGTAAGGATGACGACGACGCCGCGCCCGATCTTGCCGATCTTCTTCATGGCGTTATGGAGTTGTCCGGGCCGCGCCGTGACGTCGCCGACGATGTCGGCGAAGGTGTCGAGCAGATGCATGCGCACCGCGACCGGCTCCTCGCCGCGGATGTCGCCCTTGATCAGTACCACGTGCTCGGCGTATTCGGCGGTGTTGGCGTAGACCTTCATCTGCCACTCGCCGCCATAAACGCTGTCGATCGTGGTTTCGGAGATGCACTCGACCAGACTGTCGTGCTTGCGGCGATAGGCGATCAGGTCGGCGATGGTGCCGACCTTCAAATTGTGCCGCTGGGCGAAGCTGATCAGGTCGGGCAGCCGCGCCATGGTGCCGTCGTCGTTCATCACCTCGCAGATCACGCCGGCCGGGATCAGCCCGGCGAGCCGCGACACGTCGACCGCCGCTTCCGTATGGCCGGCGCGCACCAGCACGCCGCCGTCACGGGCCATCAGCGGAAAGATGTGGCCGGGCACGGCGATATCGCTGGCGCCCTTGGTCGGATCGATGGCGACGGAGATGGTCCGTGCCCGGTCGCGCGCCGAGATGCCGGTGGTGACTCCCTGACGCGCCTCGATGGAGACGGTGAAGGCGGTCTGGTGCCGCGACAGGTTCTCGGTCGCCATCATCGGCAGCCCGAGGGATTCGATGCGCTCGCGCCCCAGCGCCAGGCAGATCAGGCCGCGGCCATGGGTCGCCATGAAGTTCACCGCGTCCGGCGTGGCCATCTGCGCCGGGATCACGAGATCACCCTCGTTTTCCCTGTCTTCGTCGTCGACGAGAATGAACATGCGTCCGTTGCGCGCATCATCGATGACTTCCTCGATGCCCGACAGACCAGGATGACGGTCCATGGCTTACTCCCGTTCGTTCAGCCGCGCTACATAGCGCGCGAGCACATCGACTTCCAGATTGATCCGGTCGCCGGACGCCAGTTTCCC
This sequence comes from Candidatus Kuenenia stuttgartensis, assembly GCA_943329845.2. Taxonomy (GTDB): domain Bacteria; phylum Pseudomonadota; class Alphaproteobacteria; order SMXS01; family SMXS01; genus RI-34. Next base: position 22,300 of record CALQFM020000050.1, on the reverse strand, counting down.
AAACGTCGTCATCTGCTGCGTGTGCGGAATGATGTTGACGCCGAAGCAGTTGCCCTCGACTTCGTTGACCGTGAGCGACACGCCGTTGACGGTGATGGAGCCCTTGCGCGCCACAAAAGGCCCGAGTTCCGGCGGCACCTCGAAACGGAACCGCAGGGAGTCGCCTTCGGGCGCCACGCCCGCCACCGTGCCCACGCCGTCGACATGGCCGAGCACGATGTGCCCGCCCAGTTCGTCGCCCAGCCGCAGCGAGCGTTCGAGGTTGATCGGCGTGCCTTCGCGCCAAGTGCCGAGATTGGTTTTGGCGAGGGTCTCAGCCGAGACATCGACCGCGAACCAGCCATCGCCCTTGTCGACCACGGTGAGGCAGGCGCCCGAACAGGCGATCGACGCGCCGATCTCGATGGTGGCGGTGTCATAGGCGGTCTCGATCTCGAACCGCGTGTCGCCACGCGGCTTGATGCTTCGGACTCGCCCGATGTCGGTGATGATGCCGGTAAACATGGCGCCATTAATAGGTGGTGCGGCGATAGGTTTCCAGCACATCTTGGCCAAGCCGCACCTGCGTATCCGGCATGAAGCGGGGCATGGCGGCGACCTTGACAACGCCGAGCGACTGGATGGCGGTCACGCCGTCGCCGCCGATCACCGCGGCCGCTCGGAACCAGGCGATGCGATCAACCAGATCGGCGCGCAGCAGGCTGCCCGCAACCGCCCTGCCCGATTCCGCGAGCACTCGGGTGGCGCCCCGCGCGGCCAGCAGCGCTAGGACGGCGCGCATGTCGAGCCCGCCATCGGCCGTGGGCACGGCAAGCACCTGGGCACCCAGGTCCGTATAGCGCTCACCGAGCGACGCGGCGGCCTGTTCGGTGGTGACCAGCCAGAGAGGAACGTCCCTCGCCGTCTGCACCAGCCGGCTGTCGAGCGGCGTGCGCAGCGAGCTGTCGGCGACGACGCGGATCGGGCTCCGGTTGCCCAGTCCCTCGATGCGGCAGTCCATCATCGGATCGTCGGCCAGCACCGTGCCGATGCCGGTCAGCACGACGTCGTGCCGGGCGCGCAGCAGGTGGCCGGCCCGGCGCGCCGCGTCGCCGGTGATCCACCGGCTGTCGCCGCCGAAGGCGCCGATCATGCCGTCGAGCGACGTGGCCAGCTTCAGGGTCACCATGGGACGGCCATCGGCGATCCGGCGGAAGAAGCCTTCGTTGATGGTCTTTGCCTCGGCCTCGCAGACCCTTTCGGCCACGTCGATGCCGGCGGCCCTCAGCCGGGCGACGCCTTCTCCGGAAACGCGCGGATCAGGGTCCGTCGTCGCGACGACGACCCGTGTCACGCCGGCCGCGATCAGCGCATCGGCGCAAGGCGGCGTCTTGCCATGGTGGGAACAGGGTTCCAGGCTGACATAGGCGGTCGCACCCCGGGCCAGATCCCCGGCCTCGCGCAGCGCCTCGGTTTCGGCATGGGGCCGGCCGCCCGGCTGGGTGAAGCCGCGGCCGACGACGCGGCTGTCCCTGACAATGACGCAGCCCACGGCGGGATTGGGAGCGACGCTGCCCAGGCCTCGCGACGCGAGGCCGATGGCCGCGCGCATATGCCAGCGATCGACGTCAGTCGTCGGCGTCGCCATCCAGGGCCCCGATGAACTCGCCGAAATCCTTGGCTTCGCGGAAGTTCTTGTAGACCGAGGCGAACCGGACATAGGCGACCGGGTCGAGGCCCGCGAGGCCTTCCATCACCAGCTCGCCGACCAGGTCCGACGAGACGTCGCTCTCGCCCATGCTTTCGAGGCGGCGGACGATGCCGTTGATCAGCCGCTCCACCCGCTCCGGTTCCACCGGCCGCTTGCGCAGGGCGATGTTGATGGAGCGCGCCAGCTTGTCGCGGTCGAACGGCACGCGGCGGCCTGTCTTCTTGATGACGGTGAGTTCGCGCAGCTGCACCCGCTCGAAAGTGGTGAACCGGGCGCCGCAGGCCGGGCAATGCCGACGCCTTCGGATGGCGGAACCGTCCTCGCTCGGCCGTGAGTCCTTTACCTGGGTCTCTTCATTTCCGCAGAACGGGCAGCGCATAGGTCCCCCCTAAAAGAGCCGTTCAGGAATTATAGATCGGGTAGGCTTTGCACAGTTCGACCACCTGCGCGCGCGCCGCGGCTTCCGCCGCGCTGTTGTCGTCCGGATTGGCGGCGAGGCCCTCCAGCACGTCGCCGATCAGGTCGCCGATCTTCTGGAATTCGCGGATGCCGAAGCCGCGTGTGGTGCCGGCCGGTGTGCCGAGCCGGATCCCCGAGGTGATGGTGGGCTTTTCCGGATCGAACGGAATGCCGTTCTTGTTGCAGGTGATGTTCGCCCGCTCCAGCGTCTGTTCGGCGGCGTTGCCCTTGACGCCCTTGGGGCGAAGGTCGACCAGCATCAGGTGGGTGTCGGTGCCGCCGGAGACGATATCGAAGCCGCGCGACAGCAGCTTCTCGGCCAGCGCCTTGGCATTGGCCACGACCTGCTGGGCGTAGAGCTTGAACTCAGGCCGCAGGTCCTCGCCGAACGCGACGGCCTTGGCGGCGATCACATGCATCAGCGGACCGCCCTGCAGGCCCGGGAACACGGCCGAGTTGATCTTCTTGCCCAGGTCCTCGTCCATCGACAGGATCATGCCACCGCGCGGCCCGCGCAGCGTCTTGTGGGTGGTGGTGGTGACGATGTGGGCATGCGGCAGCGGGCTCGGGTGCACCCCGCCCGCGACCAGCCCGGCGAAATGGGCCATGTCGACCATGAAATAGGCGCCCACGCCGTCGGCGATCTTGCGGAACCGGGCGAAGTCGATGATCCGCGGATAGGCAGAACCGCCGGCGATGATCAGCTTCGGTTTGTTCTCATTCGCCAGCGCCTCGACCTCGTCCATGTCGATGAGGTGGTCCTGCTGGCGCACACCGTACTGTACGGCATTGAACCACTTGCCCGACTGGGCCGGCGGCGCGCCATGGGTCAGGTGGCCGCCGGCGGCCAGCGACATGCCCATGATGGTGTCGCCCGGCTTGACCAGCGCCATCATCACCGCGCCGTTCGCCTGCGCGCCCGAATGAGGCTGCACATTGACGAAATTGCAGTTGAACAGCCGCTTGGCGCGCTCGATGGCCAGTTCCTCGGCGACGTCGACGTACTCGCAGCCGCCATAGTAGCGCTTGCCCGGATAGCCTTCGGCGTACTTGTTGGTCAGCACCGAACCCTGCGCCTCGAGCACCGCTTTCGACACGATGTTCTCGCTGGCGATCAGTTCGATCTGGTCCTGCTCGCGCTTCAGCTCGCCGGTGATGGCCTTCAGCAGCTCGGGATCGGATTCAGCCAGGCCGGCGGAGAAGAACCCCGAAGGCGCGGCGGTCTTGGAAAGTGCGTTCGTCGACATGGCAATATCCTCAGTGCGTCGAGAGCTTGGCGACCCGGCCTGCATGGCGGCCGCCAGCGAAATCCGTGTTCAGAAAGGCGTGCAGCGCGTCGCGCGCAGCCTCCACGCCGATGATGCGCGATCCCAGCGCCAGCACGTTGGCGTCGTTGTGCTCGCGCGCCAGTCTCGCTTCCAGACCGGAATGGCACAGCGCGGCGCGCACGCCGGGATTGCGGTTGGCGGCGATGGAGATGCCGATGCCGGTGCCGCAGACCACCACGCCCAGATCGGCGCGGCCCGACGCGACCGCCTCGGCGACCGCCTTGCCGAAGTCCGGATAGTCGACGGACTCAGGGCCCGACGTGCCGAGATCGAGCACATCGTATCCGCAGTCGGACAGTTCCGCCTTCAATGCATCCTTCAACTGGAAGCCGGCATGGTCGGCGCCCAGCGCGACCAGCCGCTTCGACGAACCATTCGTCATACTCGCCGCCATTCTGCAAACCCGGAACGCAGCCGAAACGGGCCCGTCCCGGAACGCGAGTTCCTACCATATATCGAAAGCCCGCGCCAAGCACGCGCTAGGTCGTGTGAGCGGAAACCAACATTGCGGATTCGCCGGGGCCCGGATCAACCGGGCAGATAGCGGTAATGTCCGGTAATCTCGTAGTCGAACAGCATGTCCTCGAGCTTCGGCCCGGCCCCGATGTTGTGGACGATCAACGGCCTGGCGCCGTCCACCGACCGGCGGTCGGTCACCATACCGATATGCGGCAGATTGCCGGGCAAGCGCCATGTCACCAGATCGCCCGGCGCGTAATCGACGCCCCTCGCCGTGACTGGCAGCGATTTTCCATGCCGGGTGAAGAACACCTGCAGGTTCGGAACCCGTCGATGATCGATGTTCCGATCCGGGCGCCCGAGCCCCCACTGCCGCGGATAGGACCGGAAGGCGGCGCGCATGTCCTCGTGCACCAGTTGCTGCAGGTCGATGCCGAGCGTCCGGTAGGCGCGGATCACCTCGTCGGTGCAGACGCCGGTCGCGGCCGGCACGTCGCCCATGGGATAGGCGATGGTGCGATAGGCCGGATCGTAGACCACCTTGTGCCGCGTGCGCTCGAGCGCGGCGGCCACGAGCTGATCCGCTGTCGCTGCGAAAGCGGGCGCGGTCCACAACATGGCGGCCAGCGCCGCGATGACGGAGATATGTCTCATGGAGAGGATATTTGAACGCCGCCGAGCGGTAGCCAGCGGCCTCCAGAAGATGTGATCAGGCGGCGCGGCTGATCTTGCGGCGATCCCAGACAACGTTCAGCGCCGACACCAGATCGTCCATCATCTCGTCGGTGTGGAACGGGCTGGGGGTGAAGCGCAGGCGCTCGGTGCCGCGCGGCACGGTGGGGTAGTTGATCGGCTGCACATAGATGCCGAACTCGGACATCAGCTCGTCGGACACCTGCTTGCACAAGGCCGCCTCGCCCACCCACAGCGGTACGATGTGGCTGGCGGAGTCCATCACCGGCAGGCCGGCGTCACGGAACAGCTGCTTGAGGCGCGCGGCGCGCTCCTGGTGGCGGATGCGCAGGTCGTTCGCCTGCTTCAGGTAGCGGATGCTGGCCCACGCGCCCGCGGCCAGGACCGGCGCGAGCGACGTGGTGAAGATGAAGCCCGAGGCGTAGGAGCGCACCACGTCGACCACGGTGGCCGAACCCGCGATGTAGCCGCCCATGACGCCGAACGCCTTGGCGAGCGTGCCCTCGATGATCGTCAGGCGGTGCATGGCGCCGTCACGCTCGGCAACGCCGCCGCCGCGCTCGCCATAGAGGCCGACGGCGTGGACCTCGTCCAGATAGGTGACGGCGTTGTACTTGTCGGCCAGGTCGCAGATCGCGTGGATCGGCGAGATGTCGCCGTCCATGGAATAGACGGATTCGAAGGCGATGACCTTGGGCGCGTCCGGATCGGCCTGCTTCAGCAGAGTTTCCAGATGCCCCACATCATTGTGGCGGAAAACGCGCTTGGTCTGCCCCGACTGCCGCACGCCCTCGATCATCGACGCATGGTTCAGCTCGTCCGAGAACAGGATGCAGCCCGGCAGGATGCGGCCGATGGTGCTGAGCGTCGCCTCGTTGGAGATGTAGCCGGAGGTAAACAGCAGCGCCGCTTCCTTGCCGTGCAGGTCGGCCAGCTCTTCCTCGAGCAGCACGTGATAGTGGTTGGTGCCGCTGATGTTGCGGGTGCCGCCGGCGCCGGCACCGCATTCATGCAGCGCCCTTTCCATGGTCGCGATCACGTCGGGGTGCTGGCCCATGCCGAGATAGTCGTTGGAGCACCAGACCGTGATATCGCGTTCCCCGTCCGCGCCATAGTGGCGTGCGCGCGGAAAATTACCGCGCGAACGCGCGATATCCATGAAGACGCGGTAGCGGCCTTCGGTCCTCAGCGAATCGATGGCTTGCCGGAATCTGGCCTCGTAGTCCATTTCGGCTCCTGAGCCTTCTAGTCGTGACGGATGCTTAACGTAAGCAGCCGTTTGCGCCAAGTCTCTGATGCAAATCAATCTAGGATGAATTACCGGGATGGGGAACCCATTATCGGCCCAGCCGCGCGTAGCGCAGGGCCTCGGGAAGGCCGGTGAGCGATATCTTGTGGCTGTCCTTCCGCGGGCGCTCATCGGTCTTGAGTTCCACGAACACGTAGAGCGTCGCGGACTCCGGCGCCTGCAGAACCGCTTCGAGCGCACGGCGGCCCAGCGCGAGCCGCAGGCCGCCTTCGTCGAACTGCCGGTGGCGGCCGACAAACTGCATCCACTGGTCCGGCCGCGTGTCGTCGGTGCGCAATGAGATGATCACCTGGGCGTTGTCGTATTCGCGTGCAGGGGAAACGCGGACGCCGAGGCGGGGCCGGTTGCCCGGTGAATCGATGATGGTTTCGACCAGCGCGTCGGTCTTGCCGGTACGCCCCTTGTGGACGACGCGCCAGCCATCATCCATCCGGTCCTCCTGCAACGTCCAGGCGCACCACGCCTTGTCCGGGCCGAAGCAGCGCGGCCCGTCGGCGCGCGCGGCGGGTACGGCAAGCAGCAGGACAAGGCAGGCGATAATCAGCGAACGCACGAACAGGCCTCGGATCACGTTTATGGCAGGATATAGGACCGGGCGGCGCGCCGTCTAAATTTCGGCTGAATTCATCGCGGCGGGATCGATCTGGTCGAAGGTCGTGGCTGTCGGCCAGCCGGAGAGATCGAAACTGTTGCCGGGCCGGTCCAGGCCGATCACGAACAGCCCCGCGGTGCGCGCGGCAGCCAGCTCTTCCGGATTGTCGGACAGGAACAGCAGTTCGTGGGGCGCCAGTCCGATCTCCGACGCGATGCGTGCATAGGACGTCGCCTCCTTCTTGCCGCCGACCAGGGTGTCGAACCACCCGGAGAACAGCTGCGTGAGATCGCCCGCCTCCGAATGGCCGAACAGCAGCTTCTGCGCCCCGACCGATCCGGAGGAGTAGACGCACAACACCAGGCCCTGCCCTTTCCAGCGCCGCAGGCTGGGCGCGACGTCGGGATAGAGATGGCCCTTCGAGCCGCCGCCTTCGTAGCCCTGCTTCCACACCTTGCCCTGCAGCGTCTTGAGCGGCGTGACCTTGCGGTCCTCCTCCATCCAGCGCAGCAGCGCGGCGATGCAGTCTTCGAGCGTCAGCGCCGGATCGCCCGCCTCGCGCCTGACGTCATCGAGCAGTTCGGCCAGATCGCCCGCGTTCGCCCGCACATAGGCCGAGAGGTTCTCGCGGGCATACGGAAACAGAACGTCGTAGACGAACGACACGGATGTGGTCGTACCCTCGATGTCGGTGACGACGGCGCGGATCGCCATCAAGCCGTTTCGTATTTCGGGAACTCGGCGCTGTAGCCGCTGCCGGTGAAGCTGGCCACCCAGCCGTCGGGCGACATGAACAGGCGCAGCGCGGTGAAATGCGGGCGCGGCCCCATGTCGAACCAGTGGGTCGTGCCCGCCGGCACGCTGATGAAATCGGCGGCCTCGCACAGCACCATGTACACCTTGGTGCCGATGTGCAGGTAGAACATGCCCGAGCCTTCGGCGAAGAACCGCACCTCGTCCTCGGAATGGGTGTGCTCGTCGAGGAACTTGCCGCGCATGACGGCGCGGTTTTCGTTGTCGGGCAGGACGCGGACGATATCCCAGGACTTGTAGCCCTCCTCGGCTACCAGCCGGTCGATGTCGGGCTGGTACACGGCAAGCACCGCCGCGTCGTCGGCGTCCCGGGGGATTTCGCGCAGCGCGGTCCACTGCTCGAAGCGGATGCCCACGTCGTTCAGCCTGGCGGCGATGACGGCATTGTCGCTGGAATAAAACAGCGGTGTCGCCGGATCGACGTCGTCATAGATCGTCAGCGTGCCCATCGTGAACGCTCCAGTTCATAGGCCATCAGTTCCTCGACAGCTTCCGTGGTGTAGCGCGCCTCGTCAACGGTGGCTCCGCCCACCGTCAGGCCATGGCCACGGACCAGGTAGACGGCCGGCGCCTGCGGATTGTTCTCGAACCAGGCTTCCACCTTTCGCTGCAGCACCGGCATGTCCTGGGTGTTGTTGTAGACCGGCAGCGCCACGACGGCCTCGTGGCTCTTGATGCCCGGAAACGCCTTGAGAAATTCGTAGCCGGTCATGGTCACCACGACCGCCGCCGGGAGCATCAGGGCGTAGAGCACACTGGCGCGCGGATGGCTGTGCAGGATGGCGCCCACGTCCGGACGCACCCGGTAGAGACCGGTGTGCAGCAGCGTCTCGGCCGACGGCTTCTTGCCGTCGAGAGAGGCACCATTCATGTCGACCCGCATGATGTCGTCGGCGACGAGATCGCCCTTGTGGCGGCCCGACACGGTGATGGCGACGCTGCCGTCATCCAGCCGGCACGACAAATTGCCGCCCGTCGCCGCCACCCAGCCGCGCGCATCGAGCCGCCTGCCCGCGTCGAGGAGCTGTTCGATGGCCTGTCGGTATGAAAGGGTCATGAGCCGGTTCTAACACTTCAGCTCAAATGGGTGAAGATCGCGCCCATAAACACGGCCGTCATCCCACTCTTCAGCGGGATGACGGCTGAAGGAATGTCTTACAGCTTTCCGGCCAGCATCTTGATGATGCCGGAGAAATCCAGGCCGCCATGGCCGTCGGCCGAGAGCTTGCCGTAGAGTTCTTCGGACTGGTGACCCAGCGGTGTGTTGGCGCCGACGCTCTCGGCGGCTTCCTTGGCGAGGCGCAGGTCCTTCAGCATCATGTCGACGGCGAAGCCCGGCTTGTAGTCGTTGTTGGCCGGCGACGTGGGCAGCGGGCCCGGCGCCGGGCAGTAGGAGGTCATGGACCAGCACTGGCCGGACGAGACCGAAGAAATGTCGTAGAAGGTCTTGGCGTCGAGGCCCAGCGCCAGCGCCAGGTTGAACGCCTCGGATGTGCCGATCATGCTGATGCCGAGGAGCATGTTGTTGGCGATCTTGGCGGCCTGTCCGTTGCCCGGGCCGCCGGCATAGAAGATCTTCTTGCCCATCAGGTCGAGGATCGGCTTGGCCCGGTTGAAGGCTTCCTGCGAGCCGCCGACCATGAAGGTGAGCGTGCCGGCCTGGGCGCCGCCGACGCCGCCGGACACCGGCGCGTCGACCATGTCGATGCCCTTCTTGGCGGCCATGGCAATCACGTCGCGGGCCGACTGCACGTCAATGGTCGAGCTGTCGATGATCAGGGTGCCGGGCGCGGCGTTGTCAAACACGCCGCCCGCGTCGCCGTAGACGCTGCGGACATGCTTGCCGGCGGGCAGCATGCTGACTACCACGTCGACATCCTTGGCTGCGTCCGCAGCCGTCGGCACGGAGACGGCGCCGTTCGCGACCGCGCGGTCCACCGCTTCCTTCGACAGGTCGAACGCCTTCAGGCTGTGGCCGGCCTTCAGCAGGTTGTTGGCCATGTGGCCGCCCATGTTGCCGAGGCCGATGAATCCGATCTTCGCCATGTCTCTCTCCCGTTTGAGGGATGCCTCCCTCGTCTAGCCAGCGTGCGGACGCCGCTCTGCGGCAGCGGTTCGCCTGATGAATTATTAGTCGACCCGCTCGCCCGGCGCGCCTTCGAAATGGAGGTCGCTTTTGCCGAGAGGCGCGAAATAGGCGTCGATGTCGGAGTCCGAAACGTGGTCCAGGTTATCCGGCACCCATTTCGGCGCATTGTCCTTGTCGACGATCACGGCGCGCACCCCTTCGTAGAAGTCGTGCCCATCCATGGTGCGGGTGACCATACGGTATTCCATCCGCATGCAGTCATCGAAATTCGACTGGGCGCCCCGGCGCATTTGCTGGAATGTGAGCTTCAGGCTGGTGGGAGATTTCTTCGACAGGGTGTCGAGAGTCTTGAGCGCCCAGTTGGAGCCGTTGAGCTTCAGGCTGTCCATGATCGCCTCGACGGAGTCCTCGCGGAACACCACGTCGATCTGGCCCTCCAGCAGCTTGACGTCCGACGTGCCCGGGTCCTCGTGGAAGCTCTTGAGGATGCCGTCGATAGTGGCCTTGTCCTTCAGGTCGCTTCTTTCCAGCGCCTGCTGAAGTTCGGGCAGTTTCGCCGAAGGCGTGTAGGTGGTGGCGATACCCAGATGCAGCGCGTCCGCCGGCTTCAGTCGGTCGCCGGTGAGCGCCGAATACATGCCGGTCTCGCCGGGACAGCGCGGCATGAAATAGCTGCCGCCCACGTCCGGGAACAGGCCAATGCCGGTCTCGGGCATGGCGTACATGGTGCGCTCGGTGGCGACGCGGAAATCGCCGTGTACCGACAGGCCGCAGCCGCCGCCCATGGTGATGCCGTCGATGAACGCGATGTAGGGCTTCGGGTAGTTCTTGATGTAGCGGTTCAGCCGGTACTCGTCCCAGTAGAAGCTGAGCGCCTTCGGACGGTTCTCGAGGCCGTTGTTGCGCAGCCACAGAATGTCGCCGCCGGCGCAGAACGCTCGGTCGCCAGCGCCGACGATCAGCACCGCCTTGACGTCCGGGTCGCTCGCCCACTCGATCATCTTCGGGTGGATTTCCAGCACCATGGGCTGGTTCAGCGCGTTGAGCGCCTTTGGCCGGTTCAGAGTGATCAGGCCGATGCCGCCGCGCTTCTCGAACAGGACCTCAGGTTCGTCGGTCATGTCTTCCCCTTCGATGTCAGAAAATGGATCAGCCGTCCTTGAGGATCTGGCGGGAGATGATCACCCGCATGATCTCGTTGGTCCCCTCGAGAATCTGGTGCACCCGCAGGTCGCGCAGGAAGCGCTCGATCGGGTACTCCTTGATATAGCCGTAGCCGCCATGCAGCTGCAGCGCGTCATTGACGATGTCGAAGCACACATCGGTGGCGAAGCGCTTGGCCATCGCCGCCTTGGTGGTGGCGCCGGGCAGCTTCTCGTTCACCGCGACGGCGGCCGAGCGGATCATCAGGCGCGCCGCTTCCAGGTCGGTCGCCATGTCGGCCAGCTTGAACTGGGTGGCCTGGAAGTCGGCGATGGCCTGGCCGAACTGCTTGCGCTCCTTGGTGTAGGAAATCGCCCGCTCCAGGCAGGCGCGCGCGCCGCCGAGCGAGCAGGCGCCGATGTTGAGGCGGCCGCCGTCGAGGCCCATCATGGCAATCTTGAAACCTTCGCCTTCGGCACCGATGCGATTGGCGACGGGCACGCGGCAATTGTCGAAGTTCACCATCGACGTGGGCTGCGACTTCCAGCCCATCTTCTTTTCCTGGGCGCCGAACGACAGGCCGGGCGTGCCGTTCTCGACCACGATGCAGGAGATGCCCTTGGGACCGTCCTCGCCGGTGCGAACCATGCAGACATAGATGTCCGAGCGGCCGCCACCGGAGATGAACGCCTTCGAGCCGTTCAGCACGTAGTGGTCGCCATCCTTCACCGCCTTGGTCCGCAGGCTCGATGCATCGGAGCCGGCGCCCGGCTCGGTCAGCGCATAGGAGGCGATCAGCTCCATGGTGGTCAGGCGCGGCAGCCACTTCCGGCGCTGCTCCTCGGTGCCCCAGTTGTCGATCATCCACGACGCCATGTTGTGGATCGAGATGAACGCTGCCGTCGACGGGCAGGCCGCCGACAGCTCCTCGAAGATGATGGTGGACTCGAGGCGGCCCAGACCCACGCCGCCGACGTCGTCGCGCACATAGATGCCGGCGAAGCCCAGTTCGGCCGCCTGGCGCAGTTCTGCGACCGGGAAGTGGGACTCCTCGTCCCAGTGCGCCGCATTTGGCTCGAGCACGTCCTTGGCGAAGGCGCGCGCCGTATCCTGGAACAGGCGCTGGTCTTCGTTCAGTTCAAAATCCATTCCATCCTCCGGCGGTCGCGGAACGCGCAGCCTTGCGCGGGCCCACTATTTTGCGGGGCAATTCATACATGGGCGGTCGGTACGACAAAAGGCAGAAAAGCAGCCATCCGGCCAAATGGCGCCCGCCGAAACGACAGCGCCCCGGCTCTCCTGCGAGAACCGGGGCGCCCAATGATCGTCGTAATGGCTTAGCTGGCGAACTTCTCGATGATATCCTTGCCGAACAGCTCTTCGTCCGACGGGATCACCTTGGTCACGGCCAGCGGCTTGGAGACCCAGGTCTCGTTGATCAGGTCACGCCACGAAATGTTGTTGTTCGTGCCGTTGCCGCCCCACGAGCCGCAGCCCAGCGAGAAGGTCTGGCGCATGCCGTTCCAGAGATTGCCGGAGTTCGATGCGGCCTGCGGCTGGTTGACCATGACGCGCGAGGTCTTGGTCGCGTTGGCCAGCTTCAGGATGTTCTCGTCGCTGTTCGAGTAGATGCCGCACGAGTGGCCCTGGCCCTGATAGGACTGGATCTGGTTGGTCTTTAGGATGGCCTCGTCGATGTCCTTCACGCGGTACAGCGCCATCACCACCGACAGCTTCTCGCCCGAGAACGGGTGATCCGGGCCGTAGCCGGTTTCCGGTACGATGAAGAAGGTCTTGCCTTCCGGCAGGTTGATGCCGGCCATCTCGGCGATCTTGGTGGCGGGCTGGGCGACGATCGCCGTATTCAGGTGGCCGTCGTGCCAGATGGTGTGCTGCAGCTTGTCCTTCTCGGCGGCGTTGACGGTATAGCCGCCCTTGCCCTCGAGCTTGGCGAGCATCTGGTCGTAGATCTTGTCGACGAGCACGACCGAGTTGTCGGACGAGCACGAGGCCGCCAGATCGAGGGTCTTGGAGATGCGGATTTTCTCGGCCGCGTCATCCAGGTCGGCGGTGTCGTCGACGGTGATGACCGCGTTGCCCACGCCCACGCCCAGCGCCGGGGTTCCGGAGGAGTAGGCCGCGGTGACCATGGCGCCGCCGCCGGTGGCCAGGATGCGGTCGCACTGCTTCATCAGCTCGTTGGTCTTCTCGAGCGACGGCGTGTCGATGCCGATGACCAGGTCGGCCGGCGCGCCCATGGCGACGATCGCCTCGCGCATCAGGTCGCAGATCATCTTGTTGGTCAGCTTGGCGCGCGGGTGCGGCGCCACGATGATGGAGTTGCGGCCCTTCACGGCGTGGATCGCCTTGATCACCGGGGTCGCTTCCGGGTTGGTCGACGGCGCCAGGGCGCCGATTACGCCGACCGGCTTCGCGATCTTGATGATGTTGCGTTCCTTGTCCTCTTCCAGGATGCCCACCGACTTGTCGTCGATGATGTCCATCAGGGTGGCGCGGGTCTTGCGGAAGATCTTGAGGAACTTGCCGTCGTAGTTGCCCAGCTGGGTCTCGTCCACGGTGAACTGCGCGATCTTCTCGGCCACGCCGGGTTTGGCGACGGCCCACACCATGGCGCGGATCAGCGCGTCGACCTGCTCCTGGGTGTAGTTCTCGATCTGGGCCTGCGCCTTGCGCGAGCGCGCGACGAGGGCGGCGATTTCCTGGGCGGGCGACAGTTCCGTATCGGAAACCAACTGCGACATCTGTGTAGCCAACTGAGTTCTCCCGTTTGAGCGGCGGGGTTTCTCTCCAAAACCGGCCGCATGCATCGTGGGTGCACATCACCCGAAATTACGGCGCAGACTCTACACAAGACATATTTGCGGAGCCATGCGAAATTACTCGCCGAACCCCTGCAAAAATCCACAGAAACGGGTCCGCGCGTGTTCAATTGGGATGATTTGCGCTACGTGCTCGAACTGTCAAGGAGGGGCCGCCTGGCGGCCGCCGCGCGGGCGTTGCAGGTCGATCACACCACCGTGGCGCGGCGGGTCGCCGCGCTCGAAAACACGTTGAATACCAGACTCTTCGACCGGACGCCGCGTGGCTACGTGGCGACCAAGGCCGGCACCGCCCTGCTCGCCTATGCCGAGCGGATCGAGGCCCAGTCCATCAAGCTTTACGAGGAGGTGTCGGGCGAGGACGCAACACTGACCGGCACTGTGCGCATGGCCGCGACCGAGGGGCTGGCCATCGAATTCCTCGCCAAGCAGATGGGCAAGTTCCGCGAACGGCATCCCGGCATCAGGGTCGAACTGGTAGCCAGCACGCCGCTGCTCGACCTGTCGCGCCGCGAAGCCGACCTCGCCATCACCCTCTCGCGGCCCCAGTCCGGACGGCTGATCGCCTGGAAGCTGGCGGACTATGCGCTGGGGCTGTACGCCACGCCCGCCTACCTGCGTAAGAAGCGGCCGATCCGGTCCAAGCGCGAACTCAACGACCATGACCTGATCTGGTACATCGACGATCTGGTCACCCTGCCCCAGCTCCGCTTCCTCGACGACATCGTCAAGGAGCCGCACATCGTGTTCGAGTCCACCAGCGTGGTCGCCCACTTCAATGCGGCGCTGTCGGGCCTGGGGCTGGCGTTCCTGCACTGCTTCGCCGCCGAGCCCGACCCCAACTTCGTCCGGGTGCTGCGCAACGACGTGGAGATCAAGCGCGAGTTCTGGCTGGTGGTGCATGAGGACCTGCGCCATGTTGCGCGCGTCGAAGCGGTGTGCGACTTTCTCACCGACCTCCTGAAAAAGAACCAGGCCCTGCTCATGGGCCGCACCTGACGGACACCGATGACCGGCCGACCTGCCTCCCCGAGCTTTCCAACGACCCGCATGCGCCGCACCCGGAGGACCGACTGGTCCCGGCGGCTGGTGGCCGAGAACGTGCTGACGGTCGACGACCTGATCTGGCCGCTGTTCGTGCAGGAGGGCGAAGGGCTGCGCGATCCGGTCGCCTCCATGCCGGGCGTCAACCGGCTGAGCGTCGACATGGCGGTGGACGCCGCGGCCAGGGCGGCGAACCTGGGCATTCCGGTGATCGCCCTGTTCCCGCAGACCCCGATCGCGCTCAAGACCGCCGACGCCCGCGAGGCGCTCAATCCGGACAATCTGGTGTGCCGCGCGGTCCGCGCCATCAGGGCGGAGGTGCCCGACATCGGCATCCTGTGCGACGTGGCGCTCGATCCCTATACCGACCATGGCCATGACGGCCTCATGGTCAATGACGAGATCGCCAATGACCCATCGGTCGAGATGCTGGTGCAGCAGGCGCTGGTACAGGCGCGCGCCGGCTGCGACATCATCGCGCCCAGCGACATGATGGACGGCCGCATCGGCGCGATCCGCCAGGCGCTCGACACGGCCGGCTTCCAGAACCTCCAGATCATGGCCTACGCGGCCAAGTATGCCTCGGCGTTCTACGGCCCGTTCCGCGACGCCATCGGCTCGTCGTCGTCGCTCGGCAAGGCATCGAAGAAGACCTACCAGATGGACCCGGCCAATGGCGACGAGGCGCTCCGCGAGGTCGCGCTCGACATCGCCGAGGGCGCCGACATGGTGATGGTGAAGCCGGGCATGCCGTATCTCGACATTGTGTACCGCGTAAAGCGGGAGTTCGGCGTGCCGACCTTCGCCTACCAGGTATCGGGCGAGTACGCCATGATCGCCGGCGCCATCGAGCGCGGCTGGATGGACCGCGACCGGGTGATCGTCGAAAGCCTGCTGGCGTTCAAGCGCGCCGGAGCCGACGGCATCCTCACCTACTTCGCCGAGGAAGTGGCCCAGAAGCTGGCGAAGTAGCCGCGGTCTCTTCTCCTCTCTGTTGTCACCCCGGACTTGTTCCGGGGTCTGCCTATCCGCAGGAACCTGCGCATGGTCGTTGCACCAGCGGCGGTAACATCTCCTCGTGGACTTTGGCGGCATTGACACAGACCCCGGAACAAGTCCGGGGTGACAATGGAAGGGAGGTCACACGCAGAGGCGCAACCACACAACCCCCATTGACCTTCCATGGGTTCGTGCCATGCTTGATGACATCTTTCTGCAATGAAGCGACGACGTGACCGACCAGTTCATCCGCTTTCCCAGGTTCTACCTCACGGTGCCGTCCGCGTGCCCCTATCTGCCGGGGCGTCTGGAGCAGAAGATCTTCACCGAACTCAAGGAACCCCACGCGCAGGAGCTGAACGACAGCCTGTCGAAAGTCGGTTTTCGCCGGTCGCAGAAGGTCGCCTACAAGCCGGCCTGCGACGGCTGCCATGCCTGCATCTCGGTCCGCATCCCGGTCAAGGATTTCGTGCCCAACCGCACGATGCGGCGCATCGCCCGCCGCAATGGCGACCTGACGCAGACGCCGGTGCCGGCGCACGCCACGCTGGAGCAGTTCGAGCTGCTGACCACCTATCTGAACTCGCGCCATTCGAACGGCGGCATGGCCGGCATGACCGCCATGGACTATGCGACCATGGTCGAGGAGACGCCGGTCAGCTCCTATCTGGTCGAATACCGCCGCCGCATGCTGGATCCGCTCGACCCGCGCGACCCGCTGATCGGCACCTGCCTCAGCGACGTGCTCGATGACGGCGTCTCGATGATCTACAGCTTCTACAATCCGGACGCGACGGACCGGAGCCTCGGCACCCACATGATTCTGTCCCACATCGAATGGGCGCGGAAGCTGGGCCTGCCCTATGTCTATCTCGGCTACTGGATCGCCGGATCGGACAAGATGGCCTACAAGGCGAAATTCCAGCCGCTGGAGATGTACGCCGACGACGCCTGGCGTAAGATGAAGATCTAACAGCCGGAGTCTCTTCCAATGTTCAAGCTGCTCGCGACCGCCGTGATCGCGTCGACCATCCTCGCCGCACCCGCCATCGCCGCCGACGCTCCGGCCTGCAAATCCAGCCCCAAGGTGGTCGGCAAGTGCATGACCTTCTATGGCCCGCTCTCCGTCTACAGCGGCAGCCCATCGCTGCGCATCTGGCCCGTCGGCACCAAGCAGCTTTACGGCCTGCGCGGCACCGGCGCCGATCCCGAGAATGTTGCGTTGCCGGAAAAGCTGCGCGACATCCTTGCCAGCAATCCGCGCGAAGTGAACGGCAAGTGGGAAGTATGCCCGCTCGAGGCCGAGCGCCCGAACCAGCTGCGCAGCGTCTGCCTGGAAAGCGCCAGCGAACTGAAGGCCGTCCCGCGCGCGCCGCAATAGGGGAAGATTGAGCCATCTGCGCGGGGGCGAACCGCTTCGCGGTCCCCCTCACCCTATCCCTCTCCCCGTTGGGGCGAGGGGACTTGGCCGGAGCGACGGCAGGCAACCCTTCTCCCCGCCGGGGAGAAGGTGGCGCGAAGCGCCGGATGAGGGTGACCGCGAAGCGGTTCCTCACCTGATAAGTTGGACCAACCTCCCCAGCTTCGGCTCCGGTCGATCAGGCTGCCATGGGTTCGGCCAGCGCCTCCTCCCGCGCGGCATGACGCAGCAGCCATAATCCGTAGACCAGGTTCGGCAGCACGCCCAGCACCGGCACCAGCATGACCATGCTCAATTCCATGGTCGGCTGCTGGCCGCCCGACTGCTTGACCGCGGCGAGCACGGCGAGTAGCGCGCCGGTGTTCCACAGGGCGTGCAGCACCATGCACGGGTAAAGCGACCCGGTGCGCACCCGTATCGCCATGAACAGCATGCCGGTGCAGAACGCCGCCAGCGACTGCACCGCGGCGATGCCGAACTGGCCAGTGACGAAGCCGTTCAGCACATGCATGGCGGCAAAGATCAGCGACGTCAGCCAGATCGCCGGCCAGATGCGGAACCGCGCCCGAAAACCCTGGAACAGGATGCCCCGGCAGGCCAGTTCCTCCGAGATACCGACCAGGACGGCGTTGAGCGCGACGATGCCGACGATTTTCGGCGACGGCAGCCCCAGATACAGCGCGAGCCCGAAGAAGAAGGCGAGATAGACCGCGACCGGCAGGGTCAGCAACAGCGAGCGACCGGACACCGGCGCGACGAGGCCGACGTCGCGGCACGGGAACAGGAACGAGGCCGCCGTCGCGAACGCGCAGGCGATCAGAATCTGCGGCACCACGCCCCGCGACATCATCTGATCGAGCGACGCCTGCTCCCCGCCGGAGAACAGCGCGCCGGAAAAGGCGGTGATCAGCATCCAGGCCACGAACACCGCGAGGGCAAGCGCCAATCGGGTGCTGGCCGTCATCCGTTAGCTGAACCTGCCGCTAGACGCGAAGCCGCGCGGCACCATGCGTCCGGCCTGGGCGCGGGTGCCGGTCCAGTCGAGCAGGTTGGTCTCGGTGCGGGTACGGTCGCCCGAGGCCCAGGTGAGGCCATCGGCGTGGTTGAATATCTTGGCGTCGGCCAGGCCGCCGTCCTTGTATTTCTGCAAGGTCAGGCCGCGGCCGCGCGCCATCTCGGGCAGCTGGTCGCGCGGGAAGATCAGCAGCTTGCGGTTGTCGCCGACCACCGCCACCGTGTCGCCGACCGCCGGCACGCAGATCTTCGCCTTCACCTTGCCGTCGACGTTCAGCACCTGCTTGCCGTTCTTGGTCTGGGCGAGCGCGCTGTCCGCGTCGACGATGAAGCCGCGCCCGTCGGAGCTGGCGACCAGCAGCTTGGCGCCCGCCGTATAGGTCATCGCCACGATCACGTCGTCGGTGGCCGGCAGGTCGATCATCAGCCTGACCGGCTCGCCCATGCCGCGCCCGCCCGGCAGCTTGTCGCAGCCCAAGGTGTAGAAGCGGCCATTCGAGGCGAACAGCAGCAGCTTGTCGGTGGTCTGGGCGTGGACCTGGAAGGCCGGTCCGTCGCCGTCCTTGAACTTGATCTCGGCCGACTTGTCGACATGACCCTTCATGGCGCGGATCCAGCCCATCCTGGACAGGATCACCGTCACCGGCTCCTTCTCGATCAGCGCCTCGGGCGTCGCCATGTCGACGGCGCCGGCTTCGCCGAACATGGTGCGGCGCGCGCCCAGCACGGTGTCCTTGCCGAAGCGCTTGCGCAACGCGTCCAGCTCCAGCCGGATCGCAAGGCGCTGCTTGGAGGGGCTGTCGATCAGCGCGGTCAGTTCGGCCTGCTCGGCTTCCAGCCCGGAATATTCCTTGAGGATGCCCTCTTCCTCCAGCCGGCGCAGCGCGCGCAGCCGCATGTTAAGGATCGCCTCGGCCTGCACCTCGGTCAGCTCGAAATGCGCCATGATCACCGGCCTGGGCTCGTCCTCGCGGCGGATGATGGCGATCAGCTCGTCGAGGTTGAGGAACACGATCATGTAGCCGCGCAGGATCTCCATGCGCCGCTCGATGTTGCCGAGCCGGAACCGCGAGCGGCGGACCAGCACCTCGATCCGGTGATCGAGATAGGCCTGCAGCGCTTCCTTCAGCGACATGACCCGGGGCACCTGGTCCTTGTCGAGCACGTTGAGGTTGAGCGGGACGCGCGTCTCCAGCTCGGTCAGCTTGAACAGGCTTTCCATCAGCACGGCGGCATCGACCGAGCGGGCGCGCGGCTCCAGCACGACGCGGACCTGGTCGGTCGACTCGTCGCGCACGTCGGCGAGCAGCGCCGTCAGCTTGCGGTTGTTGATCAACTCGGCGATCTTCTCGATCAGCTTGGACTTCTGCACCTGGTACGGGATTTCCGTGACCACGATCTGATAGGTGCCGCGCCCCTGGTCCTCGATCTCCCATTTGGCGCGGAGCCGGAAGCCGCCGCGGCCGGTCTCGTAGGCGCGGGCGATGCTGTCGGCCGGCTCGACGCAGATGCCGCCGGTCGGGAAATCCGGTCCCTTCACATGCACCAGCAGCTCGGCGATCGTCGCATTGGGATGGGCCAGCAGGTGCTGCATGGCGAGGCTGAGCTCGTCCACATTGTGCGGCGGGATGCTGGTGGCCATGCCGACGGCGATCCCCTGCGAGCCGTTCGCCAGCAGGTTCGGGAAGCCGGCCGGCAGCACCAGCGGCTCCTCGTCGAGGCCGTCATAGGTCGGGCGGAAATCGATGGCGTCCTGGTCGAGGCCGTCGAGCAGCGCCTCGCCCACATGGGTCAGACGCGATTCCGTGTAGCGCATGGCGGCGGCGTTATCGCCGTCGATGTTGCCGAAATTGCCCTGCCCGTCGATCAGCGGATAGCGGACGGCGAAATCCTGCGCCAGACGCACCAGCGCGTCATAGATCGACTGGTCGCCATGCGGGTGGAACTTGCCCATGACGTCGCCGACAACGCGGGCGCATTTCTTGTAGCCCGAGTTCGGGTCGAGCCGGAGCTGCTGCATGGCAAACAGCAACCGCCGATGCACCGGCTTCAGCCCGTCGCGCACGTCCGGCAGCGAGCGCGCCATGATCGTCGACAGGGCATAGGACAGGTAGCGCTCGCTCAGCGCATCGCCAAAGGGCACGTCGCGGATGTTGTCGCCGCCAGCCGCCGGAGGAGTGAGTTCGTTCATCCCCCGAATATAGCAGGACGGGCGTTATTCGCTACCAGATGATGTAGGTTTTCCTCAGGAAATCCTCATTCATGCCCAAGGTTTGCGGCCTCCACACGCATTCAGAAGCGCATCGGAAGCGATAAGCCTAGGATTATATCCGGCGTGTCGTCGGTCACGCCGAAAGTGGCGCTGAAGACCAGGAACAGCTTTCGGGTAAGTAACATGCCTGCACCGATCTCGACCGCTCCGCGTGTCTTGGACGACCCCTGGAGTTTCCATCCATTTACCGAGATGGAATCTTCAAAGTCGAAGCCTACGCCCGTGATCAGTGAGATTTCCGGCGTTACGGCCAGATTGAACCCAACATCGAAACCAAAGGAGCCGTCCCGATGAACCGAGAGGCTTTTGAACTTCTCCCCGAGATAACTCGTGTAGTAAAGCTCCCCGTATATGGCGATCGGGGCGATGGACCTTACTGCGGACAGTCGAATGGTGGCAGCATGGAAGCCGGAGCCCAGAGGCAGGCTGCCTGCCGGATCTTCTCCTGTCGGCGCCGTGTATCTCAAACTGGCGATCAGGGATGGCCGGTCATCCTGCTCCGTCCACAGAGATTTCCATACCATCGCGGAGAAGTCGCCAGCACCGGCATTGCGACCGTCCCTCCCGCCATCCCTAAGGAGAACGGGAAGGCTTGCCCCCACCATCCATCCCCCAGGCAAGCCGTAGCGGGCTTCCAGTCCAGCGCCATAGAAATTCTGGAGCGATGAGTTCGAGGAAGTTCCAGAATGGCTCCATGCAAAGTTCGGTGTAACTTGGATTGCATGAGGGGGCAAAAGGGCTGTGCCTCGATGCACGAGGGTCCGCTCAAGTGCACGGTCATCCTGGAAATCATCGGGAGCCGGCGCTGGCACCGGCACAACCGGAGTTCGCGCGTTGGCCGCCCGCCCGGCTAGTTCCGCCTCCAAAGTGGAAATGCGATGCTTGAGGAGTTCATTTACTTGCTGCTGGGCAGCGAGTTGGGCTTTTAGCTCCTCGATCGTCTCCGCGCTAGCAGTGCCAACGTACACACTGGCGGTCAGGATGAACGTAACCAACGCGCTGAAGTACTTCATTGCGCGGCACGCTTGAGCATAACGAACGCCATTCCATTGATCCAGGCCTTCTCAAACTTGCTCCTGCTCAATGTGCGGTTCCCGAAGGCGGGATCTGCGACATGGACAGTGCCAGCTGAATTCATGCCTCGAAACACGACGTAGTGGCTATAGCCGTGAATGTTCAGCGGAACAATCGGCGCATCGAAATACCGGACGTCCTCAATGCTCAAATCGCGAAAGCCAAGTGCACGATAACCGCGCTCTTCCGCATAGCGTTTCATGTCCAACATCGAAAATCCGCCCCGGTACCGGACCTTGAGCGGTTCCGTCTGGCGAAGAAGTCCACGGGCGACCTCGCGCTCGGATACCTTGTCGCCAAAGCTGTAGCTCAACACCGTGGCCATGGCAGCGGCGCCGCAGCTGGTATCCCATTGCTGGACCACCACGCCAGATTCGCGAATTTCCTTCAGGGACAAGGTCGTGGCTGATGCCGATGGAACGGCCAACGCCACATTTGCGAAGAGCCCAATTATCGTCGAGAAAATCGTCAGTCGAACGGTCTGCGCTATCAATGAGAAGCCGGCAGTCGTCGTGATGGCCCTGATCACCTACCTTGCAGTTTCAGATTGTCGGCGGTGCGTCTTCCGTTACGCACCGCCGATCAAGTGAACTTCGTTCAAGCGCTAAGACGCGTCACGGAGTGGAGATCGTGACTGTAACGAATGCCGCCCCCTTAAAGCCGGGGGCCGGGGAACCGACGACCGTTCCGTCCGTAGTAATGACCACGGGAAAGGTGCTGAGTACGTTGTCTTGGACGCTCACGACACCCTTGTTGTCCGGTCCTTCTCCGGCCAGAAGAGCGCTCGGCCCCCCATGATCCAGGATTATCACCTTTCCGGAGCCAGTTCTCAGCAACTCGATTTGGGCGATAACCGTACCGCCGACGACGCCGTCCATTTCAGCATCAGTCATGAGCGCCGCGCCAGACCCCTTGGTCTGAGCCCCAAGTCTCCGCCATTCATAAGTAGAGCCCGGCGTTCCTTTGATGCCCGTTGTTGGGCGTGATGGCAACCGGGTTGGGGGTATAC
Organism: Candidatus Kuenenia stuttgartensis; assembly: GCA_943329845.2. GTDB lineage: Bacteria > Pseudomonadota > Alphaproteobacteria > SMXS01 > SMXS01 > RI-34. The sequence continues at coordinate 53 of CALQFM020000050.1, read as the reverse complement.
CCCCGACCCGGTTGGCCGGCTGATCTGGCCGCCATCTCTGCCGGGGTCATATT
>CALQFM020000049.1 GCA_943329845.2 Candidatus Kuenenia stuttgartensis | reverse complement strand
TCTTGCGGCAAATAGCTGGGAATCCAAAACCAGCAACGCTATCGTCGACCATGGCGGGCGTGGCACTTTCTGTCCGGTGTTCGAGAGTGGTCTAAGCGCCTATTCTCTACACCAAATCAGTAGGTTAAGCTACGTTCGCCGACCCGGAATAGCCCGGCTGATGAATAATTCGGGTTACAGATCCTCCTCATGGCTGAAAACCATACTTCAGGGAGGACCACTTTTCAGGGGGCAGACCACTCGGAGAACAGCGTCGCGCCGCTGACATGCAGCGCGTTCACCAAGATCGTCGCGCCGCCAGTATCGGCTGTAAGGGGTGCGTCCGGTCGCTCGATCCGCAATTCCGGAATCGATCGTTCACGCGTCGGCGGCGGCGGAATCTGCTGGAATTGTCCGCCCGCGACCGGTGGTTGCTGCGCAAGGGCGCTCTGACCCGCTATCAACAGCAAAACTGTCAATAGAATTGGCTTAAACATGCTACGCCTCGACCAAAATTATCCTGCTTCGGGCCCTGCATTCGCACGAATTCTTTTCAGGATCCCTTCGTTCGAAATTCACTTGGCGCGCTATTCCGCACAAAGACAAATCATTTATTTATTTAATAAACGGGTTTTCAATGGAACTTTTTTCAACATAGGAAATCCGATCAATCAAAAATTATATTTTATGGCTGCATGGCGCTTGATACCAATTACTACTATTAACAAAATCACTTTATGTTTCAATTTTACCACAAAGTATCGGCGGCCGCGGGGTAGGATCGCTCAAGATCCTCGATCGTTGATTCAAGGTCCAAGCGCCGTCGCTTCAAGGATCTGAAGGCATGCAACTCTTGGCTGTTTCCGAAAAGCCCCTCGCACCCGCAACCGGCCGGACGGCCTCGCTGGCTTCGAGACGGCGACGCCCCCACACGAAGGGCGCCGCACGATGTCGAGGCAAATTCGGGCATTGAAGCGACGAAGGCGCGGTACCGATCTTCCTGGGCACTCCCCGCTCGGAAACCGGCGCGACGAGACACGAACAGGTCTGATTTTGCCTCTTGAACGTGCCCAAACCCTTCCCAAATGACCAATCGCCGGGTGCCGCTGACGGGTCCGGCAACGACACAACCGGCCCGACCATTGGTGGGCCACATCAACCTTATTGCTCACTGGAGAGTAAGATGCGCGTATTCGACACCAATCCCCTGATGCGTTCGGCCGTGGGCTTCGACAACCTGGTCCGCATGCTCGACAACGCCACCCGCCTTAATGGCGACGGCGGCTATCCTCCCTACGACATCGAGAAAGTCGGCAATGACGACTACCGCGTGACCATGGCGGTCGCCGGCTTCACCGAGGACGAGCTCGACGTGACGGTGAAGGACGACGTGCTGGTGATCTCCGGCCGCGCCCAGAAGACCGAGGCCGCCGAGGGCGAGACCCTGGCGCCGCAACCGGTCTACCTGCACCGCGGCATCGCCAAGCGCGCCTTCGAGCGCCGCTTCCATCTGGCCGATACCATCAAGGTCACCGGCGCCGCGCTCGAGAACGGCCTGCTGCATGTCAGCCTGGTCCGCGAGGTCCCCGAGGAGCGCAAGCCACGCCAGATCCCCATCAACGGCACGGGCGCGAAGGTCATCGACCACGCGACTGCCTGATCAACCATCCTTTGCCTGTGATTGGGCCGTCCGCGGAAGCGGGCGGCCCTTCTTTTTGCCTGTTTGGCGGCACATGCCATGCGGAACGCGCATATTGCCGCGATCCGGTGGCCGTGATAGATGTCCGCGCCATGTCGACGATCAAAACCAGCACCACGACGAAAACGACCGCTTCGGCGGGGCGTTCGCTGGTGCGCGCGGGTTAAGAGCGACATCCAGCGGAAGGCCCCCGAAGACGGGGTTCCGCCAAGGCCGGCCCTGTCTCTCCCACAACAACGGTAGAGAGACGATCATGCAGACCAGTTCACCCCGCCATATCACGTCCAACGCGCCCGTCGTGGCCATCGTCGGCGCGACCGGCGCCGTCGGCGTCGAACTCATCCGCTGCCTCGAGACCAGGAACTTCCCGGTCGGCGGCCTGAAGCTGCTGGCGTCGGCCCGCTCGGCCGGCAAGGCGCTGCCGTTCAAGGGCAACGACGTCACCATCGAGGAGTTGACCGCGCGCAGCTTCGATGGCGTCGACGTGGCGCTGTTCTCGGCCGGCGCCGGCATCTCGCGCCGCCACGCGCCGGACGCGGTCGGCGCCGGCGCGATCATGGTCGACAACTCGTCGGCGTTCCGCATGGACCCGACCGTGCCGCTGGTGGTGCCCGAGGTGAACGGCGAAACCTTGGCCCGGCACAACGGCATCGTCGCCAACCCGAACTGCGTCGCCGCCATCGCCACCGTGGCGCTCGCGCCGTTGCACAAGGCGCATCCGATCCGCAGCCTGCGCCTGACCACCTACCAGGCCGCCTCTGGCGCCGGCGCCGCCGCCATGGAGGAGCTGCGCCTGTCGACCGCCGCCCAGCTGCGCGGCGAATCCTACGAACCCAAGGTGCTGCCGCACCCCTACGCCTTCAACCTGTTCAGCCACAACGCCGACGTGGATGTGGACAGCGGCTACAACGGCGAGGAGCTGAAGGTGGTGGCCGAAACCCGGCGCATCCTGGGCGTCGACGACATGCCCATCGGCATCACCTGCATCCGCGTGCCGGTGCTGCGCGCCCATGCCATGTCGATCTCGGTGGAGTTCGACGAGGTGGTGACGCCGGAAGCGGCCCGCGCGCTGCTACAGGGCGGCCAAGGCCTGCGGCTGGTGGACGACCGCGCCGCCAACCACTTCCCCATGCCGTCGGAGGCCTCGGGCCAGGACGACGTGCTGGTGGGCCGCGTCCGCGTCGACACCGCCGACCCGTCGGGCCGGACGCTGGCGCTGTTCGCCGCCGGCGACCAGCTGCTGAAGGGCGCGGCGCTGAACGCGGTGCAGATCGCCGAGCTGCTGCTCAGGCGTTAGGGCGTTAGCTCGAAGCAGGGAAGCACGTCGCGGTCACCCATCACCCTAACCCTCTCCCACGGGGGAGAGGGGACTCTGCCGGTGCCGTATCGAACCCTTCTCCCCTTGTGGGAGAAGGTGGCGCAAAGCGCCGGATGAGGGGGAGCCGCGAGCGGCACGCTGGCCGGCTCTGGCAGGAAACGAGGGTTAATTGTCATTTCCGCCAAACGGTCCTGATCGTAAGTTCCTGGCTGAAGGGAGAGTGCCATGCTCCAGACAGCGCCGCGGAAGGTCATCATGGTCTGCTTCGAGCGGGCCCAGATCCTCGACATCACCGGTCCCATGCAGGTGTTCTCCGCCGTGCGCGACGCGGGCCTGCCCGGCTATGCGATCACCCTCGCCGCGCCTGATCCAGGATACATTACCACCACCAGCGGCATGCGCCTCGGCATGGACCGTACGTTCGACGAGATTGGCGACGACGAACTGGCCGACCTCGACACGCTGGTCGTCTCGGGCGGAGACGGAATCGTCGAGGCGCTGCGTGACAAGCGCCAGGTCGCCTTCATCCAACGCGCTGCCCGCAAGGCACGCCGGCTGGTCTCGATCTGCAGCGGCATCGCCCTGCTTGCGCAGGCGGGTCTCGCGTCAGGCAAGCGGGTCGCCACCCACTGGAATGCCTGCGACCTGATCGGCCAGGCATTCCCGGACCTGCGCATCGACCGGGATGCCATCTTCGTGCGCGACGGCAATCTGTGGTCGTCGGCCGGCATCACCGCCGGCATGGACCTGGCGCTCGCCCTGATCGAGGAGGACTGGGGCCACGACCTGGCCGTGCAGGTGGCACGCCGCCATGTGCTGTTCATGATCCGGCCCGGCGGCCAGTCCCAGTTCAGCGTGCAGCTCGAGGCGCAGGGCGGCCGGGACGGCAGGCTGGGCAAGCTGCTGAAATGGATCGCCGACAATCCGGGCGAAGAGCTGGCCGTGCCGGCACTGGCGGACCGCGCCTGCATGTCCGAGCGCACCTTCGCCCGGGTGTTCCGCGCCGAAACCGGTGTGACGCCTGCCGAGTTCGTCGAGCGCGCCCGCACCCAGGCCGCCCGCCGGGACCTGGAGCACACAGCCCACGCCATCGACCGCATCGCCCATGACTGCGGCTTCGGCACCATGGAGCGCATGCGCCGTACCTTCATCCGCCGCCTGGGCGTGGGCCCGAAGGCCTACCGCGACCGGTTCCGGCGGCTTCCCGTTTCAGCCAGCAAGGAGGTTTCCCATGAATATCGGCATCGTGGTCTTTGACGACGCGGAGGAACTGGATTTCGTCGGCCCCTGGGAGGTGCTGACCAGTTCCAACCAGGTGTTCGCCTGGCAGAAGCAGCCGGCGCCCGACAGCATCTTCCTGGTGTCGGAGAACGGCCAGACGGTGCGCTGCGCCAAGGGCATGCGCGTGGAGGCCGACCATTCCTTCGCCACCTGCCCGGACCTGAACATAATCCTCGTTCCGGGCGGCCAGGGAACGCGGCGCGAGATGAAGAACCCGGCCATGCTGGACTTCGTCCGCCGCCAGTCGGCGCGCTGCGAATGGGTGACCAGTGTCTGCACCGGCTCGCTGGTGCTGACTGCCGCCGGCCCGGCGCAGGGCAAGCGGGCGACGACCCACTGGGGCGCGATCCACGAGCTCGAGGCCATCGACGGCGTCGGCGAGGTGGTTCGCGACCAGCGCTACGTCCGCGACGGCAACCTGGTCACCTCGGCGGGCGTGTCGGCGGGCATCGACATGGCCCTGTGGCTGACCGGCGAACGCTTTGGCAAGGAGCACGGCGCGCTGGTGCAGAAGTCCATCCAGTACGCGCCCGAGCCGCCGTTCGAGGTGGCTTGGTAGGGTTCGAGCGCGGAGGGAACGCCGCTCAGTCCCGCTTCAGGCCCTTCCACTCCAGGGCCTGCAGGTACTTCGTCCAGAGCTCCTCCTGCTTCGTGCCGAGCTCGTACAGGTAGTCCCAGCTGTAGATGCCGGTGTCGTGGCCATCGTCGAACTGGATACGGACGGCGTAGTTGCCCGTCGGCACCACGCCGCTGACAGACACGTTCTTCTTACCCGGCACTATGGTCTTCTGGCCGGCGCCGTGCCCCTGCACCTCGGCCGACGGGCTTTCCACCCGCAGCAGCTCGTAGGGCAGGCGGAACTTGCGGCCGTCCTCGAAGTCGATTTCCAGCAGCTTCTCCGCCTGGTTGAAGCGGAGGTCGGCGGGCCAGGGAGTCATTTGCCGTCGAGGCTGCGGGCTTCGTCGACCAGCATGATCGGGATGCCGTCGCGGATCGGGAATGCGAGGCCGGCCTGGCGGCTGACCAGCTCCTGCGCCTGCCGGTCGTAGTCCAACGGTCCCTTGGTCAGCGGGCAGACCAGAATCTCCAGCAGCTTGGGATCGATCTCGTTGGATGACGGCATACGCGGATTCCTATTGCAACGAGCCGCCGGCGCCGCCCGCCTGGGCGATGGCCATCTCGTAGAGCGCGATCAGCGTCTGGTAGCGGCTGTCGATGTCGGGCGCCTCGAGCAGCGCCTGCTTCTCGTTCGGCGCCCAGGGCGCCAGGGTCGAGGACGCATGGATCAGGGTTTCGGTGTCGGTGTTCTCGATCACGTCCCAGTCCACGTTGTAGCCCTGGATGTCGACATACTGCCGGATCAGCTTCAGGAAATAGGCCCGGTCGGCGCTGGCCGCGGTCTCGGGCTCGAAGTCCTGCATGAAGTCGGCATAGTCCACCCGGAACATGCGGTAGGGCGTGGTGCGCGCCATCTCCTCGACGATGCGGAAGCGGCGGATGCCGGTCAGGGTGATGATGTAGCGGCCGTCCTCCAGCTCCTGGAAGGCGGTCAGCCGTCCGGCGCAGCCGATGTCGTAGACCGGCGGTTCCTGGGCCTCGCCCTCGTGGACCCGGGGCTGGACCATGCCGATGACCCGCTTGCCCTTGATGGTGTCCTCGACCATGGAGCGGTAGCGCGCCTCGAAGATGTTCAGCGGCAGCGCGCCCCGCGGCAGCAGCAGCGCGCCGGACAGCGGAAAGACCGGCATGGTGCTGGGCAGTCTGGTCCAGTCCTGGATCATGAAAACAGCAGCGACGACAGCGATTTGCGGGTCTGCACCGTTAGCGGGTGGGTCGGGCCCCAGGCGTCGAACAGGGTGACCAGCTGCTTGCGCGCGCCGTCCTCGTTCCAGGCCCGGTCGTGACGGACGATGTAGAGCAGCTCCTTTGCCGCGTCCTCGTTGCGCCCCGCGCCTGCCAGCGCCAGCGCCAGGTCGAAGCGGGCCTGGCTGTCGGCCGGGTCGGCCTCGACCCTGGCCCGCAGATCGGCAACGTCGCCCGCGTCGCCCGCCTGCTCGGCGAGCTGCAGCGCGGCGCGAACGCCGGCGAATTCCTTCTTGGCCTGGGTGTCGGCGTCGAGCGAGGCGAACATCTGCCTCGCCGCATCCAGGTCGCCGGACTTCAGCCGTGCCTGCATGATGCCGGCATATCCGGTCAGGTTCTCGGGCTCGGCCGCCAGCACCTCGGTGAAGATCGCCTCGGCGTTCTGATAGTCGCCCGCCTCCAGCGCTTCGGCCCCGGCCGTCAGCATCTCCTCGATCGGACCGGGGCCACCCAGGCCGGACAGGCGGTCGACGAACTGCTTCACCTGGCTTTCCGGCACCGCGCCCATGAAGCCGTCGACCGGCTGGCCGTTGAAAAACGCGAACACCGCCGGGATGCTCTGCACCCGGAGCTGGGCGGCGAGCTGCTGGTTCTCGTCCACATTGACCTTCACCAGCCTGACGCGGCCGTTGGCGCCGTTGACCACCTTCTCGATGATCGGCGTGAGCTGCTTGCACGGGCCGCACCACGGCGCCCAGAAATCGACGATCACCGGCACCGTGCGCGACGTCTCGATGACGTCGGCCATGAAATGGGCGGTGTCCGAATCCTTGATCAGTTCGCCTTGCGGCGCCTGCAACGTGCTCATGCTTGCCTTCCGGTTCATTATGGGCCGGGTTCGTCGCACCGCCGGCCGGCTGTTCGTGCCTGGCGGTGACCTAGCACAATCAGGTGGTGAAATTAAGCGTTCCGTCAAGGCTCGCCGCCCCTGAAAGCCCGGAACAAGGCGTCGATTTTCCGTCAAGATTGGGGTTGCAAACCCAAAGCCAATGCGTAATATCCGCCGCCTGCACCGGGGCGATGCCCCAGGTCGCGGACGGAGCGCGGGCGTAGCTCAGGGGTAGAGCATAACCTTGCCAAGGTTAGGGTCGTGAGTTCGAATCTCATCGCCCGCTCCATAATTCTCGCAGATCGGTGAGGCCACGGCGTCCGGAACCCATTCGGGCGGACGGATCAATTTTTCGTTTCACACCCGCAACCAGTCGTATGATGCTTGGCGCACGCGCACTGACTGGAGGGTTGGGGAACTGTCCGCGGCATCGTTGTTATTCCAGAGACGGCTCCGCCGACTGACCAGTTCCGAATGGCTCCGGAAGGCATACGCCGTGACGGTGCTCTATCCCGTGTCGTGGATCGACTACGCGGCGCACCGCCGGCTGTTCGGCAACCTGCAGGCCTATGTCACCTTCATCGGCTATCCGCGCAGCGGCCACTCGCTGGTGGGCGCGCTGCTCAACGCGCACCCGCAGGCGCTGATCGCCCACGAACTGTTCGCCACCCGCTACTTCCGGCTCGGATTCCAGCGCTCGCAGATTCTGGCGCTGCTGCGGCGCCGGGACCAGGATTTCGCCCAGCGGGGCCGGATCAGCGCGGGCTACGCCTACGACGTGCCCGGCGGCTTCCTGGGCAGGCATGACGACATCCGCGTGATCGGCGACAAGAAAGGCGGCGGGACCAGCTGGCACCTGCTGGAAGATCCGTCACTGCTCGACACCCTCAGGCGGCGCATGAACATGCCGCTGCGCTTCGTCCACAACGTGCGCAACCCCTACGACAACCTGGCAACCATCTCGCAGCGCGAGCAGCGGTCCCTGCCCGCCGCCATCGACCGCTACCACGCCCTGGCGTCATGCTGCCAGGCGGTGATCGGCCGTCTCGCACCCGAGGAAATCCTCACTCAGTGGCACGAGGGCTTCGTCGCCGACGTGGAAGGCCACATGCGGCAGCTCTGCGCCTTCGTGGGGCTGGAGGCCGATCCGGCCTATCTGGCGGCCTGCAGCGCCGTGGTGTTCGAGTCTCCCAAGCTGTCGCGCGACAGCGTCTGCTGGACCCGCGAGGATGTGGAACGGGTCGAGGCCATGTGCCGGGAGCTGCCGTTCCTTGCCCGGTATGCCGGCTCGCCGGTCACGATCGGCGAGCGCGCGGCCGCGTGAACCCGGCAACACAATTTGGCGATCAAGCGGCGCGGGCGTATAACACCACCCTGAAGTCGAGTCCGATTTAAAACATCCGTTGCTCAACGGCAACTATTCGACGCAGCCGTTTTCCGATGCGCCGCGCCCAATAGTGCCGACGATTGACGGGTTGCCTTGCAGGTTGGGGAGACCGGCAATGAACGTCAGACTGTTGATGGCCATGATCGCCCTTTTGTCAGTCGCCGGGACGCCGGCGTGGAGCGCCGTCACGATCGTGGGTGAATCCAAGGCGGCGGAATGCTCACGGGCGGCGCTGTGGGGCAGGGCCGACGAAAAGTCGCTGGCAACCTGCGACCTCGCGCTGCGGGAGGAACCGCTGGACCAGCTCCGGCGCGCCGCCACCTTCGTCAACCGCGGCATCATCCACATGCGCCGCAAGGCTTGGGACCTGGCCCAGAGCGACTTCGACGACGCGCTCAGGCGCAAGCCCGAACTGGGCGAAGGCTGGGTCAACCGCGGCGCGCTGATGATCGGTACCAGGCGCTTCGCCGAGGGCCTCGCCGACACCAACAGAGGCCTCGAGCTTGGCATCGAGGAGCCCGAGAAGGCCTATTACAACCGGGCGATCGCCTATGAGGGGCTGGGCGACACCACGGCGGCCTATTACGACTACAGCCAGGCGCTGGCGCTCAGCCCGGAATGGGATATGCCGAAGAAGGAACTGACCCGGTTCACCGTGACGCGGCGAGAGACGCGCTGAATCGGCTTGGAATCCGGCGAGGTGATGGGCACTCTGCGCCCCTGAACACCAGCCGAAAGCCGATCCCATGACCGACACCCTGCCCGACCGCCTGTCCACCAACCCGAAAAGTCCTCACTACGATGAGGAGCTGCTGCGGCGCGGCATCGGCATCCGGTTCAAGGGCGTCGAGAAGAACAATGTGGACGAGTACTGCATCAGCGAGGGCTGGATCAAGGTCAGCGTCGCCAACTCGCTGGACCGCCACGGCAATCCGATGACCATCAAGCTGAAGGGCGCCGTGGAAGCGTATTTCCGCGACCCGGAGCCGGAGCCGGAAGCCGCGCCCGAATAACGCCATCCTGGGGAGGAGTCCGATGCCCGGCCGTTACCACGAGCACGCCCATGGCGGCGCGACCTGCGAACTCTACGTTTCCGTCCCGGAAGGTGGCGGCAAACGGCCCGCCGTGCTGGTCGCCCACAACTGGGCCGGCCAGGGCGATCCCGAGCGCGGCGTGGCCGACCGGCTGGCGGCGCTGGACTATGTGGGCATCGCCGTCGACGTCTACGGCAAGGGCAAGCGCGGCAGCCCGGGCGAAGACAACAGCGCCCTGATGGCGCCGTACATGGCCGACCGCGCGCTGTTGCGCGACCGGTTGCTGGCCATCGTCGACGCGGCCGCCGCGCTGCCCGAAGTCGACGCGGCGCGCATCGTCTTCGCCGGCTACTGCTTCGGCGGCCTGTGCGCGCTCGACCTGGCGCGCAGCGGCACCGGCAAGGTGAAGGGCGTGGTCAGCCTGCACGGCGTCTACGCGCCGCCGAACCTGGGGCCACAGGGAACGATCAACACCAGCGTGCTGGTGCTGCACGGCTGGGAAGACCCGATGACGCCGCCGGCCGATGTGCTGTCCCTGGCGAAGGAACTGACCGATGCGGGCGCCGACTGGGCGTTGCACGCCTATGGCCACGCGATGCATGCCTTTACGCATCCGGGCCTCAACATGCCCGAGCGGGGCGTGAAATATGACGAGAAGGCCGACAAGCGGTCGTGGCGGGCGATGATCAACTTTGTTGAAGAAGTGCTGGGTTAGGGACGGGCATATTCGGGCGGTAAACCGTAGTTCTCACACGGCAAATCTGCATCCGGCGCTGATTGTGGGCACATCTGGCGGACATGTTCCGTGGCCGCCTTACAGGGGTTTCCCATGTTGCATGGCGGATACCTGGAGGACGATACCCAGCTGCAAAGCGCGATGAGGGTGCTGGCCCGCCGACGCCCTATATGAGACGGACAGGCCCCGATCGCATCGCCTACTGCCCGGGCTGCCGCCAGCGCATCGACCACCTCGGCGCGGGGGATGAGGGGTACATCCTTCTGCTTCGTCACCGACATCAGAACGTCGGTGCGGTGATGTCCCGAGATGGCGTGAAACAGTGTTCCGGAAACGCTGACATGACGGCCTACCAGGTCACGCCGGAACTTGGCAGTGGCTGACGAATAAACCAACTGAATCGCTACGATGTCCCGCTCGGGTGGAGAGACGCCGCCATCCAAAGGGTCTTCGTCGACGCAGATCGGTCGATCCAGCCGCAGGACAGGCACAGTTTCGAGGCTGTCTGTCCCGGGATTCTCTCCGTAGTTGGGTGGCCCATAAGCCGTCACGGTGAGCAAAGTGCCCGTCAAGTTCACAACATTGGGCGCGTATTTTTCGCAGGACCAAGCGTAGGCTGCCCCACCGGAAAGCAAGCCTAAAAACATTGTTGCGACATAGAGTCGCAGCATACTCAGATCGCTCCTTTGGCGCGCAGCCCGTCGATCTCCTCCGGCGTGAGACCGAGCAGCCCGCCGAAAATCTCGTCATTGTGCTGGCCCAAGGTCGGGCTCGGCACCGTCGCCGGCCGGACCGCGCCGTGGATGCGCAGCGGGCTGTTCGGCAGCACGACGCGCCCAAGCTCGGGATGGTCGACCCATTCCAGCATGCCGCGTTCGTGCATGTGCGGGTCGTTCATCACCTCTTCCAGGTCGCGGACCGGCGCGCAGGGAATCCGATACTGCTTGACCGCCGCGAAGATGTCGGCCCGGCTGCGCGCCGATGTCCAGGCTTCGACGACGGCGTCGGTCGCGTCCAGGTTGCGCACGCGCAGGGCGTTGGTGGCAAAGCGCGGGTCGTCGGCCAGATCCTCGCGCCCCATGGCGCGCAGCAGGTTGGTCCAGTGCGCCTCCTTGATGCACAGGATGGCGACGTGGCCATCAGCGGCTGGATAGACGTTGTAGGGCGCGATGGCGAGACCGCCGTGGCGGTTGCCGGTACGGGTGGTGACCGTCCCTGAAGTGCCATGGAGCAGGCTGAGGTTCGACGCGAGCGCCGGGTAGATGGTCTCGACCATGGCCACCTCGACCAGCCGGCCCTTGCCCGTCCGCGTGCGTTCGAACAGCGCCGTCAGCACCGCGCCGTAGAGGTGGGTGCCGCTGAGGAAATCGGCGAAAGTCGGTCCGGACTTGAGCGGCGGGCCGCCGGGAAAACCGGTGACGCTCATGGCGCCCGACACCGCCTGGATGGTGAGGTCCATGGCCAGCGCGTCCCGGTCTGGCCCGGACAGGCCGAAGCCGCTGCCCGAGGCGTAGATCAGCCGGGGATTGACGGCATGCAGCACCTCCCAGCCGACGCCGAGACCGTCCATCACACCGGGCGCGAAGTTCTCCAGCAGCACGTCGGCATGTTCGGCCAGCCTCAGCAGCAGGTCGCGCCCCTCGGGCGACTTCAGGTTGAGGGTGATGCCGCGCTTGTTCGAATTGAGCATGGCGAGCGGCAGCATGGCGCCCTTCGACACCGCCGAGCGGCGGCGCACCGGCTCGCCATCGACCGGCTCGACCTTGATCACGTCGGCGCCGGCCCGCGCCATCAGCATGGTCGCGTACGGTCCCTGATAGACCTGTCCCAGGTCCAGCACGGTGATGCCGCTGAGCGGCATGTTCTCCGATCGGTCGTCAGCCATCGAATCTCCCCGGCATCACGGTGGAACATCCGCCTCGGGTCCGCCAGCAAAACCGGAACGGGTCAGGTCTTCGGCTCGACTTCCTCCAGGATGCGCAACCGGCGAACCGTCAGTTCGCCGACCTCCGGCGAACGGATGCGGGCCTTCTTGATTTCAATGCGGCCCACCGATCGCGAGCGCCGGAACCTTGACGGCAGGCGCCTTGACGACGGGAACAGTCTTGTTGCGCATGGGCTACTCCACTCACCAAAGCAGCCAGTCTAGCCGAATACGGGCGTTTACGCGCCGCGAGACCTCGGCTATCGACTGATGAGCCGCCAATTTCGGAGAGTCCATGCTGATCCGCCCTGCCACGCTCGCCGATATTCCCGCCATGGTGCGGCTGGAGGAGGTCTCGTTTCCCGGCGACCGGCTGTCGGCGCGGTCGCTGCGGCGGCTGGTGCGCGAAGGGCGGGCCATGTGCCTGGTTGCCGAGATCGACGGCAGGCTTGCGGGCGATGCCATCGCCCTGCCGCGCCGGGGCAGCCGGTCGCTGCGGCTCTACTCCGTCGCCGTCGATCCCGCCGTCCGGAAGGCGGGCATCGGCACCGCGTTGCTGGCCGAATCCGAACGCTGGGCGGCGTTGTCCGGCCATGACGAGATCAGGCTGGAGGTCCGCGAGGACAATGAAGCGGCGATCCGCCGGTACGTGGCCACCGGTTATGTGACGACCGGCCGGAAACCCGACTTCTACGACGACGGTTCTGCCGCCGTGGTCATGAAAAAATGCCTCGGGGCCATACCGGCTTAGCCGCCACGCGCTATCTTTACTGCAACGGCAACGACGCGCATCATGGCGCGCGGCGGGGTTCGACGAAGCCATGGATCTGGCGAGGCGGCGCAGCGGCCGGGCCCGGTACGGCGACGATTTTTCAGCCCCAATCACAAAGGCCCCATGGCACGTCACATCATTATCGTCGACTCTCCGGCCGACTGCGAATGGGCGCAGAAGGCCGGCAAGGCGGTGACCCTGCAGCAATATGTCGAGACGCCCGACGGGCTGTCGAGCAAGAGCGCCCGCGTCATCAATCTGAGCGGCGACCTGGAGTACCTCGACCTGGGCTATTACTGCTCGCTGCTGGCCGAGGCGCGCGGCCAGAAGGTGGTGCCCACGGTCGAGACCATCCTGAACCTGTCGCGCAAGCAGCTCTACAGCGTCGAGTTGCCCGACTTGAACCACACCCTGCGCGACGAGATCAGGAAGCTGTCCAACCCGCCGCAGGCCGCGTTCACGCTGACCGTCTATTTCGGCCAGACCGCCGGCAACCGGTTCCGCACCTTCGCCCGCCAGCTGTTCGACCGGTTTCGCTGCCCGCTGCTGCGGGTCGAGGTGGCGTTCGACGAGCGCTGGAGCGTCAAGTCGCTGCAGGCCATCGCGCCCCGCGCGCTGAGCCCGGAGGAATTCGACTTCTTCCTCGCGCGGCTGGAACATTATACGCGTGCCGACTGGCGCGCGCCCAAGGCGCGGCCGACCTCGCGCTTCGCGCTGGGGGTGCTCTACGACGCCTCGGCCAAGCTGCCGCCGTCTTCCCCCGAAACCATAAAAAAGTTTGTGTCCATCGGCGCCCAGATGGGCATCGACGTGGAGACCATCGAGCGCAAGGACTATCTGCGGCTGGCGGAGTACGACGCCCTGTTCATCCGCGAGACCACCACGCTGGAGAACCACACCTTCCGCTTCGCCCAGAAGGCGGTGTTCGAGGGCCTGCCGGTGATCGACGACCCGGTGTCCATCCTGCGCTGCACCAACAAAGTCTACCTGGCCGAGCTGCTGCAGACCAACAGGGTGGCGGCGCCCAAGACCGTCATCGTCGACCGGCAGAACATCCTCAACGCCGAGGCCGAGCTGTCCTATCCGCTGGTGCTGAAGATTCCCGACGGCTCGTTCTCGCGCGGCGTGGTCAAGGTGGAGAACCGGTCCGACCTGCTGGAGCACGGCAAGCGGCTGTTCCGGCACTCGGCGGTGATCCTCGCCCAGGAATTCATGTATACGGAATATGACTGGCGGGTTGGGGTGCTGAACCGCAAGCCGCTGTTCGTCTCCCAGTACTTCATGTCGCGCAGGCACTGGCAGATCATCAACCACAAGCCGGGCGGCGGCTTCGCCGAGGGAGCGTTCCGGGCGGTGGCGGTCGAGGACGCGCCGAAGGAGGTCGTCGAGGCCGGCGTGCGCGCCGCCAACCTGGTCGGCGACGGCCTTTACGGCGTCGACCTGAAGCAGCGCGAGAACGGCGTTTTCGTCATTGAGATCAACGACAATCCCAATATCGACCGGGGCGTCGAGGATGGCATTCTCAAGGACGATCTGTACAAAACCGTGCTGAGCGATCTCGTCCGCCGAATCGAGAGCCGCTAGAACGAGCCACCCATTTCATTTCCCATGGCGGCGCACTAGTATGCCCGCGTGGGCACCGAGAATTAGGGATGGGCGTGTTGCGCGAGCCGGTATTCGTCGCGGTCATGCATGCCGAGAGTGCTGCCGCGACCGCAAGATACCTCGCCGCCAGGCTGGCGCCGCGGGATGTGATCGACATCCCGTCGCAACTTGGTCGCATACTGCTGTGTACCTGGGGAACACCGCCGGTACGATCGGATGCCGGCATCCTTGCCGTCGTCGACGGCACGGGCGGATCGCCCGAAGTGGCCTATCCAGCCGCGCTGATCGATGCGCCCGGTGTTTCCGCCGGCCTGCGGGGCGCCATAGCGCAGGACCGCAGCTATTTCTACCTGGACGAGACCCGGACTCCCGGGTTCTGGACCGATCACATCGGCATCTCGCGCATCTACCACGTGCGGGCCGGCGGCTGCGAGGTGTACTCGGACGACCTGTCCACGCTGGCCCGGCTGGCGCCCGAGCCGGACGAGGAATGCATCGCCTATTTCCTGACCAACGGCACCGTCTCCATGGATCGCACGCTGCATGCCGGGGTCAGCACGCTGCCGGTGGCCAGCGTCGTGACCCTCACCGAATCCGGTCCTGTCGCCAGACGCTATTGGAACTTCCGCCCGGGCCAGGACGCCGATCCGGACACCGGAGCGGTGGCACAACGCATGTGGGAGCTGATCGAATCCAGCGTCGCCGCCCATACCGCGGGCCGGCATGTCGTGCTGCCGCTGTCGGGTGGGTATGATTCGACGACCCTGCTGGGCATCCTGCACCGGGCGGGCACGCCGCTCACCGCGTTCTCCTACGTCAAGGGCGAGCCGCAGCCTCATTCGGACGCCGCCGTGGGCCGCGACCAGGCCCGGCGCCTCGGCGTCGAGCACCACATCCACCGCATCGACGGCGTCGACACCATCAGCTTGATCCAGGCCAACCTGGCGCAGGGCTTGCGCCTGCGGGGATGCTGCAACGAGATCGGCGCCTACCGGGAGGAGGCCGCGACGGCGCGCGAGCGCTTCGCCAACCCGCTGTTCGTGTTCGGCGACCATCTGTTCGGACAGCGGACGCTGCGGCTGAGGTCGGAGACCGACATGCTCGGCGGCGCCGCCGTCAAGCATCCGGACACACTGCTGACCTATCTGCCGCTGCTGGGCGAGGAACGGGTCGCCCGCCTGCAGCGGAACGTGGCGGCCGACTACCGCCGTTTGCTGGCCGAGGCGCCGCGGCTCTCCCACCCAGACGACCTGAAGGACTTTCTCTACGCCTCGGTATCGGCGACCTGGGATCTGCTGCCCATGCGGGTGCATACCGCCGGTACCCAGCTTCCGTTCACGACACCGCTCTACGACATCGGCATGCTCGACTTCCTCAAGCATGTGCATTTCAGCCACCGCCTGGACAAGCGCCTGTACCGGCAGGTGTGCGAGCGAAACCTGCCCGAGCTGTTCAGCACGCCGCGCTCTCGCGACCGCCAGGGTGTCGCGGACGTGGCGGCTTTGCTGCGGCGGGACGAGGCGTCGATCCGCAGCGTCACGCCGACGCTCGACCGCGCCATTCCCGGCATGACGCTGCCGGGCGGATTCGACGCGCTGCTGGATGCTGTCCTGAGTACCTCACCGACGCCGGGCGGACCGCTGCTGTCGCGCCCGGAGGCTGTCGGGATGCAGTTCTTCCGTAACCTGACCCGGTTGCAGGTCCTGCCGCTGCACTGGCTGCAGCCGGTCAAGCGGCGTTTCTGGAATACCCATCAGATCCTGAACGATCCGGCCTACATGTTCCGCAGGGTGCTGCATCTCGCCATGGGCTTCCAGCAGATAGGCGCCCCGATCCGTCCGCCTGGGTGATGCGCGCGATGCCGGGCTTCGTCGGCACCGCTCCGAGGTCATTTCCACACGGCGCCGAAGCGGCTTAGAATGGCTGGAACGTCGAGCGGTCGGCGCGAGGGGCCTGTCCATTGCACGCAGCGGAATTCCTGGCGGTCATACACGCCCACGGAGGCGAACAGGCTGCGCTGTCCACGGCGGAAAGCCACAGGCCGTCGTCGATCACGCGCCTTCGCCTCGCCGAGGGCGGCCTGCTGCTGTGCCGCTGGGACGGCAAGGCGGTTCCGGCGCACGGAGCCGTCGCCACGATCGACGGCACCGGGGGCGCGCCGGAGGCCGGCCTTCCCCGCCATCTGATCGATGCCGGCGACGCACCGGCCAGCCTGCTGGCGGCGGCGCGCCAACACCGCAGCGACCTCTGGCTGGACGACGGCGGCCGGCTGACCTGCTGGACCGATCACCTCGGCCTGTCGCGCGTGTACCAGGCCCGCGCCGGCGACTGCCTCCTGCTGTCGGACGATCCCGCCCTGCTGGCCGGCGCCAATCCCGCACCCGACCTGGCAGGCGTCTGCAGCTTTCTGGTCAATGGCTATCTGGTGCGCGACCGGACCTTGTTCGCCAACGTAAGCAGCCTGCCGCTGGCCAGCGTGATCACGATTGGCCCGGACAGGACCTCCTCGACACCGTATTGGCGCCACCAGCCCGGCGCCGACGTCTGGACCGACCGGTCCGAGGCGGGACGCGAGTTGTGGTCGAGGGTCACCGCCGCGGTGACGGCACGCGCACAGGGCAGTGACGCCGTGATCTCCCTGTCGGGTGGCTACGATTCCGCCGCGCTTCTCGGCATCCTCCAGGCCGCGGGTCATCCGGTGAGTGCGTTTTCATTTGCCGTGGGCGAGCCGCGGCCCGGTTCCGACGCCGACGTGGCGCGGCGGCAGGCGGCGTCCCTGGGGGTCGCGCACCGGATCTACCGGTTCGACGAGGAGTTCGACATAGGCGGCATGCTGCGGTCCCACCTGGAGAGCGGGCTGATCATGCGGAAAGCCTGCTACGAGGTCGACGCCTATGAGCGTGCGTGCGCCGATGCGCCGAACGGCGCGGTCCTCTTCTTCGGCGACGAGGCGTTCGGCCAAGGCACATTCCGCATCGGGAACGAGCATGAGCTTCTGGGGTCTGGGACGCTGAAATCGCCCGGCATCCTGTCGCGCCTCGCCCCTAACCTCACCAGCGACCGGGCCACGGAACTCGCCGACGCGCTCTGGCCCGTCTATGACGAAATCCTCGCCCTGCCAAGGATGCGGACGGACGAGGACACCAAGGACATGCTGTTTCTCGGCGCCTACCTGTGCGCCAACATGGTCGAGATGCGGCGCCAGACCGTCGCCCGGCGGCGTGCCATCGCCCTGCCGCACCTGGACCTGGCGGTGATCGACATGGCGCGGCACCTTCCGTCGAGCCTGCGCACCGACAAGCGGTTCTTCGAAGCGGTGGCGCGGCGCAAGCTCCCCGGCCTGTTCCGCATCAAGGGCGCGCGGACTTCCCAGGCCCAGCCCGTGATCGACATCGAGATGCGGCGCCAGAGGCGGTCGCTGGACGAGGCGATCGGCCATCTTGGCCAGGGTATTCCCGGCGTCATCTCGCCCGCCGCGCTGTCCGCCGCGCTGGACACGCTCTGCGCGACACCTGTCGCCCCCGTCTCGCGCTCCCGGAAGGCGATGAACGCGGTGTTGCGCGGCGCCGTCAAGCGCGACCTGATTCCGCATGTGCTGCTCGACGCCGTGCGGCGTCGCTACTGGTGCAAGTTTGAGGCGGGCGCCGATGCCGCCGGCCTGCTGATGCGGGCCCTGCATCTCGCCATGACGTTCGACCGGCTGTCCGCCGAGCCGGAGGCGGTCGCCGCATCCCCGCCCAGTCACGCGATGACCCTTTCGGACTGATCCCAACGGGGACCCGGCAGGCAGCATATGCCCGCGCGGCTTCGCCAAACCGCCACACAATTCCTATATAGTATCAGACCAAACGCCCGGAGGCCCGAAAGCCAGCATCCCGGACGAAAGGGGGAGCAATGGATAACCGCTGGGACCGGAAGCAGCAGCATCTGGACCGCATCGGCGAACTGGCGCGGGAAAGCCTGACCCCCGCCGAGGCCGGGCCATTCCTGGAGTTCATGACGCGGTTCTTCGCCGGTGTCACGCCCGAGGACCTGCTGGACCGGCGGCCCGAGAGCCTGTTCGCCCTCGCCCTGTCGCTTTGGCGGTTCGCCGCCACGCGCGCGACGGGAACAGCCAAGGTGCAGGTCTTCAACCCGTCCATGGAGGAGACCGGCTGGCAGGACCGCCATACGGTGGTCGAGATCGTCAACGACGACATGCCGTTCCTGGTCGATTCGGTGACCGCCGAGCTGGCCCGGCAGGGCCGCGAGATCACCATGCTGGTGCACCCGGTCATGACCGTGGAGCGCGACGTGGCCGGCCTGCGCACGCCGCAAGGCCTGGGCTATGTCGAGTCATACATGTATCTGGAGATCGACCAGCAGACCTCGCCGGCCGTGCTGAAACAGATCGAGGCCGGCCTCGCGGCGGTGCTGGCCGATGCGCGTGCGACCTTCGACGACTGGCAACCCATGGTCGCCCGGCTTCGGGGCGCCGTCGACTGGCTGCTGGCCCATCCCGGTCCGGCGCCGGTCGAGGAAGTGCAGGAGGCCGTGGACTTCCTGAACTGGCTGGCCGACGACAACTTCACCTTCCTGGGCTTTCGCGAATACGACGTCGTCGACCGCAACGGCGCGCCCTACGCGGTGACCGACGCGGAAGCGGGGCTTGGCCTGATGCGCGACCCGGCGTTTCCGGTGCTGCGCGAGCAGGGCGCCGAATCGCCGCTGGCGCGGACCGCGCTTGCGTTCCTCGAGCAGCCGACGCCGCTGATCATCGGCAAGGCGCACCGGCGCTCGACCGTTCACCGGTCCGTCCAGCTCGATTACGTGGGCGTGAAACGGTACGACGACACGGGGCGGCTGATCGGCGAGTGGCGCTTCATCGGCATGTTCACGTCGCTCGCCTACAGCATCGCGCTCAAGTCGATCCCGGTGCTGCGGCGCAAGGCCGCGATCGTCACCCAGCGCGCCGGCTTCAACCGCTACAGCCATGATGGCAAGATCTTCAACAACATCCTGCAGGCATTCCCGCGCGACGACCTGTTCCAGATCGAGCCCGACGAACTCTACGAAACGGCCCTCGGCATCCTGCGCCTGCTCGAGCGCCCGCATGCCAAGTCGTTCGTCCGCCTGGATTCCTATGGCGGCTTCGCCTCGGTCCAGGTCTACATCCCCAAGGATGCCTTCACCAACGACCGCCGGCAGCGCATCGCGGCGCTGTTCGCCGATGCGCTGGGCGGGGAGATCGCGGCAGAAAACACCCAGATCGGCGATTCGCCGCTGGCCCGTCTGCACCTGCTGGTCAGCCTGCCGCCGGGTCCCATGCCGGACGTGGGTTCCGACGAACTCGACGACCACGTCGCCGAGATCATCCGTACCTGGCGCGACCATCTCAAGGACAGCCTCCGCGAGCACTTCGGCGACGAGCGGGGCAACGCGTTGTGGACCCGGTACGCCGAGGGCGTAAGTCTGGCTTATTGCGATGCCTACGATCCCGGACTGGCGGTCCAGGACATCGGGAAGCTGGACGAACTGAGCGGCGCCGAATCCCGCGCCTTCAACGTCTACCGGCGGGTCGGCGACACGCCCGACATCCTGAGGGTGAAGATCTACCACGCCAGCCACCTGGTGCCGCTGAGCGACGTGCTGCCCAAGCTGGAGAATCTGGGCCTGAAGGTGATGGAGGAGCAGGCCTACTCCGTGCGTCCGCGCGGCGAGGCCCACGAGGCCTGGATCCACGACATCCTGCTGCTCGACGCCTCCGGCACCGAGCACCGCCTGCGCGACGTGAAGGCCCCGCTCGAGGACGCGCTGGCCGAGATGTGTGACGGCTCGGCCGAGGACGACAGCCTCAACCAGCTGGTGCTGCACACCGCCATGGGCTGGCGCGAGATCGTCATCCTGCGCGCCTACCTGAAATATCTGCGCCAGGCGGGCACCATGTTCTCGCAGTCCTACATGCGCAAGTCGTTGACCGGCAACCCCGAGATCGTCGGCAACCTGGTGGCGCTGTTCGCCGCCCGCTTCGATCCCGCCGCCGACCACACCCAGGCCGCGGAGATCGCCCAGCGGATCGAAACCCAGCTCGAAGCCGTGCAGAGCCTGGACGAGGACCGCATCATCCGCCGCTTCGTCAATCTCATCCAGTCGACGCTGCGGACCAACTACTACCAGCCGGACGCGAACGGCAAGCCCAAGCCCTATCTGTCGCTGAAGCTGGACAGCCAGATGGTCGAGGGCCTGCCGAAGCCCCGGCCGATGGTAGAAGTGTTCGTATACGCGCCGTGGATGGAAGGGATTCATCTGCGCGGCGGCAAGGTGGCGCGCGGCGGCATCCGCTGGTCGGACCGGCCGGAGGACTTCCGCACCGAGATCCTGGGCCTGATCAAGGCGCAGATGGTGAAGAACGCGGTGATCGTGCCCGACGGCGCCAAGGGCGGCTTCGTGCCCAGGCATCTGCCGGACGGCGGCACCCGCGAGGAAATCCAGGCCGAGGGCATCCGCTGCTACCGCACGCTGATGTCCGGCCTGCTCGACATTACCGACAACATCGTCGGCGGCAACGTGGCGCCGCCCGCGAGCGTGGTCCGCTACGACGAGGACGATCCCTATCTGGTGGTCGCGGCCGACAAGGGGACCGCGAGCTTCTCGGACATCGCCAACGAGATCTCGCTGCAATACGGCTTCTGGCTGGGCGACGCCTTCGCCTCGGGCGGCAGCAACGGCTATGACCACAAGAAGATGGGCATCACCGCCCGCGGCGCCTGGATCAGCGTCCAGCGCCACTTCCGCGAACTGGGCATCGACGTCCAGACCCAGCCGATCACCATCGTGGGCATCGGCGACATGTCCGGAGACGTGTTCGGCAACGGCCTGCTGCTGTCGCGCGCGCTGAAGCTGGTGGCGGCGTTCGACCACCGCCATGTGTTCATCGATCCCGATCCGGATCCGGAAGCCGCCTTCGACGAACGGCGGCGGCTGTTCGATCTGCCCCGCTCCAGCTGGGCCGACTACAACCCGGCACTGATCTCGGAAGGCGGCGGCGTGTTCGCCCGCAGCGTCAAGTCCATCGCACTGACGCCGCAGGTCAAGGCGCTCACCGGCATCGAATCCGACACCACGACACCGGCCGAACTGATCCACGCCCTCCTGAAGGCCGAGGCCGACCTGCTGTGGGTGGGCGGCATCGGTACCTACGTGAAGGCCAGCAGCGAAACCAATGCCGAGGTCGGCGACCGCGCCAACGACATACTCCGGGTCGACGGCAGGGACCTGCGCTTCAAGGTCGTGGGCGAAGGCGGCAACCTGGGATTCACCCAGCGCGGCCGCGTCGAATATGCCCGCCACGGCGGCAGGCTCAACACCGACGCGGTCGACAACTCGGCCGGCGTGAACTGCTCCGACTACGAGGTCAACATCAAGATCCTGCTGAACGCGGTGGTCGCGGACGGCGACCTGACCGAAAAGCAGCGCAACGCCCTGCTGGTCGAGATGACCGACGACGTGGGCGCGCTCGTCCTCGCCACCAACTACCGGCAGACCGAAACCCTGTCGACCACCGGCAGCCGCGCCGCCGAGCTGCTCGACGCGCAGGCCCGGTTCATGCACCGGCTGGAGCATGAGGGCACCCTGGAGCGGGCGGTGGAATTCCTGCCCGACGACGAGGAACTCGCCAGGCGCCATGCCGCGGGCGAAGGCCTTACCCGGCCCGAGCTGGCGGTGCTGCTGGCCTATGCCAAGAACTCGCTGAAGCGGCGTCTCGCCCGCAGCGATCTGCCCGACGACCCGTGGATCTGCAACGACCTGATCGCCTATTTCCCGCCCGCCATGCGCCAGCGCTTCGCCGAGCAGATCAGGAGCCATCAGCTGCGGCGCAACATCATCGCCATGACGGTGGGCAACGAGATCGTCAACCGCGCCGGCATCACCTACGTCACCCGCGTGGCCGAGGAGAGCGGCGCGCCCGTCGATCAGATCGCCACCGCCTATATCGTCGCCCGCGAGGTGATGGGCCTGCAGGCGCTGTGGGACGACATCGACCGCCTCGACAATGCCGTTCCCGCCCATGTGCAGACCGGCATGATCCTGGAGGTCAAGGAGCTGCTGCACCGGATGTCCAGCTGGTTCCTGACCCATCTGGGCCTGCCGCTCGACATCCGGACCGTGGTCGAGCGTTTCCAGTCGGGCGTGCAGGCGCTGTTCGCCTCGGACGCGCTCATGGAGGTGAGCAGCGGCGACGCCATCGCCGAACAGATCAGCCTGCTGGTCGCCAAGGGTGTGCCGGCCGACCTGGCGCACCGGATCGCCTGCCTGGAGCTGATGCTGTCGGCCACCGACATCGTGCTGCTGAAGGAGCGCGCGGTGGCGCCGGTCGACGACATCGCCCGCGCCTATTTCGCGGTAGGGGGCCGCACCGGCCTCGACTGGCTGCGCGGCGCTACCGAGATGGTCGCGACAGCCGACCATTGGGACCGGCTGGCGCTGGGCAGCATCGTCGACGACCTCTACGACCAACAGCGCGAACTGACCGGCATGGCGCTGGCCGAAGGCGGCGTGGAATCCTGGGCCGCCCACCACGTCAAGGCACTGTCGCGAGCGCGGGAACTGATCGCCGAGCTGCAATCGAGCGGCAGCGTCACCGTCGGCAAGCTGGGCTACGTGGCCAGGCAGATCCGGGGCGTGTTCGCGTCGATCTGAGGGGCACCCGGGTTAATGCCGGAAGTGCCGCATTCCCGTCAGCACCATGGCGAGCCCTGCCGCATCGGCGGCGTCGATGACTTCCTGGTCGCGCATGGAGCCGCCCGGCTGGATCACCGCCGTGGCGCCCGCCTCGGCGGCGGCGAGCAGGCCGTCGGCGAAGGGGAAGAAGGCGTCGGAGGCCACCACCGACCCCTTCGTGCGCGGCTCGGGCAGACCTTCGGCCTCGGCAACGTCCTGGGCCTTGCGGGCGGCGATACGGGCTGAATCGACCCGGCTCATCTGGCCGGCGCCGACGCCGACCGTGGCGCCGTCCTTCACATAGACGATGGTGTTCGACTTGACGTGCTTGCAGACCCGGAAGGCGAACAGCAGGTCGGTCAGCTCGCGCTCGGTCGGCGCACGTTTCGTCACCACCTTCAGGCCGTCGCGGAACACCCGGCCGTTGTCGCGGTTCTGCAGCAGGTAACCGCCCGCCACCGACTTAACCGTCATGCCCGGCGCCGCCGGGTCCGGCAGGCCGCCCGCAAGCAGCAGACGCAGGTTTTTCTTGCCGGCGATGATCTCGCGTGCCTCGTCGGTGGCGTCCGGGGCGATGATCACCTCGGTGAAGATCTTGGCGATCTCGGCCGCCGTCTCGCCGTCGAGCGTGTTGTTGAGGGCGATGATGCCGCCGAACGCGCTGACCGGGTCGCAGGCGAGCGCCCGGCGATAGGCTTCGGCCATGCTGCCGGCGATCGCGACGCCGCAGGGATTGGCGTGCTTGACGATGACCACGGCGGGCTGCTCCGCCGGATCGAACTCGGCCACCGCCTCATAGGCGGCGTCGGTATCGTTGAGGTTGTTGTAGCTCAGTTCCTTGCCCTGGAGCTGGCGCGCACTGGCGACGCCCGGCCGCTTGTCGCCGGAGACGTAAAACGCCGCCTGCTGGTGCGGGTTCTCGCCATAGCGCAGCGTCTGCTGCAGCGTGCCGGAGACGGTCAGGCGCTCGGGGAAGGTGTCGCCGAGCTGCCCGGCGAACCAGCCGGAGATGGCCGAGTCATAGGACGCTGTGCGCGCGTAGGCCTTGGCTGCGAGCCGGCGGCGCGTCGCCTCGGTGGTGCCGCCGCCATGGGCGGTCATGTCGTCGATCACCGCCTTGTAGTCGGCGGCCTCGACCACGACGGTGACGAATTTGTGGTTCTTGGCCGCCGAGCGGATCATCGCCGGGCCGCCGATGTCGATATTCTCGATGCACTCGTCGAAGTCGCCGCCCTTGGCGACGGTTTCCTTGAAGGGATAGAGGTTGACCACCAGCAGGTCGATGGCGCCGATGCCGTGCTGGGTCATGGCGTCGGCGTGCTTGTCGCGCAGGCCCAGCAGGCCGCCATGCACCTTCGGGTGCAGGGTCTTCACCCGTCCGTCCATCATCTCGGGAAAGCCGGTGAAGTCCGCGACCTCGCGCACGGGGATGCCGTTGTCGGCCAGCAGCTTGGCCGAGCCGCCGGTCGACAGGAGCTCGACGCCATGGCCGGCGAGGAACCGGCCCAGTTCCACCAGGCCGGTCTTGTCGGAAACGGAAAGCAGCGCCCTGCGGATGGGTTGGTCGGTCATGATGGCCTTCTTGTTCTTGCGTTAGACTTTGAGCAGGCGCCAGTTGATCTGCAGCCGCGACGCGCCGCTGGTGCTGCTGACCACGAGCTGCCGCGTCGACCGCACATGGCCGCGCTCGCCCAGATAGATGCTTTCCTCGACATTGACGCCGTGGGTCGATTCGAACCGCCACATGGCGCCGCCCCGCAAAGTCAGCTCGACCGCGCCGCCGTCGACCGTGCGCCTTGCGTCCACATCCGGATGCAGGTGGAAGCGGATGTCGACGGGCGCCTTGGGGCGCTTCTTGCGGTTGACCGAGCGCAGCGCGTCGATGCCCTCGACCACCTTGCCGCTCCGGGCCACCTTCAGGATACGCTCGTGCTCGTAGCCGAACGCCATGATGTAGCCATAGTGGGTGATGTCGAGGCTGACCGTGTCGTCCATCTCGTCGCGCGTCGCCAGCACCTTCTTGGGCCGCTTGCCGATGCGCTGGTTCCGCAGGATGGGGAACGAGTTCTTGTTGTCGATGATCAGCGTTGAATGGGCGGCCGTGGTGCGGCTGACCTTGTGGACGCCGTCGAACAGAATCTCGTCGCTGGAGCCGCAGTTGACGATCAACCGCTCGGTGCCGACCGACATCTCGAACGCATTCGGGCTGGCGTGGGCGCTGACGCTGAGGTCGCCCGGCGGCGGCGAACCGGCGTCCACCAGAATGATCGCCTGGCCGGCCTGCACCCGCTGGAAACCCGAATAGATCGCGCCGCCGAGCGGTTTGCCCTGGGCCTTCGCGGCGTCGAGCACCTGGTCGATCTCGTCGGCGGACTCCTCGAAACTGCCGTTGAAGAGCGCCAGCCTGCCGTCGCCCAGCCGGAAGAAGCGCAGCATGGGCGCCATGCGGTCGATGGCACGCTGGATGTAGTTGGGCATTTCCTGGTTGGCGGCGCGCAGGTCAGCCTTCAGCGCGACCAGCGCCCGGAGCGCCTCGAACTGGTCGCTGGGATTGCGGGTGACGATGCAGCCGTCGGCCAGCACCAGCCGGTCCAGTTCGCGCTCGAGCAGCTGCAGACCCTTCGACAGCCGCCGCGCGCCTTCCGGCAGGCAAAAGCCGCTGTAGACCAGTCCGATGATGGCGATCAGCCGCGGCAGGCCGTCGCGGGCGATGGGCGCGGTGCGCGCCAAGTGCCGCGCCTGGCGCGCCATGGAATTCATCACCGCGCTGTGATGCACCAGATCCTGGGTGCTCACGGCCATGGAAGCGTTGCTCATCCACGCGATCAGCCGCTGGGCGATCACGTCGGGCTGCCAGGCGACAGGATCCCAGTCCTGGAAGTCCTGCAGCCACTTCTTGATCAGCGATTCAACGTGGCGCTTGGCCGCGTCGCCGCCCTGGGCGCGGAAATGCCGCAGCCAGCCGAAGCCGTGGAGGGCGTCCTGCCACGCCTGGCTGGGCGCCGGCAGTCGCCACGGGTTCTCGTTGGGCGCGCTGACCGTGTGTCCGGCGAAGCTGTACTGGCCGCGGAACAGCGCGTCGGCCACGGCCACATCGCCGCCCCAGTGGTTCTTGGGGTTGAATTTGATCTGCACCGGATGGGCGCCCTTCAGCACCCGGCGATACAGGAACGTGCCGTAATAATACGTGCGCAGCCGCTGCCGCAGCCCGTGCGACATGCCGCGCGTGGGATCGGTGAACCTGGATTTCGCCTTGCTGGCCATGGCGCTCCGGCGGATCAGGCGGACGGGCCGCGAAGCCGGCGGATATTGTCCGAATACTGCACCGGTCCTCCCTTGAACGCCGCCGTGCCGGCGACGAGAACGTCGGCACCGGCGGCGACGACCCTTGCCGCGTTGTCGGCGGTGACGCCGCCATCCACTTCCAGGTCGATCGCGCGGCCGCTGCGGTCGATCATGGTACGCAGGCGACCGATCTTGGCAAGCTGGCTCTCGATGAACGACTGGCCGCCGAAACCCGGATTGACGCTCATCACCAGGATCAGGTCGATGTCGCCCAGCACGAAGTCGACGGCCTCGACAGGCGTCGACGGGTTGAGCGACACGCCGGCCTTCGCGCCGGTGGCCTTGATCGCCTGGACCGTCCTGTGCAGGTGCGGCCCGGCTTCCGGATGCACGGTGATGATGTCGGCGCCGGCGTCGCGAAACGCCTGGATGAAGGGATCGACCGGGGAAATCATCAGATGGACGTCGAAAATCTTGTCGCTGTGCGGCCGCAACGCCTTGATGACGCTGGGACCGATGGTCAGATTGGGCACGAAGTGGCCGTCCATCACGTCGATGTGGATATAATCCGCGCCGGCCGCGTCGATCGCGCGGACTTCCTCGCCCAGCTTCGCGAAATCAGCGGATAGGATGGACGGTGAAATCCGGACCTGTTGTTGCATGGAATGTGCTTACCAACTTGACCCCGAAGCCGCAAGCACGACGGTCGCTTTTTGGCAGCGCGTCGCCCGTTTACAGTGCATTGTGCGCAGCCTTACCACCGGGTAACTCTTGCCGTGGCGAGCCCGGGGCGGAACCGCGTGTTTTTCTGGATCGGCTGGTATGACGGCGCATGAATAAATGGTTGCTGCGTTCCTTGCTCCTTGTCGCGGTTCTGGCTGCGGCAGGAGCGGTGTTCTGGTGGCGCGCCGGGCCTGTAACGGTCCAGGTCACCCATCCGCGGATCGGGCCGGCGGTGCAGGCGGTCTACGCCTCGGGCACCGTGGAGCCGACGGTGATGATGCCGATCGCGCCCAAGTCCGGCGGCCGCCTCGCCCAGCTCCTGGTCGACGAGAGCGCCGAGGTGGTGAAGGGCCAGAAGCTCGCCACCTTCGACAACGAGGAGCTGGCCCAGTCCGTTCGCGAATGGGAAGCGCGGGTGAGGTTCGCCCAGAACCAGTACGACCGGGCCGCGGGCCTGCTCGCGCGGGGCGTGGGAACCGGTGTCGCCCGGGATTCGGCCAGGAACGATCTGGACACGGCAAGGGCCTCGCTCGCCCGCATCCGCAAGCAGAACGCGGAAATGGAACTCCGAGCGCCCGAGGCGGGCCGCATCATCCGGCGCGACGGTGAGGTCGGCCAGGTGTTCCCGGCGGGCCAGGCGCTGTTCTGGATGGCTTGCTGCGCGCCGTTGCGCGTCTCCGTCGAGGTCGACGAGGAGGACATTCCGCAGGTTCGCCCTGGCCAGAAGGTGCTGATCCGCGCCGACGCCTATCCGGACAAGGTGCTGGAAGGCACGGTGAGCGAGATCACGCCGAAGGGCGATCCCGTGGCGCGCAGCTTCCGGGTGCGCATCCGTCTGCCCGAGGACACGCCGCTGCTGATCGGCATGACCGCCGACTGCAATATCATCACCGACGAGAAGACCAATGCCCTGCTGGTGCCGGCGACCGCCGTCACCGACGGCAAGGTCTGGCTGGTGAAGGACGGCAAGGCGCAGGAACGGGCGGTGGTCACCGGCGCGTCGGGCAACGACTGGACCGAGATCAAGTCCGGACTGGTTCGGGGAGACACCATCGTGGTCCAGCCCGACGACCGGCTCAAGCCGGGCCGGGACGTAACGGTGCAGCGCACCAGGCCGGGCTGATGCCGCTCACCCTGAAGATCGCGCTCACGCACCTCAACAGCCGGCGCCGCCAGACGCTGATGTCGCTGCTGGGCGTCATGCTGGGCGTGGCGTTCTTCATGGCGGTGAGTTCGCTGATGCGCGGGTCGGAGCGGGACTTCATCAAGCGGCTGGTCGATTCCGCGCCCCACATCACGGTGTCCGACGAGTTCCGCGACGCGCCGGTCCAGCCGGCGGTCAAGCGCTTTCCCGGCGCCGCGGTTTCCATTTCCAACGTCAAGCCGAAGACCGAAGTGCGCGGCATCCGCGGCTACAAGCAGAAGATGGCCTATATCGAGCGCATGCCGGGCCTGAGAGTGGCGCCGGTGCTGTCCGGCCAGATCATCATGACCTATGCCGGCAAGGAACAGGGCGTGCTGATGAACGGCGTCGTGCCCGAGCTGATGGCCGGCGTCAGCGACATCGAGGACAAGATCGTCGCCGGCAACATGCAGGCCCTGTCGTCCAGTCCCAACGGCATCATCATCGGCCGGGCGCTGGCGAAAAAGATGAACCTGGCGATGGGCGACAACGTGACCGTGTCGTCGCCGGTGGGACTGGTGCGCACCATGAAGATCGTCGGCCTGTTCGAGACCGGCGCGACCGCCATCGACGAAGGTCAGGCCTATGTGCTGCTGAAGCGGGCACAGGTGCTGCTGGACCGGCCCGACCGCGCCAACATCCTGGTGATGCAGCTCGACGACCCCTACGCCTCGCGCGCGGTGGCGGCACGCATCGAGAAGCGCATCGGTTACCGGGCGAGGTCATGGCAAGAGGCGTCGGAGAGCCTGCTGTCGGTGCTGCTGGTGCGCAACATCATCATGTACAGCGTGGTCAGCGCCATCCTCGTGGTCGCCTCGTTCGGCATCTACAACATCATCTCCACGGTGGTGATGGAAAAGCGCCGCGACATCGCCATCCTGAAGTCCATGGGCTTCACCGCCCGCGATGTGCGCCATGTGTTTCTCTGGGAAGGCACGATCATCGGACTGATGGGCAGCGTCGGCGGGCTGGCGCTGGGCTACAGCCTGATCTGGGTGCTATCGACCCTGAGTTTCCAGGTGCCCGGCGTCACCGTTCCCATCGAGATGCCGCTGTACTGGGGCCTCGACCAGGCGCTGATAGCGTGTGCCTTCGCCGCGCTGAGTTCCATGGGCGCCGCCTATTTCCCGGCGCGCAAGGCCGGGCTGGTGCATCCGGTCGACATCCTGCGGGGGCAGGCTTGAGCGGCGAACAGCCATGACCGTGACCGAGGTGCTGCGCGCCGAGAACGTCACCCGCGAACTGACCGGCGAGGTGCCGGTAACGCTGGTCAAGAACGCGAGCCTTTCCATCAATCGGGGCGAATTCGTTTCGATCATGGGACCCTCGGGCTCGGGCAAGTCGTCACTGCTCTACCTGCTCGGCCTGCTCGACATGCCGACATCGGGCAAGATCTGGCTCGATGGCGAGGAGGTCACGACGCTGACCGAGCGCCAGATTGCCCGGGTCCGGCTGGAAAAGCTCGGCTTCGTCTTCCAGTTCCACTTCCTGCTGGTCGAGTTCAGCGTGGTCGACAACGTCCTGCTGCCCATGGCCAAGCTGGGCCGACTGACCGACAAGGAACAGCGCGAGCGCGCCGAGGCGCTGCTCGTCGACCTGGGCATGGGCGACCAGCTCCGCAAGCGGCCCGACCAGCTTTCCGGCGGCCAGCGCCAGAGGGTCGCCATCGCCCGCGCGCTCGCCAACGACCCGCTGATCATCCTGGCCGACGAACCGACCGGAAACCTGGACTCGAAGGCCAGCGCCAATGTGCGCGAAATCCTGTCGGAACTGGTGCACGACCGGAACAAGACGGTGCTTGCCGTCACCCACGACCCGGAATTCGCGAGAGCCGGCGACCGGCAGATCCACATCGTCGACGGCAGGATCGAGAACGACGAGCTGCGGCCGGACTAACGGCTTTCCACCGCACGTTCCAAGGCCTCACGGATGAGGCGTTGATACGGTATGCCGCGCGCCTTCGCACGGGCCTTGACCGCATCGAGCAGCCGCTCGGGGAGCCGCATGTTGACGCGGGCGGTCTTTCTATCGAACTCGAACCGGGCGGCGGCGAAGCCAGACAGGTCATACCCGGTCAGGTCGACACCTTCGACAAAGCGTTCGGCTTCTTCATCCGTCGAGAGGACCGGAATTTTCTTTTTCATAGTGCTCAACTTCCCTGCGGTGCATGTACCGGGTGCTGATGGGCCGGACGAGAATCTCGTCCGCCGATCCGCGGATGGCGAACGCGAGAAATATCCATCGACCCACCTGGCTCTTTCCGATCGCCAGAAGACGCTCTTCCTTGCCCGAGTGGGCAACATCGGGCCGGATCACCAGGCCCGTCAAAAACAGCGCCTCGATCTCATCCGTGGACACGCCGTGTTTCTGGCATTTGCCGCGATTGTGCTCGTCCCAATCGAATCCGGAAATAACCATGCTCAAATCGCTGCAGCCATTTGTATGTACAGTTATAACTACAAAATACGAGCCCTATCCAGTCTTAGTTCGGAAAATCAGCCCTTCTTCACGAGTCTTGCCGCGAAGAAGCCGTCCATGCCGCCCTGTTCGGCGAGGTGGAACGGCAAGGTGCGGAGGTCGCCGTCGGGCGTGATCAGCTCGGCGAGGCCGCCGATCTCGCCGGGCGTCACGGGCTTGCGGCTGAATCCCTGGTTGGCTTTCAGGAAAGCGGTGATCTGCTGCGGCCCTTCCTCGGGCTGCAGCGAACAGACGCAATAGATCAGCGTGCAGCCGGGCTTGAGCATGCGCGCGGCGTTCTTCAGCAGCTCGGCCTGGACCGGCTTCACGGACGTTACGTCGCGCTCGGTCTTCAGCAGCGCCACGTCCGGATGGCGGCGGATCGTGCCGGTAGAGGAACATGGGGCATCGAGCAGCACCGCGTCCGCGGGCGCGGACGGCTTCCATGTCGCGCCGTCCGCCGTGACCACCTCGGCCTGCAGCTTCAGCCGCCGCAGGTTGATATTGAGCGTCTTGATTCGCGGCGGCGCGCGGTCGACGGCGGTGACCAACGCGCCCGCCGAGGCGAGCTGCGCGGTCTTGCCGCCCGGCGCGGCGCACAGGTCGACGACCGTCTTGCCGGCAATGTCGCCGAGAAGTCGCGCGGGCAGCGCCGCGGCGGCGTCCTGCACCCACCAGGCGCCGTCATTGTAGCCGGCCAGCTCCTCGATCCGGCCGCCGGCCGTGATGCGCACGGTGCCGGTCGGCAATACCTGGCCGCCCAGCTTCTGCGCCCATTGCTTCAAGTCCAGGCCCGGCTTCAGGGTCAAGTCGAGCGGCGGCTCGCGAAGGTGCATCTCGGCGATCTGGCGCGCCTTGTCGCCGCCATAGGCCTTGGCCCAGCTGTCCCATAGCCATTTCGGCGTGTTCAGTTTCGGCCCATCCTGCCGGGCGCGCTTGGCGGCGCCTTCCTGCGACAGCCGGCGCAGCACGGCGTTGATCACGCCCTTGAACGCGGCAACCCGCTTGTCGTCATGCTCGTCGGCCAGGGTCACGGAAGTGTCGATGGCGGCGTGCGCGGGCGTGTTGAGGAACAGCAGCTGGGCGACGCCGAGGCGCAGGATGTCGCGCGGCGCGGGCATGGCGGGCGGCAGCGGCTTATCCAGGCAGCCGTCGATCAGGTCGTCGATCTGGCCCAGCCGGCGCAGCACCGTGGCGCAGAGCTGGCGGACGAATCCCCGGTCCTGCGGCGCCAGCGGCTCGACCGCACGGGCGAACGACTCGTCGAAGGCATGGCGCTTGGAAAGCACCGTTTCGAGCAAGGCGGCAGCGGTCTGGCGTGCGACGTCCATGGGCGTCCTGAGTAGAGGGCCGGGGACGCCGTTTCAAGCGCTGTTTCGGCCCGTCACAAGCATTTAACGGACGCGGGCGCAGACAACACCCGGTTGATCTGGTAAGCCTCGGTTCCGTGAGCACCGACCCGTCGCCCGATACCGTCGATCCCGATAGCGCAACGAGGCCCGAGACCGGCCACGCTAGGCCGCGCGGCCCCAAGCTGTCCGAGTTGCTGACCCAGATCGCCGCCGACCATCCGCTGGAGCGAATCTCCATCGCCGACATCACGGCGCGGCTCGACGACCGTGCTTTCGGCGCGCTGATGTTCATCTTCGCGGTGCCGAACCTGCTGCCGACACCGCCCGGCACGTCGCTGATCCTGGGCGCGCCGCTGCTGTTCCTGGCCATCCAGCTCGCCGTCGGCCGCTCATCGCCCTGGCTGCCCCAGCTGATTTCACAGCGCTCGCTGCTGCTCACCGACTTCGTCCGCATCGTGGCGCGGGTGGCGCCGCTGATGGCGCGGGCCGAGCGGCTGATGCGGCCGCGCCTGATCCTGCTGGCGACGCGACCGTTCGACCAGCTCATGGGCGTGACCTGCCTGTTGCTGTCGATCGTGCTGTTCCTGCCCATCCCGCTGGGCAACATGCCGCCGGCGCTGGCGATCTGCCTGTTCTCGCTGGCGTTGCTGGAGCGCGACGGGCTGGTCTACCTGGGCGCTATGTTGACGGGGATTCTGTCCGTCGTCCTCATCTCGGGCGTGGTCTACGGGATGATCGTGAGCCTGATCTTCCTGCTGTCCGACGTCCTCGGACTGGTCAAGGCACAGCCTTAGACTCGATTCCTGAATGATTGAATCGAAAGGGGATTCCCAAGTCGGTTGAATTCTGATTCAACCTGTTGGCTGGGGATGGAGGCCAGCCGGGATGGCGAGACCCTATTCGAATGATCTTCGGGAACGAGCAGCGGCTGCGGTAGCG